>JAVXWN010000083.1:0-20833 GCA_032230645.1 Acidobacteriota bacterium | reverse complement strand
ATACTCGCGCGCACCGCACCCGAAACATTCGTCGGGCGCGGCGAACAGTTGCGCGAACTTTCCGCGCTCGGCTCGCCCAAGTCAGGGCAGCAAGGCTTGCTCCTGCTCGCCGCCCCGCAGTCGGGCGCGACGGAACTCTTGCGTCAGACGTTCGATGAACTGTTCCGGCAGCGCGGCGGCCCCACGCCCATCTACTTTGCCTTCTCGCGCTCGGACGCGGCCGTCACTTCCGCAGCGCGCCGCTTTCTCCATACCTTCATTACACAAACAGTCGCGCACCGTCGCGACGACCCGGCGCTCGTCAACGCCTCGCCTAGCCTTCGCACGCTTCTCGACCTCGCCGCCCCACAGGATTACGAGTGGGTTGAACGACTCATCCAGAGCTTCGAGCGTGCGCAGGACGAGGGCGACGAGCGCGCTCTCGTGCGACTCTGCCTCGGCGCGCCGCAGCAGGCCGCGTCCGCGGGCGTCCGCACGGTCGTTATGTTCGACGACACGCATCTCGTCGAGCGACTGCGCGGCGAAGGCGGACTCGGCCCCTCGCTCGCACAATCGGCCGTCCAGTCGGGCGTGCCCTTCGTCATCGCGGGGCCGCGCCGCCGCCTGTTCGACCTGCTCAACGGCCACGCGCAGACAGTCGGTCTCGACGCCCTACGCCGCCTTCATCTCGACCGTCTGAAAGAGTCGGATGCTCGCACGCTCGCCGATGGACTCGCGCAGAGGCTAGGCGTCGAGATGAATGACGAGACGCGCGACCTCCTCGTTCAGCAACTTGAATCGAGCCCTTACCTCATCGCCGCCATCCTCGAAGCCGCACGCACTACAGCGACGCGGCTTGCAAGCTTCCGCGACTTTCAAAGCCTCTACGTTGACGAGCTTCTGGGCGGGCGCGTCTTCCGACGCTATAACGCTGTGCTCGAAGAGGTCGCACCATCACTCACGCTGCGGCGCGGCCTGTTGCGCGTGCTCCACGAATCGGCACAGGGAAACGGCGGCAAGTCGCCCGCCGAGGTCTGGATGAAGAGGCTCGGTACGGACGCCGTCGAGTTCGAGCGCGTGATGCGGCTCTTGCACATGCACGAGCTTGCGAGCTTCCACGCCACCTACGTCGAGACGACGCCGACGACCGTGTGGCGCGACTTCCTACGTGTCAGTTATCGCCTACAGGTCGCCGCCGAGCCGCGTGCGCTCGTCGTCGCCGATACGCTGGTCGAGACTTTGAAACGCGCGCCGCGAACAATGGCGCGTCACTACCGGCGCGAGGCTGCGCTCAAGCTCGGCGAAGTGATGCGCGGCTTCAACTTCGAGCGCGTGCCCACGAGCCTTCTGCGTTACGACCGCTTCCTGCGCATGTACCGGGGGCTGCCGCGTGACGAGGCGCGCGCGGGGCTCGACGCTGAGACCGATACAGTCCTGTTACCGCAGATTGTTCATGCCGCGAGTTGTGCCTCGTTCCATCCGTCGATCACGCAGTTCTGCGACGAGGAGCGCTGCTCCGTTGCGCACGGCTTCGAGTCGGGTGAGTATACGGAAGGCGTCGAGGTC
The DNA here is from genome assembly GCA_032230645.1 of Acidobacteriota bacterium. GTDB lineage: Bacteria > Acidobacteriota > Blastocatellia > Pyrinomonadales > Pyrinomonadaceae > QHXN01. Next base: position 19,288 of record JAVXWN010000083.1, on the reverse strand, counting down.
GTCTGGATAGCCGCGGAGGTCGAGTCGAAACTTGAGGCGGGACGCGCTCTCGTGGGGCTGTGGCTTGATCGTCTTGAACAGGTCGCGCAGGCGTGCGGCTTCGAGCGCGTGCGCTTCTGGCTCATCTCGCGCGAAGGCTTTTCGGCGGAGGCGGCGGAGCTTCTCAACGAGCGTGAAGCTTACGGCTCTTGCAGCGAGCAGTTGGATTTACTCACTGCGAGACTCAGCGCGTCGAGCGCACAAGGCGCGGGCGAAGCATCGGCCGACGAGTTCGCCATCGAGCTACCGATGAGCGAAGACACCGAGCTTATCGCGGCGCACACGGTCGAGCAGATCGCGCGCCGGATGGAGTTTCAGCCCGAAGCCATCAACCAGATTAAGACCGCGCTCGTCGAGGCGTGCATCAACGCGGCCGAGCACAGCTTGAGCACCGAACGAAAAATCTATAACCGCTTTCGCGTCGAAGATGATAAATTAGTCATCACCGTGTCGAGCCGCGGGCTGTCCGCCCCGGTGAGCCTTTCCGAAAATGGAACCCAGCTCGCGGATAAAAACGGCGGCGAGGGCTCGAAGGGGCGGAGAGGCTGGGGTCTGAAACTCATCCGAACGCTGATGGACGACGTGGAATTCGAGCGCGTCGACGACGGCACCCGACTCAGGATGACGAAGTATCTTCGCAAGTAGAAGGGGAGACCTGCCAAGATGTCTGAGTCACTCGCCGATACCACATCGCCTTCGTCCGCGGTCGAGGATGTCGCCATCGTCTATGCGGGCGATTACGTCAACAAGATGAGCGGTCAGCGCATCGAGCGCGAGTGTCTTCAGCGAATGGAGCGCGGCTGCCGCGCGCTGGTCATCAACTTTCGCGACACCGAGCTTGTCAACAGCATCGGCGTCTCCATCCTGCTCGGCGTCATTGACGCGGCCGAAGACCACGACACGCGCGTCGCCTTCTCCAACATGAGCCCTCACACCGTAAAGCTCTTCGAGCTATTGGGCCTGACGCGCCTTGTCGTCCTCGCCGACAGCGAGGAGGCCGCGCTCGCCATCCTCAAAGAGTTCGCCGCGCCTTCACCGGGTCATTGAACTTCTTCGTGACCATCTTGAATACCTTCGTCCTCTTCGTGGTCAAGTCAGATTCGCTTAACCACAGAGGTCGCAAAGGAGTTCACGGTGGTCTCTAAGTTTAGTTAAAAATTAAGGGCAGACCTCTTCAAAGAGATGTCAGACAGCACGCGCAAGGTTCTGCACGCCTTCGCCGCCCTCGCCGATCTGGGGGAGGAGATAGCGGAGACCAGCGACTTCGAGGAGATGGTTCTCTCGGCGCTTCACGTCGTCCTCGGTGCCTTGGGAATACGTCGCGGCGCGGTGGCGGAGTTCGACCGCGAAGCAGACGCCCTCCGTCTGGTCGCCACGCGCGGCTTTGGCGAGCAACTGTCGCGCGACGTTACGCTTCCGCTCAACACAGAGCCCACCCCGAACGCGAATAGCAATGGCGCGACGATGCACGCGCCGCACGACTTCTCGCACATCGGGGACGAGATTGCGTCGAGGCTTGAAGGCGCAGGTGTCGAGGTCGTCACACCGCTCGTCGTGCGCGGCGAGTTGGTCGGCGTGATTCTGCTCGGTGGGATGGCGAGCGGCGAGTCGTTTACACAGGAGGACAGGGAGTTGGTTCGCGCGCTCGGCCGCCACATCGGCGTCGGGCTTCACAACCATCGCCTGCTGCGCGAGGTCGAGCGTCGAGCCGAAGAGAACCGCAAGCTCTACGAAGACCTGAAGGCCATCTACAGGGACACCGTGCGCGCCTTCGCCGTCGCCATTGACTGCAAGGACAAGTACACGCAGGGGCATTCGGAGCGCGTCGGCAAGTACAGTGAGATCATCGCGCGCGAGATGGGTTGGGGCGAAGAGGAGGTCGAAGGCATCGCCATCGCGGGATATCTACATGACGTGGGCAAGCTCGTCGTAGACCGCGACATCATCAACGCGCCTTATCGCATAGACGCCAAGCAGTCGTCCGAGCTAAACCGGCATCCGGCCGCCGGGTATGAAATACTCCGGCCTATCCAACACCCCTTCGCCGACATCCCGCTCATGGCGCGCTACCATCACGAGCGCCCCGACGGACGCGGCTACCCTGACGGGCTGAAGGACGAAGAGATTCCGCCGGGCGCGAAGATTGTCTCGCTGGCCGACTCGTTCGACGCGATGACGACCGACCGCCCCTATCGTCGCCGTCGCACCTTTGAAGAGGTAGTCGCCGACTTTCGTCACAACGCGGGCCGACAATTCTCGCCCGATGTGGTCGCCGCGCTCTGCCGCGCTCTCGTCAAAGAAGTTCGCGGCGAGACGCGTCCGCGCCAGATGATGCGCCTGCTCGGCAAAGGCTACGTCGAAGAACAGACGCTCCCCGCCCTCGAACAACTCATCACCGACCTCGAATCCGGCTCGCACGCGGTCGCGTGTCAGAGTTGATGCGGAAAAGCAGGGCGGGGCTCAAACATCTGTCCGAGCGTCTTCGTCGAGGTCGTCGCACATGTGCATGATCTCTTCCCATTCGGCGAGGGCGGTGGGGTTGTTGCGCACGCGCTCGCGGTAAATCGGGTCTAGCTGTTTGGTGATGAGGCCAGCCTCGTCGAGCAGCTTCGTGATGCGCGGGTCTGACTCGTCGTTGGGGTCGTCTTCGTCGATCCGCTTAACTTTATCGAGGATGACACCGAGCCTTTTGCGGAGGGCCGGTTCGTCCAGCTTTAAAATGTCTGCTTCGTCCATCCGTCGGCGCTCCTCTTTTACTCAACGCTTGGGATGTGGGGCACGGGGCTTTCGCTCCGGCGCTCGGGGGTTCGAGCAAAAAGCTCTGAGCCCGGGTGAAATCTGCTCGAAGTGTCGAGCAAGTTTCTCGGAATAACAGCTAAAACGCTCAGGGTTTCGAGAAAACTTCTCAAAGCTCCGGGCGGGAATGTTGAAACCTCCGAGCAAATTACTCGAAATTTCGAGCATCTGACTCCGGCTCCCGAGAAGAGTGGTCGAAATTCCGAGAAACGTGTTTGGAATTTTGCGAGTCGTGTTCGGGATTCCAGTACGGTGCTCGAAATTTCGAGCAAAACACGCGAACTGCTCAGGACGAAGGCGGTTTGGTGCTCTTCGATTTGCGTGCGAAGCGCTGAGCCATGTCGTCGAGGAGGGTTTCCAGAGACTCGCCCTCGCCGCTGGTGCGCGCGTACTGGTAGACGACCAGCGCCGCCGAGTAAGCCTCGCTGCCGACCTCGGTATAGGTGTCGAGCACCTGCTCCTGCAAGCGCGTGAGCGAAACCATGATGGGCATGAGGGCTTCGGCCAGAGCAACGTCGCGCTCCATCTCTTCGACACTGAACGAGCGCGGCAGGAAGTTTGAATTGTGCTGCGCGACGGCGAGAGCCTTGCTGACGAAGGCGCGGCTCTTATCGCCCATCTTGGGGAGCGAGCGCCGCTGCTCGGGCGTCAGGTCAATCAGGAAAGAGAGCTTCTGGCGGATGGTCTCGATGGCGGCGAGCACGGCCTGCCGGTCGGCTTCGCTGATAGTGGCACTGACTCGATTCTCAGACATGAGGTTCTCCTTGTGGGCGCGAGGGTTTGAGGCGGCAGAGCGGGCTGCGGTCAAAATCGCGCGCCGGTCAGCGTTGGATGAGAAGCTGAAGAGGTCAGGAACCCTTCAGCGGTGACGAACTCTTTGAGCGCCGACAAAGTATTCCCGCCATCGGAAAATGTCAATCAAAATATCGCGGGGACAATCTCACGCGACGGACTCAAACGACAAGGACTCAAAGCCCTAGGCCCTTACGGTGAGGCAAGGCATTAGCACGGCGCGCAAGCTCGTTCACTTCGGCTGGATGCGCAGCGTGAAGGTGGCGATGTCTATCTTCTGATCGGGGAGAACTTCGACGCGCTCTTCGCGCGGGACTTCGCGTCCGCCGACGAAGGTTGGGTTGCGCCCCGTCGGCGTGAACCAGAAGCGGCCCGTGTTGTCGAGTTCGAGCGTGGCGTGCGAGCGGCTGACTTCGGGGTCACCTTTGATGGGAAGGTCTACGGTGACGGACTTCGAGCCGCGCCCGATTGTAATCTCCTGCTTGACGACGGGCACGACCGATTGGCGCTGGCCGTTGCGCCAGATTTCGACGCTGTAGAGTTCGGTCGGCGGCCGGACTGAAACCTTTGTGACTTCGCTCTCCAGCGAGCCGGTGTCGTTGGGCGCATCGGACGAAGGGGCACCAGCAGCATCCGACGACGAAAGCTCGGCGGGTCGAGCCGTGACCATCGTGTGACCGCCCTGCTCGTTCGACTCCCAGACGGGTTGGACGCGGAACTCGCCCTTGTTGAGCGTGCCGTCCACACGCAGTTCGACGGCGAAAGACTTGGTGGCGAGCTGCGTCTGTCCCGACAACTCGCGCGCACGTTCCGAGAGCACGTAGTAGAGACCCTGTTCGAGTCCGCGACGCTTCTCGCCCTGCCACTCTTTGTCGTCGTCGTTCGAGAGATAGACGACGTACTCGGGCGGGATGTAAGTGGGGCCGCCGGGCGGTGTGAACATCTCGCGCGTCATGACGGCCTCGACCTCGCGCGCCACCTTGACGAGAAACTCCTCCCAGACGCGGCGCGGTCGCGCCTTCTCGTCAACCTCGGCCAGTGGGTCATCCGAGACCTCTCCGTCAATCCACCGGCGAATCGAATCGAGTATGCTCACAGCGGTTGTCACCTCTCAACGGGAAAAGAGTTCGTCGCACTTAAAATCAAAAGTTTTCACTGCGCCTTCAGGAGCGTGCTGTTGACCCAGCCCTGATCTTCCGAGTCGGGGTCTGACTTCTGGCGCGAGTGCTCGACGACTTGCACCTGATACCACTTGCCGTTCACCTGCAAGACCTTCACGCGCGAGCCGGTCTCGGCCATCCCAACCTTCGTGTAGCTCGGGTCGGGCCCCTTGCGCAAGTTTACATCGGTCGTCGTCACAAATTCACTACCCGCGAGCGCCTTGTTACCCCCCTGCGCGGGTTGCTGCTTCTGCGTCGTGTCGCCTGCGTGGCGCAGGTTGTTGACATAACGGTAAGTGGCGAAGAGCATCCCCGAGAAGGCCAGCAGGAGCAGCAGCGCGACCCCCCAACGACGCGCGCCGGAGGAGAGCCGAGGCGCGGGCACTTCGTCCATTGAACGTCGTCTCGCGTACTCTCCGGCATCCACGTCCGTGCCCGCGCGCGAAGCAGGGAATGCGCCGCTCTCCGTTTCGGCGAGCACGGCGGCGGCCGAGGGGTTTGCGTTTGAGATGGGAACGACGAAGCGGTGGCGCTGCGAGTTCGTGGCTGCGCGCGACACGCGGTCGAAGGTCGGCGCGGGTGGTGGCGATGGCGAGAAGGCGCGCGCGCCCGACTTCTTCGCGGAGTCGGTTCCAAGCTCCTTCGCGGAAGCGGTTTCCAATGCTTTCGCGGAACTGGTTCCGAAAGCCTTCGCGGGATCGTTGTCATCCCCGTCGTCGCGGCGTAGCGGGCGGGTCTGCGCCATCGTCGCGTCCTTGATCTCGCGCCAGAACTCCTCGACGGTCTGGTGTCGCCTGTCGGAGTTCGTCTGCGTCGCGCGCTCAAGCACGCGCAGCACGTAGCTTGACCACGGCTCGGCGGAGAAGTCCTGCGGGAGTTGCGTGATCGGTTTCTGCGAGAAGCGTCGCGGAGCCTCGCCCGTCAGGAGCATGTAGGTGGTCTTCGCCAGCGAGTAGATGTCGGCGGCCGGAGTGAGTTGGATGATACGCGGGCGCATGGCCGTGTCGAGCGGCCCGGTGACGGCAAGCGGGTGATGCTCGGGCGCGGCATAAACGTCTGTGCCGACGCGCGTGATAGCGCCCTCGGCCGCCTCTATCTTGGCGACGCCGAAGTCCGCGATCTTGATTGTGTGCTGGTCGGCGGTGAGCAGAAGGTTCTGCGGCTTGATGTCGCGGTGGATGACACCCGACTTGTGCGCGTGCGCGAGCCCCTTGCAGACTTGTTCAAGATAGAAGAGCGCGCCGTCGAGCGGGAGCGGGCGCTTGAGAATAAGCGTTTGCAGGTCGCCGCCCGGAAGGTATTCGAGGACGAGATAGTGAAACGTCCGGTTCTGTAAGTCGATGGCCGTGCCGTGACCGAGGCGGCTGATGATGTTCGGATGTCGCACACGGTCGAGCGCGATGGCCTCGTTGCGAAAGTTCTCGACCAGCGTGCGCTCAAGTTCCGGGTCGGGCATCCCCTGAAGGTTCGTGTTGAGCGCCTTGATGACGACGAGACGCGGCGCGTCACCCTGCGCCGCCGTGTCGCGCGCCACGTAGACCTCCGAGTAGCTACCGCGCCCAAGACAGTCGAGCACGTCGTAGCGTCCGTCGAGTCTACATTGTTGAAGCTTCAGCTCGCTCATCTATCTGCTCAAGGCGTTGGTGCTGCGCCTGCGTCCGAGCCGGTCTGTTGCTGCTGCGGCCTGACGATTTCGGAGAGCGCGTCGGCGGCTTCGCGCGCGGCCGTCTCGTCATGTGCGCGAAGGTGCGCGGCGACCTTTGCGAGACGTGCATCAATCTTTAGCTCGCCGTTGGCGGGCGTCATGTTCTCGTTAATCTTCTGTATCGCGCGGTCGAACGCAGCGGCGGCCTCGGGCTGCCGGTCGGTCAGAAGCATCGCGCGGCCGTAGAGATACAGGAACTCAGGCTCCTCGGAGTTGAGCGGCTGGCCGTTCGCCTCCGACGCCATCCTCGTTGCCTCGGTCGCGGGCGAGAGGTCTATGGCGCGGCGCAGGCGCTCGAACCTGTCGGCGGAACTCTCTGCGGGGACGGTTGCGAGCGTGGTGGGCGCGGGCGTCGGCTTCGCGACCGTTTGCGCGAGCCCGATCCGTTTCGACATTCCTTTGCGCTCGAACATGATTCCGACGTAGAAGGCTAACGCGACCGAACCTAAAACGAGAAGCATGACGCCGAAGCCGAGTAGGCCGCGACCTGACTTGCGACCGTTCGCGCTGACGTTGGATGAGCCGACGGCGGAGTGTGATGTCTTAGTTGAATCGATGGTCGCGTTTGACATGGGCCGTGCCTTTGCTTCAAGCACGGGTGCGGCAGTCGCCACTGCTGCTGCGCCGGAAGCGTCGAAGGGGCGTTTTATCAAAGGCGAGGGCGTATCGGGGAGCGTGCGCGCGGTGTGCATGTCGGGCCGTTCGCGGACGAGCGTCTGCTCGTCGTCGGAGTCCGATGCATGATGCGCGTCGCGGTCGCCTCCGACGCGCACGACGACGGCCGTCAGGTTGTCCTCGGCTCCGCGCTCGTAGCAGCGCCGCTTCATCTCTTCGCAGGCCGCCTCTGCGCTCTGCGGTTCGCGGAGGATGGCGGACAACTCTTCGTCGGGGATGTGGCGCGTGATGCCGTCGGAGCAGAGCAGGAAGGTCGTGCCGCTCTCGAAGTCGAAGGTGCGCATGTCCACCTCGACCGACGCTTCGGCACCGAGCGCGCGACTGATGACGTTGCGGCCCGGATGATTCGCGGCCTGCTCGGGCGTCAGACGACCGGCCCTCATCTCCTCTTCGACGAGCGAGTGGTCGTCGGTCTCGCGCCGGAGTTTCCCTTCGGGCGTGAGCCGGTAGAGTCGCGAGTCGCCGACGTGACCCACGGTCGCGCGGAGGCCCTTGAGGTGGAGCGCGACGATGGTCGTCGCCATCATCGCGAAGCGCGGCTGCTCGCGCGACAGGCGATAGATCGAGTCGTTGGCCCGCTGGATGGCGATCTCCATCAGGTCTTCGACATCTTCGCCTTCGTGCTGGATGGCGAACGCCTCCTGCAAGACTTCGATGGCGGTCTGCGAGGCAACCTCGCCGGCCTGCGCGCCGCCCACGCCATCCGCGACGGCGAAGACGCTGTGCGCGGGGTCGTTGAGCAACGAGTCTTCGTTCTCGGGGCGCTTCTCGCTGAGGCCGCGGTCGGTGACCGATGCGACTTCGATGTGAAGCGCCGTGGGGTCTTCTGTCATTGAACCGCCTCCGGAACTTTGTAGTCTTCCTCCTCACGCGGCAGCGCCGCCGCCGAAGCGGCCGTAGCGCGGAGCGGCGTCTCAGCGTCGCTTGCGTTGCGGTGCGAGAAGGCCAAAAGCATGCCGAGCATGGCGAAGCTCGTGATAAGGCTGAACCCCCCGTGGCTGACGAAAGGCAAGGTAATGCCCGTCATCGGTAGAGCGCGCGTCGTGCCGCCGATGTTGACGATGGCTTGAAAGCCGATGAAAGCCGTGAGCCCCGCCGAGCAGAGCTTGGTGAACATATCGCGCGCCTCAATCGAAGTGCGCACGCCCGCGTTGACCAAAACGATGAGCGCGAGGATAACGACCGCGCCGCCTACGAGTCCGAACTCCTCCGCGATGGCCGCGTAGATGAAATCAGAGTCGGCGACGGGGATGACTTCGCTGAAGCCGAGCCCGAGCCCGCGACCCGTGACGCGTCCGGCGGCGAGGCCAAAGGTGGCCTGCGAGGGCTGGAACGCGATGCGGTCGAACCACACGTCAACGTTGACGGTCTTCTGCATCGCGGGGCTCTGCTCGGCAAGCTCCTTCATGCGCTCGTTCTTCGCGAGCGCCTCGTCATAATCTTTCTTCCACCACTCAACGTCGGGCGCGGGCGGGTCGAAGCCGTCGAGCCAGAGATGGAAGCGCTGCTTGATGCGGTCGGGCAGCACCGCGCGGACGGGCGTGGCGAGCGTGGCTAAAGTCGGCACGCGCTCCTGCACGTCGGGCGGCAAAGCACCGACGATGAGGATGGCGACGACGAGCACGAGCGAGCCGACGAAGACGAGAAGCTGCGGCCAGCGGCGCACGGCGACGAGATAGAGCGTCGCGTATGCCCCGCTGAAGACGAGCATCTGCCCGAAGTCTTTGAGCGCGAAGAAGGGGATGAACGGAATCATTCCCATCGCGAGCAGCGGAACGACGTTGCGCGCGCGCGGCATGCCCCAGTAGGTGCGCGCAAGCTCGCGGTAGTGAACCGTGAGGATGCCTGCGAAGCCGACGAGGAAGGGAATCTTTGAAGGCTCCCACGGCGTCATGTTGCCACCGAACTTGCCCGCGCTCGACCAGATGATTGCGCCGAAGAGCGGGACGAGAGTCGAGAGCACGATGACGAAGCTGTGTCGCTGCATCCAGTCGAGATACCTGTCCTGCACGCAGAACCAGTATCCCAACGCGAGCGCGGCGAAGGCAAAGAGCGGAATCCAGGTGAAAGAAGAGGTGAGCGCGCGCCCGACCGAAACATTCGAGCGACGGATGGCCTCGGGCGTCGCCGACGGCTGCGCGGCCGTGGGGTCGAGACCCATCGCCTGCTTCTTGTCGGGGCCGTAGAACTCGTTGATGAAGCGCAGCCGCTGCACCTGCGTCTTCTCGGCGCGGGCCTCTGCCTTGTTGCCCGAGCCGTACTCGGGGTCGCTGTAGAGACGGTACTGGACGAGGAGTCCAACGGAGAAGAGCAGCACGGCTGCCGTGTAGAGCGTCCAGTTGCCACGGAAGCGCATCACGCGCGAGAGCCAGAAGAGAATTGCGACAAGCGGCACGTAGAGCAGCAGGTCGCGCGCCGCGCCCACCAGCGAAGGCTCGTAGCCGCGCAGCAGCGCCGAGTCGTAGACGGCCCAGTATCCGACGACCTCAAGGGCGACGATCAGGAGCAGGAGCAACAGGTGTGTCGAAGCGCGATTCATGATGTGCGTTTCCCCGAGAGCGTTACTGGTTAGCCTGATTCGTCGTGCCGCGTCGCGTGCGCGCGGCCGGAGTCGCGCGGGGGCCGGGCGTCGTGCGCGGCTGCGGCGGCTGACCCGGCGCTTGCTGTTGCGGCTGGCCTTGCTGCTGCCTCGCAGCCTGCGGCTGTTGCTGCTGCACAGCGCCGGGCACGGAGAGCAGGCCGAGGTCGCGCGCCTTCAGGACGAGCGCGGCGGCTACGGGCGCAGCGGCCTTTGCACCGTAGCCGCCACCCTCGATGATGATGGCGATGGCAAGCTGCGGGCGGTCGAGCGGCGCGATGCAGAGGAACCAACTGTCAATCCGCTTCTCAGGCGAGAGCACGGGCACTTCGTACTCGCGTATAGGATTGCCGCGGCGGTCTCTTTCTACCTTCTTCTCCATCTTCATCTCGCCGGTCTTCGGGTCGTATTCGGGCACGTCCTTCTCGGCCGTGCCGGTCTTGCCGCCGGTGAGAATGCCCTGTGCGTGGACGGGAGCGAGCACGCTCGTTGCCGTGCCCAGCGGCCCGGCTGTAACGAGTCCCATGATGCGGCGCATCTCGGCCGCCGCCTCGGGCGTGTTGACTTGTGCGAGGACGGCGGGCGGCTGGTCGAACTCGATCTTGGGCTTCATCAACTGGCCTTGCAGGTTCGCAATCGCGCAGGCCGCGAGCGCCATCTGGAACGGCGTCATTTGCCCGGCGTACCCCTGGCCGAAGCCTTCAAGCGCGAGGTCGTAGGTTCGCATCTTTGGATTCGAGACAATGGTCGCCTCGCTCGGCGCGAGAGCACGCGCAACCGATGGCTGGCTCGTGTTCCAGAGCTGCGGTGCCTTCAGGTTGCGTGTCGCTTCGGCGGGCGTAGCGTAAGTGCCGATGCCGAGAAGCTTGGCCGTATCGGCCAGCCGCTCGGGGCCGAGCTTGACGGCCATCTGCGCGAAATACTGGTTGCATGATGCTTCGAGCGCGGTGTCAATTCCGATATGCCCATGAACTTCGCCCGTGCCGCCTGAGTCGAGGATGGGCTTCGCGCCGGGTTCGGCGATGTAGCCACCGGCCGTGCAGTTGAACTGCGCCCCCTGCATGCCGTTGCGGAAGGCGGCCATCATCACGACCGTCTTGAAGGTCGAGCCGGGGATGTAGTAGGCGCGCAACGCACGATTGACTAGCGGCTGGTCGCGCTTGTTTGCGTTGAGCTTGATCCAGTTCTCTTCGTCCTGCATCTCCTTGAGACTGTAAGAGGGATTGGAGTACATAGCCAGCACCTCACCCGTCTGCGGGTTGAGCACGACGGCCGCGCCGTGTCGGCCGCGTAGCTGCGCGACGGCCTCCTTCTGCAACTCGCTGTCAATGGTCAGGCGCACATCTATGTTCGCCTGCTGCTTGATGTCTTTACCCATCAGCACGTCGAGCGATTCGGGCGCGGCTCCGCTCTGAATGCCGAAGAGTGCGCGCTCTAGTCCGGGGTCGCCTCGGTCTGAGCCGAGCAGTTGCGACATCTCGGTGTCGAGCGGATAGTCGCGCACGATCTGCCCGTCGGGCGCGCGGCGATAGAGCGCAAGCGCGTGGTCAAGGGCTCCCGTGCGGTCGAGAATCCAACCGCGCAATGTTGACTCGGCCAGCCGCCGGTTGCGCAGGTCTTTGTAGCTTAACTCCTGAAAGCGGTCGTTCGACTCGGCCGCGTATTGCGCCCAGTAGACGTGGAAGCCGAAGACGCCGAGCGCAAGCAGAAGGAAGAGCAGGCGCAGCCCAAACAAGCCCCGGTTCGTCGAGGTCGCGCCGAGCCTCTGTCTCACCTCGGGCGGGAGGTCTGCTGGCGCAACCGCTTCGAGCGCCGAACGCCTGCGCCTACGCACGAAGAGGAGCGAGACGAAGAGCAGCAATGCCAGCAGCGCAATGCCCGCCACGTAAATCAGGCTCAGCAGCGCAGGTTTGGTTTCCGGAATGTCAGCTAGAAAAATCATTTGATGAATAGTAAATGGTGAATGGTGAATGATGTGTGAATGGGATATGGCTTGAAGAGTAAAGCTCCAGCCCGCTTGCGCGCAGGACGAACCATTTACCATTCACTATTGACCATTCACCCCTTCTTAAATCTCACCTCCACGTCGCCGAAGCTGACAACGTCGCCGTCCTCAATCTGGCGAGCCTCGCCGTAGGCGATGCGTCGGCCGTTGATGAAAGTCCCGTTGGTCGAGCCCGTGTCGGCGACTAAGAGCGTGCCCTCGCGGTTCATCACGAGCGACGCGTGAATCTTCGAGACGCTCTGATGTTCAAGCTGCAAATCGTTATCGGCGACGCGGCCGACGTTGACGCGCCGTCCGCCGGGGCGAAACGGGAGCGCCTTCTCGAAGCTGCGCTCCGGCGTCGTGACGCGCGCCAGCACCGGCACGTCGCTCACGGCAAGCGTCTTGGCTTTGGGCACGGCGTCGGCCAACTCGACGTTGAGTCGCGCCGCCTCGTCCTGCTTCTTCAACTCCTCCTCGAACTCGCCGTAGGTTGGGTCAACGGCAATCCCCGAGGTGAAGATGTCGGCGCTCGTCTCGACCTTGATGGGTGCGAGCGTGCGCAGCCGACGGTCGTTGATGTAGTCAATGGCGGCGGCGAGCACTTCGTTCTCAAGGTCTTTGATGAACTCGGGCGGCGCTTCGGAGTGCGTGCCCCACTCGACCTTGAGCTTGAAGAGGTGCGGTGCGATGCGTCGCCCGTCGGTGTCGGCGCGCACACGCTCGTCAATGAGTTGCTTCATGCGCTCGATGAGCTTGGTGGTGGTGAAGCCGGATTGCGCTTCGGCCTCGCGCCCGAGCTTGCGGTCAACGGCCGAGCCCATGCCTTCGAGCACGCGCCGCATCAGCCGCTCGACCAGCGCCTCGTCACGCTTCTTCTCATCACGCTTCTTCTCTTTCTCTTCGGTCATAAAGGGGCGTCCAACAGCCAAACCGAAAACGAGCCGGGCCACGCGGCGGCGGCAAAGGTCTGCGAGCAGGGGAAAAGGGAGAACCGGATTATTGCCTGAATTCTTCTGCGGGCATTCTAGCTGAAAAAAGCCGCCGCGCGGAAGAGCAGTTAAAAGCTAAAGAAAAAGAGGAGAAGAAAAAGACAGAAAAGAGAGGCTTCACGGCGAAAGCGGCGACCACGTTCAGCTAAAATTTCTCTGCCGCGCCGCCTCGTAGAGAATGACCGCCAGCGCGGTGGCAACATTTAAGCTCTCGACCGGCGCGCGCATGGGGATACGAATGCACTGACTGGCAGCACGCGCCTCCTCGTCCGAGAGGCCGCCTGCTTCGGGGCCGACGATGACTGCGCGCGGCATAGTCCAGTCAATCTCCGTATGTGTGACGGCTGTTTCGGACGCCGACGTGGCGACGGTGAAGATGCCGCGTCCGGCGCACCAGCCGAGCGCCTCTTCAAACGACGGCCCCGGCCAAAGTGGGAGCCTCAACGCCGAACCCATCGAGCCGCGCAGCGCCTTTGCCGAGAGCAGGTCGGCCGAGCCACGGGTGGCGATGATGGCGGACGCGCCCGCGGCCTCCGCGACTCGCAGCATCGCCCCCGCGTTCGATGGATTGTTCGCGCTGTGCATGACGACGACGAGTGGCGTCCCGGTCGCACGCTCGATTATCTCGCGCCCCGTTTGCGGCCGACGCGCAAGCACGACGATGCCCTGCGGCTTCTTCGTGTCGGACACTGATTCGAGGACGCTTTCGCCGACGAGTTGGACGCGGTTGCAAACGTCTCGCAACTCTTCGATGAGGCGCGCGCCGCGCTCGTCGTCGGCGAGCGACTGCGTGTAGAGAGCAAGCTCTAACTCTACTGACGCACGCAGAGCCTCCTCGCACAGTCGCACGCCCTCGACGAAGATTAACTCTCGCTCGCGCCCGTCGCGCACGGCGCGCGCCCGTTGGACGAGCGGATTCTTCCGGCTGGTGATCGCCTCTTTCATCTTTGACCGTGTCGCTCGGGCTCGACCTCGACCCACACGGGCCAGTGATCCGAGACGCCTGAGACGCGAGCCACGCCCCAGCGTGTGACGCGCAAGCCGCGCGTGAAAATCCAGTCGTAATGATAACGAAGCGGCCCCGAGCGCCAGGTGGCTGTGCCTGTGGGAAGCGGCGTCGTGTAACCGCGTGATTCGAGGAGCGTGCGTGCGGCCAGCCGCGCCTCTTGCGTAAGCGTATTGAAGTCGCCGAGCAGCACGGTTGGCTCAGAGACGCCCGCGTGGTCTGCGCGTTCAAGCACGGCTCGGTGCTGTTCAAGTTGACCTTCGATGCTCGCATGCGTGTCTATGTGCGCGTTGAAGAGGCGCACGCGCGCACCGTCGAACGGCACTGCGGCCGCAAGCGCAAGCCTCGGACGCCACGGGCACTCGCTCCACGGAAGCTCGATGCGCGCGGCGTCGAATAGCGGCAGGCGACTGAGGATGGCGATGCCCGTGTCTCCCTGCTCACCGCGCTTTATACGCTCCTCGAAGTCGAGCCACCATTTCCTGTCCTTCGGCTCGACATCATCCGGCGTGGGGACGTGTGCGCGCACGTAGTTCATCCCGAGCGCCTCCGCCAGCCCGCGCGCGATGTGTTGGCTGCCCGCGCGCAAAGTCCCCCGGTCTGCTTCCTGTAACGCGACCACATCGGCGGGCGGCATCCTTTTCGCATCGGCGAGGATGCGCGCGGCTTTCGAGATGTTCCGTGAGATGAGCCGCGGCCTACGCGCGGGCCAGCCAAGCCCGAGTCGTCGCAGCAGGCTCCCGCCGATGAGGTGTGAGCCTGCTGCGTAGCGTATGTTGTATGTAGAGATGACAAGCCTTGAAGCTGGCGCGGTCGTCTGACGCGTCGCGAACTCGCCGCGCTCGACATCAGGCGTTGTCGCTTCGCGGCTTTCCGGCTCGAGGGTTGCGGCCATCGGCTCCTTCGGCTTTACGCCAAGTCGCGCGCCGTTGCAAAATCGGCGCGCAGAAATTTTCCGAGTCAAACGAACGGAGATTATAAATGAATCGTCGCGTCGTCGCCGCAGTAAGCGACATGCTCTTCGCATCGAAAATCCGTGGGACGGCGGAGCACTTAAACGTCACGGTTGATTTCGCGCGCTCGGCGGACGCGCTCTTCGACTCGGCGAAGGCCGACGTGCCCTCGCTCATCATACTCGACCTGCACGACGCGCGCCTCGACCCCTTCACGCTCGCCGCACGTCTCAAGGCGGACGAGCAACTGCGCGCGGTGCCCCTCGTCGCCTTCTTCTCGCACGTCGAGACCGAGCTTCAAAGAAGGGCAAAGGATGCAGGCGTCGAGCACGTCCTGCCCCGCTCGGTCTTTACCGGGAGGCTGGCGGAGATTTTGCGTGGCGAGTTTTAGGTAAGGAGAAGGTAAAGGCAAAGGCGAAGATGAAAGCCACCGCGCTTCTCATCTTCGCTTTTGCCTTTCTACTTTTTTTCAACCGACCGGCGCGGGCGCAATGACTTCGTGGATGGCGCGCACCTCGTGGGCGAGTTGTTCGTACTGTTCGAGCGTGAGCGACTGCGCGCCGTCGGAGCGTGCGCGCTCGGGGTGGTTATGGACTTCGATGATGAGCCCGTCAGCGCCGACGGCGACGCCCGCGCGCGCGAGCGGCGTGACCATGTGGTTCTTGCCTGTCCCATGCGAAGGGTCAACGACCACGGGCAGGTGCGAGACGCGCTGCACCGCCGGGACGGCCGCGAGGTCGAGCGTGTTGCGTGTGTGCTGCGCGAAGGTGCGCACGCCGCGCTCGCAGAGGACGACGTTGTAGTTGCCCTCGGCCATGATGTACTCGGCGGCGAGCAGCCACTCGTCCACCGTGGCGGAGAGGCCGCGCTTGAGGAGCACAGGGAGCGCCGAGCGTCCCGCGCGCTTGAGCAGCGAGAAGTTCTGCATGTTGCGCGCGCCGATCTGCATCACGTCGGCGTAACGCTCGACGAGGTCGGCGCTGGCCTCGTCAATCGCCTCGGTGACAATCTTCAGCCCCGTTGCATCGCGCACCTCCGCGAGCATCACCAAGCCCTCCTCGCCGAGTCCCTGAAACGCGTAGGGCGAAGTGCGCGGCTTGAACGCTCCGCCACGGAAGAATCGCGCGCCGCTGCGGCGAACGACCTCGGCGACGGCGAAGAGTTGTTCACGGTCTTCGACCGCGCAAGGGCCTGCGATGATTGCCAACTCGTCTCCGCCTATCTCGGCATCACCCACGCGAACGATTGTCTTCTCAGGCCGAAGGTCTAAGGAGACGAGCTTGTAGGGCTTGGTGACGCGTATCGCCTCGGCGACACCCGGTAGAATCTCAAAGCGTGAAACGTCAACGGGTCGGTCGTTGCCGGTGATGCCGATGGCCGTGCGCGACGCGCCGGGCATCGTGTGCGGGCGATAGCCCAACTCGGTGATGACGCGCTCGACCTCGGCGATGTCGTGGCCGGTAGCGTCGGCCTTCATTACAATGAGCATCCGGTTACCTCAAAACAAAATTCGTATGATTGTCTCGCGGCTGCTTGTGGCCGCTTAAAAATATTTCATGAAGTTTGACGGCAAGCCATGTGCCGCCTTGACCCTCGGACGTTACATACGTTCGGGCACTTCGATGCCGAGGGTCGCAAGCGCCTCGGTGAGTTGGTTGCGCACGAAGTCCGTGACGTAGATAAGAACGGCGCGTCGCACCTCGTCACGCTCTTCGAGGATGCGATTCTCGTCGCGATTGTAGAAGAAGTTAAAAGCCTGAGCCAGTTGGAACGCATACTTGGCGAGATGCGAAGGCTCGGCGAAGGCGGCGGCCTGCGCGAAGACTTCCGCGAGGCGTGCCGCGAGCATCACGAGCGACCAAATCTCATTACCCGTCTCACCCTCGAAGACTTGCCGGACGCGACCGGCTGCCTCGGCTCCTTCGGCGACGGCCGAAGCGACGAGGCGTTGTGCATTTTCAAGCTCGCCTGTTGGCAACTTGCGAAAGATCGAGTTGGCACGCACGGCCGCGTACTGGCAATAAGGGCCCGCCTCGCCCTTCGTCGAGAGTGCCTCTTTGAAGTCGAAGACGATGACGGAGTTCCGCGTCCACTTCATCAAAAAATAGCGGAGCGCGCCGACGGCAAGGATGTGCGCGGCCGCGCTCTGCTCTTCGAGCGAGACCGTGGGGTGACGCTCCTGCACTTCGCGCAGCGCGTTCGCTTCGAGCGTATCAATCAGGTCGTCGGCCTTGACGCCAAGGCCACGGCGTCCGCTCATCTCGACGAATGCGCGCGTGCGCTCCTCGGCGTTCAACTCAAGCCCCAACTCTTCGGCCGCCGCGGGCGAGAGCGCGACCATCTCGTATGAGAGGTGAACGCTCGCCGATTCGCCGACCTGTGGTGCGACGGCCGCGACGCCGCGCTTGACGACCTCCTGCGGATACGACTGGCGCGAGTCAATGACGTTGTAGACGGTCGCACCCCCGCCGAAGTGCGGCGCGTTGGAGACGGACGCGGACTGTTCGCTCGTCGTCATCCAGATGGTGTGGCCGTCAACGTCGGTGCGGAAGGGTTTGAAGAAGAAGTTGAGATCAACCTGCCCGAGCTTCCACAACTGGTAGGCGATGTCTTTGCCCGTGTAGGTCACGGTGCCGCTTGAGCGGACGATGACCTTGTCGGCCTCGTGCTCTTCGCTCCCCTCGTGCGTCTCCATCGGCATGACCCAGCAGCCCTTGTTTCGCCCTTCGGCCTCGAAGCGAATCGCGCCCGATTCCTTCATGCGCTCGAAGGCGTGCGACCAGAGGAAGTGAAGAACTTCGGACTCGCGCGGCAGAAGGTCGTAGGTTATTCGCAGACGCGACATCGTATCGAGATGGCAACCGACGATGCGCGTCGCAACGTAGTCGGCAAGCTCGGCGGTCGCGTTATTTCCTTCTTCGAGCGCGTGCAGCGTCTCGACCCTCAGCTTCAAACGCTCGGGGTCTTCGCGGCCGTCCGGGTCGTCGCCGCGATAGAAGAGACCGACACGCGCGTACAAGTCCCAGCAGTAGTAGTCGAACGATTGTTTTTCAGTCAGCGAGGCGTCGAGCGAGCGCACGTCTTCAAGCGTCATGCGTTCGAGGTGTTGAAATCCGACCACCACGTCGGCGACCTGCACGCCCGTGTTGTCGATGTAGTTGTGTACTTCTACGCGCTCGCCGTTTGAGCGAAGGATGCGGACGAAGGTGTCGCCGATGACCGAGTTTCGCAGGTGGCCGATGTGCGCGGCCTTGTTCGGGTTGACGCTCGTGTGCTCGACCATGCGCTTGGGACGAGTCGCGGCAATCGCAGCTTCGGACGAAGGCGAGTCGGAGAGTTCGGCGAGGAGTCGCGCGCGGTCGTAGTAGAGATTCAGATAGCCCGCGCCCGCGACCTCGACGCGAGCGACTTCAGCGGCCGTCTCAAGCTCGCGGCTTAGCTCTTCGGCGATGGCGCGCGGGTTACGCTTCTCGCCGGTCGCCTGCTTGATGCGCTTTGCCAACTCGAAGGCGACGGGGAAGGCGAGGTCGCCAAGCTCGGTGCGCGGCGGGACTTCTGAGGGCACGTGTTCAAGCTCGACGCCGAATTTGTCAGCCGCCGCCGCGCGCACGCGCTCGCGCAAGCTCTGTTGCAGTTCGATCAGGTTCAAAGTTGCTTGTTCCTTTGGCTCTACCTCGGCTGACGTTGCGACGAAGTAACATTCGCTGAAAATGACTTTGCCGGAAAAGCTGAAAGTATAGCGCAGCGGGTTCACACGGCGCTAATGCGTGCTGCTTCTTATGAAATTCAATCTTGAGATGCAGCGTGATAGAGTGTCGTAACGTCTATGCGGACAATCTATTTCGACTGTTTCGCCGGTATCAGCGGCGACATGACACTCGGCGCGCTGGTTGCGGCCGGAGCCGACGCGCGCGAGCTTAAAGAGCGTCTGACGCTGCTCGACCTGAAGGGATACGAGATAGACTTCGAGGAGGTTGACCGCTCCGGCATCGGCGCGACCCGCGCGGTCGTGCGGACGACAAAGGCGGAACATCATCACAGGCATCTCTCCGACATCGGAAAGATTATCGAAGGCTCGCGCTTGGGTGATGCGGTGAAGGAGCGCGCGCTCAAGATTTTCGGTCGTCTCGCAGAGGCCGAGGCGCGCGTTCACAACGTCGCGGTCGAGCGGATTCATTTCCACGAGGTCGGCGCGGTTGACGCAATCGTGGACGTGGTTGGCGCGTGCATAGGATTCGAGCTGCTCGGTGTCGAGCGGTTCGCCGCGTCGGCGCTGCACGTCGGGAGCGGCACGGTCGAGATGGCGCACGGTCGTTTTCCCGTGCCGCCGCCCGCCGTGGTCGAGCTTCTGCGCGGCGTGCCCGTCTACTCGACCGACATCGTAGGCGAGTTGGTCACGCCCACGGGCGCGGCGATTGTCGCGACCGTCTGCGAGAGCTTCGGTCAGCTTCCGCCGATGCGCATCCTTGCCACTGGCTACGGCGCGGGCTCGCGCGAGTACAAAAACTTCCCGAACGTGCTGCGCGTGATGGTCGGCGAAACAGAAGGCGTAGATGAGGAGACACATGCTGCGGGCTCGCGCATTAAAGAAGGTTCGCAGTTAGATGA
>JAVXWN010000057.1:0-29533 GCA_032230645.1 Acidobacteriota bacterium | reverse complement strand
GGCTCGCCGTTCATCAGCCGACGAAGATAAGGACGGATGAGACGCTCGCGCTCTTCAACGCGCGCGAGTTCGACGCGGCCGTGGTCGTCGCATACGGCCGCATCCTCCCGCCCACGTTCCTGCGCGCGCCGTTGAGAGGTTGCATCAACGTACATTTCTCGCTCCTGCCGAAGTACAGGGGCGCAGCGCCGGTCAACTGGGCCGTCGCGCGCGGCGAGCGCAAGACGGGCGTGACGACAATGCTGATGGACGAAGGGCTCGACACGGGCCCCCTGCTCCTTCAGCGTGCGACCGTGATTGAAGAGGGCGAGACCGCGCCGCAACTGCTCGAACGCCTCTCGCACACAGGCGCAGACCTGCTCGCCGAGACGCTTGCGCGCTTTGACGAGATACATCCGCGCGCACAGAACGACGCGGATGCGACCCTCGCGCCTATCCTGCGGCGCGAGGACGGATTGATTGACTGGACGCAGAACGCTTTTGAGATAGAACGCCACATCCGAGGCTTTCAACCGTGGCCGAACGCCTACACATCATTCAACGGTCGCCGCCTCATCCTCTGGCGCGCAGAAGCCACAGGGCGCGCGGCCGGTTTGGGAGATGCGACGCAAGAGGAAGGGTTGACGACTGCGGCAGGGACTTTCATCACGGCGCGCGGCGATGAGATGGTAGTAGCTTGCGGCGGAGCGACGATGCTCAAGGTCTTGGAGTTGCAGCCCGAGGGCAAGCAGCGTCTTGGTGCGCGTGACTTCATCAACGGCTCGCACGCAAAAGCCGGTGAGCGTCTCGGTTAAAGTCTACATTCAAGCGGTCAAACAAAACGGAATGGGCGAGCGTGTGCGTGTTGTTAAGCGTAGTGCGAAGACCGACGGCGGGGGCCGCCGCGTGATCTCGCCCGCGCGGCGCGCGGCGTTCGAGATTCTGCGCAGGGTTGATGAAGAGGGCGCTTTCGCCGCGCCGCTGCTCGCGAACCTTGCGGGGGAGTTGTCGGCGGAAGACCGCGCGCTCTGTTACGAGTTGACGCTGGGCGTGCTGCGGCGGCAGTTGTGGCTCGACACGGCGCTCGAACATTTTGCTGGACGCAAGAGCGAAAAGCTCGATGCGCCCGTGCGACGTGCGCTGCGCATGGGGCTCTTCCAGCTTCGCTTCCTCACGCGCATCCCCGCGCACGCGGCCCTCAACGAGTCGGTCAATCTCGCACACGCTTCGGGACTGCGCTCGGCCGCGCCGTTCATCAACGCGGTGCTGCGCCGCGCAACGCGCGAGCCGGACTTCGATCCGTCGGAAGGCATCGCGGATTCGCTCGAACGAATCGCCGTCAAGACCTCGCACCCGCTCTGGCTCGTCCAACGCTGGGCCGCGGCCTTCGGCCCGGAAGAGGCCGAAGCCTTCGCCGCCGCGAACAACGCATCGGCCCCTGCCTGCTTTCGCATCAACACACTTAAGGCCGATGCCGGTGCGCTCATCGAAGACTTGCGCGCCGCTGGTCTCGTCGTCGCGCCTTCGCGCATCGCGCACGGCGCGTGGCGAGTCGAGAGCGACGAGGGCGCGTCCGCCTTGCTGCGCGAACTCTCACGCGATGGACTCATCTACATGCAGGACGAGGCGTCGCAGTTGGTCGCGCACGTCGTCGGCGCGCGTGCGGGCGAGCGCGTGCTCGACGCGTGCGCCGCGCCGGGGAGTAAGACGACGCACATCGCCGCGCTCGCTGGCGGGCGCGCGCGCATACTCGCGTGTGACCTGTACGAACACAGGCTGCGCTTGATCGTCGAAGCATGCGCGCGTCTGGGCGCGAGCGGCGTGAGCATGGTCGCGCTCAACGCCGAAGCGGGACTGCCCTTCGCCGAAGGAGCTTTCGACCGCGTGCTGGTGGACGCGCCCTGCACGGGCACGGGAACGTTGCGCCACAACCCCGAGATACGTTGGCGACTCGTGCCCGCGAGCTTCAAACAGCTTCAGACGGTGCAGGCGCGTATTCTGTCCGCAGCCTCGCGCGTCGTCGGTCGCGGCGGGCGACTGGTCTACTCAACCTGCTCGGTCGAGAGGGAAGAGAACGAAGAGGTGGTCGAAGCCTTCCTTCGTGACAACACCGACTTCAAGCAGACCGATTCCGAACCCGCGCCGCCCGAGCTTCTTCTCCCCTCGGGCGCGGCGCGCACATGGCCGCACAGGGATGACGTTGACGGCTTCTACGTGGCAACGCTCGTGAAGGGATGAGGGCGGAGGATGAGGGATGAATAATGTATCTACACTTCATCCCTCATCCCTTCCTTGCGGCTCGCGTGGGGCGGGTGTTAGACTGCGCCGGCTGTCGAAGGTCGCCGATTCGGCGGCAAAATTCCCCGTCGGGCGTGTGAGTGAGGCGTCGGAAGTTTAGTGGCTCTGCGAAATATTCTGTCGGCGTTCGGTAAACTCGGAGTCGTTGCGCTGATCGCCGTGGCCTTCGCCTTCGGCCTGCTCACGACCATCTACCTCTCGCTCCGCAGTCCGAACATACAGGTGCCCGAGGTCGTCAACCAATCATACTTCGACGGCGAGAAGACGCTCTCGAAAGCGGGGCTCGACATACGCGAGCGAGCTAAACGTTACAAGCCCGATGTGCAGCCCGGCGTCATCCTCGACCAGTCGCCGCACGCGGGCGAAGTCGTCAAGGCCGGACAGACTATCGCCGTCGTCGTCAGCCGCGCGCCCAAAGAGGGCGAGAAGCCGCCCGACGAGGCCGTCGCCGAAGAGAGGCGCGAAGAGCGCGGCACCGAGGCACTCGACGAGAACCGTAACCAGAACACAAACCGGCGACGGAACACCAACCGCAATACGAACGGCAACCAGAACGCGAACAGCGCAGCCAACAGCAACGCGAACGGCGCAGCGGGCGCGAACGGCAACCATCGCGAGGAGAACGCGAACTCCGGCAACACAAGCCTCCCCGGCAACCGCAACGCGAACTCCGCACGGAACTCGAATTTGAACTCGAACTCGGCGCGCAGCCGCAACTCGAACCTCGGCGCGAGGAACTCAAACGCTCCCGCGCGCAACACGAACAGCGGACGCCCCTCCGGCGCGAACGCCAATCGGCGGCCCAATCCTTGAAGGCCGGAGGCCGCCACATCTGCCCGGAGTCGGGCGACAACCCGACAGCACAAGCGGAAATCAGAGGCAAAGTTTTGATGGTCGAGATTGCGCCCTCCATTCTTTCAGCCGATTTCACACGGCTCGGCGAGCAGATCGCAGCCGCCGAGCGCGGCGGGGCCACAATCGTCCACGTTGACGTGATGGACGGCCACTTCGTCCCCAACATCACCGTCGGACTTCCGGTAGTTCGTTCGCTGGCACGCGCAACCCGTTTACCCCTAGACACGCATCTAATGATTTCTGAGCCGGGGCATTACGCCGAGCAGTTCGCGGAGGCGGGGGCGCAGATGGTTTCCGTACACATCGAAGCCGACCCACACCTCCACCGCACTCTCGCCTCCATCCGCAAGAAGGGTGCGAAGGCCGGGGTGGTCATCAACCCTGCGACGAGCCTCGGCGCTCTGGATGAAGTTCTGCAATTCGTTGACTACGTGCTTGTCATGTCCGTCAATCCCGGCTTCGGCGGACAGGAGTTCATCCCGACATCTATTGAAAAAGTCAGGCGGCTCCGCCGGATGATCCTCGAGCGGAACCTCAGCGTCCGTATCGAGATTGACGGCGGCATTGACCGCGACAATATCGCCGAGGTGGCCGCGGCCGGTGCCGAAATTTTCGTTGCCGGAACGGCCGTCTTCGGTGGTGACGACCCGACCGCTTCCGTCCGTGGGCTTCTGAACGCGGCGGCACAACTCGTTTGAAGTGATGAATGATGAGCGATGAATGATGAATAAAAGGCAGACCGCCTTTTACACATCACTCCGCGTTTAGCTTTTGGAGGTTTGGTGATGCGTTTTCGCAACTTGTTTATGTCCGTCCTGTGCGCGGCGCTCCTATTGGGCGCGTTGCCTGCACGCGCTCTGAGGGCCGCGGCAGCGGCGCCGCAGCCGCAGCAGCAGCAGTCGTCGCCTCAGTCGCAGCTTTCGCCCATGCAACGGCTCGACGTGATGCGCTCGCGGCTTGAGACGATGCGCCGCACGCTCAACAGCGCCATCGCCGGGCTCAACGCGAAGGACAAGGGAGGGCAGGCAACGGCCGACGACCCGCGCGCGCGTCTGGGCGGGCTTGAGAAGGAGGCCGGGAAACTCTACAGCGAAGTGACTGACCTGCGCGGCAAGCAGGAGCGCGCCGAACGCTACGACACGACTCAACTCGACAAGCTCGAAGCTGCCATTGCCGAACTCGACACGCGTATGCAGTCCGCCATGCGCGATACGATGAGCGAACGCAGCGCGGCCCCCACCGTCGCAGCAGCCACTACCTCAAGCAAGGGTGATAAGAAGAAGGGCAGCTTCTTTGGCCGCATACTCGGGCACGGAGGCGACGCCAAGTACGACGAGTTGGTCGGCACCGTCGCGCCGGGACGCGACCGCGAGCTATTCGAGGAGGCCACGAAGCAGGCGCGTCATGACAGCTACGAGACGGCGCGCTCGCTCTACAGCGTCATCATCAACACCTATCCCGATTCGGTCTACCTGCCGCTCGCCAAGCTCGCCATCGCCGACACCTTCTATCTCGAAGGCACGACGAGCGCGCTCATACAGGCCGGGCAGGCTTATCAGGATTGGTACACTTTCTTCCCGACTCACCCGCTCTCGGACGACGTATGCCTCAAGCAGGGCGAGGTCGAGATGCGGAGGATGGGTCTCGCCAACCGCGACATCTCGCCCGCGCGCAAGGCCGAGCAGCGTTTGAAGGTCTGCCTCCAACAGTTCCCCAAGTCTTCGCTGCGCCCCGAGATCGAGATACGCCTGAGCGAAGTGCAGGAGAGTCTCGCCGACCACGACAAGGGCGTCGGCGACCAGTACTTCAACAAGTTCTATCAGCACCGCGCCAACAATCTGAAGGGCGCGCAGTCGCGTTACCGCGAGGTCTACGAAAAGTATAAGAACTACACGGGCATGGCCGAACTCCTCTATCGCTACGCCACGACATACATGGAAGAGGAGGAGCCGGACGAGGCCACCAAATACTTTCAAGAGCTTGTGCGCAAGCACCCGAACAGCGATTACGCCGATAAGGCCAAAGAGAAGTTGGCGGCTATCGGCGCGCAGGTTCCCGACCCCGACCCGGACGCCGTTAAAGAGGAGCCGAAGGGGCCGGGCATGATCGGCGGCATGGTGCGCGAGATCGGCGGCATCGTGCAGAAGACGGTCAACAAAGACGGCGTTATCATCAGCCAGTCGAGCAAGGGCAACGACATCATCGAAGCCGTCATCTCTAACGACGGCAAGCTGCCCGACAACTACAACACCGCGCCCCTCAAACGCACCGCCCCGGCGCACGACGTGAGGCCGCTGCCCACAACCGCCCCTGCGAAGAAGGAGGCCGGCGAGAAGAAGGAAGTCAGCCTCGAACCGACGCGCCCCGGCGCGCCCCAGACGGGCAGCGACCCTGCGCGTCCCGCCGCCACGCAGACGACCACGCCCGCCACGCCTCCGCCCACGGGTGCGAAACCGTAACTGCTCGGTCTTGAACTCATAGGCCCGAAGAGCGCACGTACCTTATCGTTAAAGGCACGTGCGCTCTTCGACTTTAGAGTGGAGTGTGAGAGGTCGCGAGGTCATAATGTTTGCCGGGCTCGCGGGGCGGGTGCTAAACTTTTTCAAGTTCCCATTGCAGCCGTTCTTAAGTTCTTAGAGCTATCCTGCTAAGCGAGGCGAGGAGGCAGCGTTGGCACAGAGTGTCGAAAGCACGCATGGCGAGTTGGAGCGCAATCACTCGGCGGCCGTAAGCGTCGTGCGTGCGATGGCCGTCCTCACTTTGCTTCTCATCCTGCTCGCGCTCTCGGGCGTGCTCGCGGGTGCGATTCGCTTCAACCCCATCACCGCGAACACGTTGCGCTTCA
The DNA here is from genome assembly GCA_032230645.1 of Acidobacteriota bacterium. Classification (GTDB taxonomy): domain Bacteria; phylum Acidobacteriota; class Blastocatellia; order Pyrinomonadales; family Pyrinomonadaceae; genus QHXN01. Next base: position 23,556 of record JAVXWN010000057.1, on the reverse strand, counting down.
CTATCGTCTTCCTCGGAGTCGGCGCGGTCGTCTTTCGCCGCACGCGGTTCTCGGCCATGCGGCTTCAGGACATCGCCGCGCTGCGCGGAGCGGCGGGACTGCTCGCGACTTTGCGAACGACGACCATCATCGTCGCGCTCATCGGCGGAGTGATTGCGCTCCTCGGCTTCCTCATCAGCATGATGACGGGAGTGGGGACTGACATGCTCTATCTGGGAGTCATCGCGGTCGCCGTGCTTCTGTACTGCTACCCGAGGCGCGCGGCATGGCAGGCGGTCGTCCGCGAGACGGCGGGAGGGGATGCCGACCCCGTGCGGGCCGCGAAAGGAACAATCGCTTGAAGCTCTCTTCTCGTCGCGAGCCTCGACGGCGCTCATCCTTCACGGCCTTCGCGTTCATGGTGCTCTGCGCCGTCGCCTCCATGTCTCAAGCACCAGCGCAGACGGGCGCACATCCACAGGAGCCGACTCAAATACAGACTCAGCTCTCGCCGCGCGAGCGTCGCGCGCAGGCTTACGCGAAGCTTCTCGAAGGCCAACGCTACTTCGAGGGAGTGCGGACGGGGAGCCTGACGCTCGACTCGTTGCGTCGCGCGCAGGCCGCGTTCCAACAGGCTGCCGAACTCGAACCCACACTCTCGGAGGCTCACGCCGCGCTTGCCGAAATCTATCTCATACTAAATGACATCACGCAGTCCGAGCGCGAAGGGCTGGCCGCTGTGCGCGCGAACCCCAACAGCTACGGTGCGCACCGCACGCTCGCACGCACATACACGATTCGTAGCGGGCTCGCCGAGAAGAACCTCGACCGCGCTGCCTCTGACAAGGCCGTCGCGGAGTTGCGCGAGGTGATACGCGTCTATCCAAATGACGCCGAAGCGTGGGCGCTGCTCGCGGAGTTCTACGTCGCCACGAACCGCGAGCAGGAGGCTGTTGAAGCGCTGCGCAAGTGGGCCACGCTGCCCGCCTCGATGGATGGACGCTTCTATCAGGTTGTGACGCAGGGGCGTGAGTTGAGTCCCGACGCCGCCGACGCGCGGCTCGCCGAAGTGCTGCTCGGCGCAGGGCGCACCGAAGAGGCGGTCGCCGCCATACGCCGCGCAATCAGCATCGAGCCCGATAACGCTCGCTACGTTCAGCTTCTCGGACAGGCGCTTGAGGCGGGCGCTTCGGCCGACCCGGGCGTGGTCGAAGAGCTTCGACGCCTCGCCGCGCAGAACCCCGGCAACCCCGGCGTCTCACAGGTACTGGCGCGCGCACAAGCACGCACGGGTAACGTCGCTGAGGCCGTCTCAACCCTGCAAGGAGCCATTGCCGCCGTCAAGCCCGGCAACGACGCCGACCGTCTCGCGCTCCAACTCCAACTCGCGAAAATTTATGAAGAGGCGTCGCGTTACGACGAAGCAGTGGGCGTCTACGAAGACCTCCTGAAGTCACGCAACATCACAGGCTCGCCGCTCGCCAATGACCGCGACAGGCGTTTCGCCGTCTCCGTGCTTCTCGAAATCGCGGGACTCCGACAGCAGGCCGGGCAGATGCAGCAGGCGCTCGCCGCTTTCGACCGAATGCGCGCCCTGCTTCCCGACACTGATCCGACCGCGGACATACAGAAGATCGAGTTCCTCCGCTCGAACGGACAGAGGGCCGAAGCACTCGTCGGCATTCGCGACGCGCGCAAGCGCTTCCCCGACGACGTTCGACTACTTCGTCAGGAGGCGCAGACGCTCGCCGAACTTGGCCGCGCGGACGAGGCGCTCGGCCTTCTGCGGCCGCGCCTGAAAGGCGACGCAAGCGATTTTGAAGAGTACCTTTTCATGTCGAGCATGTTGATAAGCGCGGGGCGGGGAATCGAAGCCGTCGAGGCCGCACGCAAGGCGCTCGCGCTTGCCTCGGCCAATGATCCCGGTCAGGCCACCAACGCACTCATCATGCTCTCCTCCGCGCAGGAGCGTGCGGGCGACACAAAGGGAGCCGAGGCCACGCTGCGACAGGTGCTCGCCAAAGATGCGAACAATCCCACGGCGCTCAACAACCTCGGCTACTTTCTCGCTGAGCATGACACGAAACTGGACGAGGCGCTCGGCATGATCGAACGTGCCGTGCGTGCGGAGCCGCACAACCCTTCCTTCCTCGATAGCCTCGGCTGGGCCTATCTCAAGCTCGGCAAGCTAAAAGAGGCCGAACGTTATCTAAGCGACGCGGCACGCCGCAACGCGACCTCGGCCACGATTCAAGAGCACTTGGGCGACCTCTTCCAAAAGCTGGGCCAGCAGGACAAGGCACAAGCCTCTTGGCGCAGAGCCCTGTCTCTTGCGGCCGAAGCCGCGGACACGGCCAGAATCAAAGCCAAGCTCGGCGAGACGAAATAAGATTTGCTTTCTCTCGCACTTAAAAGCTAAAGTGTGCCCGCCTTCAAGCGGCACCTCCATGTACGGCGCGGCTTGAATCTTTCCCTCGCGCCGACAATCCCGTCTTTTTCGCGCTGAATGGTTGAATTTTCGGAGATTTAGACCGGGTAACGTGTGTCAATTTCGTCTCGATGTTTTTAATGATTGACGCTTTCCAAACTATGTTTTACAATTGCCAACAGGTTGACCGCTGCCCCTTGTAAGGTCAATTTGAAAGCATCCTCTGGCTCCATTTGTGGTTATTTCAAGGAGTTCCCCGATGGTGGCAAGGCGGTTCCCCCGCAGCTCGCCTTTCAAAAGGGCGTCGCAGGCAATAATTTTTCTCTCTTCCCTCGGTTTGACGGCCTCCATGGCTTTGGCTAACGTCGGCAACGGCACGCCGAAGGGAGTCGAGCGAACCAGTGAGCGACCCGTGGCGCGGCTCATCTCGTCGTCTTCCACGGAAGTCCCGGCACGCGTGAGGGAGCGACTCATCGCGCGCGCTTCGATGCCGTCAACGGCGAGCACACGGTCTTATAACTCGGCTGCGGCAGTTGTCGCCGCCACGGGCGAGGAGCGGCGCGCGTTCGACCTCATCAACGCGGAGCGGCAGCGCAGGGGCTTGCGGTCACTCACGTGGGATGGGAGCCTCACGCGGCTGGCGCGTTACCACTCGGAGAACATGGCGCGCGGCCAGTTCCTCAGTCATGTGGATAGAGACGGGCTCGACCTGAAGGGGCGCGCGGAAGTTTTGGGGCTTCACGGTTGGAGGGCGCTCGGCGAGAACATCGCGTATAATCAAGGCTACTCCGACCCGACGGCGTTCGCGGTCGAGCGTTGGATGATCTCGGAGAAGCACCGCGAGAATATTCTGAATGGCGAATACACACACGCGGCCGTCGGCGTGGCGCGCGCCTCGGACGGCACGTACTACTTCACGCAGGTTTTCATGATGCGTTAGCGTCGCGATCCGATTCGCGGAAGGACGCGTGAGCGGCCGGCGCTTTCGATGGGGAGGCGACGGCCGCTTTTAAGTGTCAGCAGAGAAGATAACGCTTCCGGCCTTCGCCAAGATCAACCTCGGCCTGCGCGTACACGGCCGCCGCGCCGACGGCTATCACGAGATCAGCACGGTCTTCCAGACCATCACCCTCCACGACACGCTCACTTTTCAAACCAGACCCGACGAACAATTCGAGCTCATCTGCTCCGACCTCGAGATACCCACGGACGAGAGCAACCTCGTCATGCGCGCGACCGCCGCGCTCCGCGAGCGTTACGGCGCGGGGCGCGGGGCGCGCGTCGAGTTGGAGAAAGTCGTCCCCGCGGGTGGCGGACTCGGCGGCGGCTCTTCGGATGCGGCCGTTGCGCTGATGGCCCTCGTGAGCCTGTGGGGTATCGAGACTGACGTGCGCGAGTTGATGGAAATAGGCGCGCGGCTCGGTGCGGACGTGCCCTTCTTTTTGATGGGCGGGACGGCGCTCGGTACGGGCACGGGCACGGAGATTCGGCTGCTCGAAGACGCGCCGAAAATGCACCTGATCGTCGTCAATCCGGGTGTCAGTGTGTCTACTGCCGAAGCCTATCAAGCGCTCGGCGCTCCCGCCTTGACAAAGGCAGAGGCCACCGTTAACCTTTCTGTTTCGCGCACGGAGGCCGATTTTCTCGATTCACTCTGTGATGTGACATCGAACGATTTCGAGGCCGTCGTGGTGCGGCTTAATCCTGAAATTGGTCGTGCGCGGGATGCGCTCAAGGCGTTGGGCGCGCGCCGTGCGCTGCTCTCGGGTAGTGGTTCGAGCGTCTTCGGAGTCTTTGAAAGCAAGAGGGAAGCGGAGCGTGCGCGCGAAGTTCTAAAGCCCGAAGATGGCTGGCGAGTCTTCGCTTGCGAAACGCTCACGCGTGCCGAGTACCTCGCGGCGCTCGGTCGCAGCGCGGCGGTTCTCCGACCCGTCCGCGGGGCTTGAAACCGGGATTGGGGAGTCGCCAAGTGGTAAGGCACCGGTCTTTGGAACCGGCATTCGAAGGTTCGAGTCCTTCCTCCCCAGCCAAGAGTAGTGATGAGTGATGAGTGATGAGTGATGTGTGAAAGGCAAGCTGCCTTCAATTCATCACACATCACACATCACTCATCACTCATCACCTAAGAGATGAGCACCACCGGCGGCATCAAAGTCTTCTCCGGAAACGCGAACCGGGCGCTGACGCAGGAGATTTGCAACTATCTAAGTTGCGATCCGGGCTTGGCGACGACCGACAGATTCTCGGACGGCGAGTTCAACTTCCAGATCACCGAGAACGTGCGCGGCGCGGATGTCTTCATCGTGCAGCCGACGTGCCCTCCGACGGACGCGCACCTGATGGAACTGCTCGTCATGCTCGACGCCTTCCGCCGTTCGTCGGCCGAGCGTGTGACGGCCGTCATCCCTTACTTTGGTTACGCACGCTCGGACAAGAAGGATCGGCCGCGCGTCGCCATCGGCGCGAAGCTCGTCGCGAACCTTATCGCGACGGCGGGCGCTGACCGCGTGCTCACGATGGACTTGCACGCGGCGCAGATTCAAGGGTTCTTTGATATACCGGTAGACCACCTCTTTGCCGCGCCGGCTTTCATCGGCCACTATCAGGATCACAAGCTGCCGGACTTGACGGTGGTCGCGCCCGACACGGGCGGCGCTGAACGCGCAAGAGCCTACGCCAAGCGTCTGACCTCTGATGATGGGAGCCCCGCGACGCTCGCGCTGTGTGACAAGCGGCGCGAGAAGGCGAACGTGGCCGAGGTGATGAACGTCGTCGGAGACGTGAAGGGCCGTAGCTGCCTTATCGTAGACGATATGTGTGATACGGGCGGCTCGCTTACGAAGGTCGCGGCGGCTCTGCGCGAAGCGGGTGCCGCACGCGTCCACGCATGTTTCACGCACCCGGTGCTCTCGGGTCGTGCGTGCGAGTTGATAACGGGCTCTGAGATCGAGCGCGTCGTGACGACGAACACGATACCGCTGCGCGACGACGCGTGCCGGTTGGGGAAGATAAACGTTTTGAGCATCGCGCCGCTTCTGGCGAAAGCGATTAAGTCGATCCACGAGGAGACGAGCGTCTCCTCGCTCTTCGTGTGAGGCGAGGGGCAAACACTTTTTTTGCTAAAGCTTGCTGGAGTAATCATGGCAGAAAGACAAGAGATAACGGTGCGCGCTGAGTTGCGCGCGGGACGCGGGAAGAACGACGCGCGGCGTTTGCGTGCGCGCGGGCTTGTTCCGCTTACGATCTACGGCGGCGAGGGCGAGCCGGTCGCGGCGGCGGCGCCGCGCAGGGAGGTGGCGGGCCTCCTGCGCCCGGGCGCGGGGCACAACGCAATCTTCACGCTCGACGTGGACGGCATCGGCGCGAACGAGGTGATGTTCCTCGACCGCCAGATTGACCCGGTGAAGAGCCGTCTCATTCATGCCGACCTGCGCCGTCTCGTGCGAGGTCAAGAGGTCGAGGTCACGGTGCGCATCGAGCTTGAAGGCGAGCCGGAGGGCGCGAAGGAGGAAGGCGGCATCGTCGAACAGCTTCTGCGCGAGGTCGAGATTCGCTGCCGCCCGGGCATCATCCCCGACTCGATTCTCGTTGACGTGTCGGGCCTCGGCGTCCACGAAGTGCTGCATGTCTCTGACATCAAGGTCGCAGAGGGTATCACTATTATGACTGACCCCGAGACGGCGGTCGCCACGCTCGCCGTCGTCCGCGAGGAGGCGGTTGAAGCTGCCGCGCCCGTGGAAGAGGCAGTCGAGCCCGAAGTCATCGGCAAGGGTAAGAAGGAAGACGAAGAGGCATAAGACGGGGAGGGCAATAGACAGAGAGGCGGGGAGACTTTCTTGTCAACCCATCTCTCCGTCTCTCAGTCTCCTCATCTATGGCTTTGCCTTATGCTCATCGTCGGTCTGGGCAATCCGGGCGAGCGATACGAGTGGACGCGCCACAACCTCGGCTTCATGCTCGTTGACCTTGTGGCGCGGCAGTCGAACGCGCAGGTGAAGAGGCCGGAGTGCCGTGCGCTCGTCGGGCGAGCAGAGGTCGAGGGGCGCGCGGTCGAATTGGTCAAGCCCCAGACCTACATGAACCTGAGCGGCGAGTCGGTCGCCTGCCTCATGCGCAAGCGCGCGGGGCTCAAGGCCGCGACAGACTTGCTCGTCATCAGCGACGACATCGCGTTGCCCTTCGGCTCGATGCGCCTGCGGCCGGGCGGCTCAAGCGGCGGGCAGAAGGGTTTGAAAGATATCATCTCGGCGCTCGGCACGGATGAGTTCATGCGCCTGCGCATAGGAATCAAGCCGGAGCACCCGGTCTCGGACACGGCCAACTTCGTACTCGAACGTTTCCCGCGTGCGCAGGGCCCCGAGGTCGAAAAAGTTTTGGAGCGGTGCGCCGACGCGCTCCGCGCCGTTCTTCGCGACGGCATTGACAAGGCAATGTCCCAGTACAACGGGAGTGATAAGTGATGAGTGATAAGTAAAGAATAGACGACGCGTCTTCTCTTATCACTCATCATTTATCGCTAACCCTTTTCCTTCTTGCTTCAACCGACATGGTTGAGGCTAGACATCCAAAAGGAGGATGATTTTGGCAGAGAAGAGAGTTTACGAGGTCGTCTTCATCATCGATCCCGGCACGCCGGAAGAAGACGTTACCCGCCTGACGGATAACCTCAGCACCATCATTACCGATCAGGGCGGCACGGTCACACGCAACGAAGTAATGGGCCGCCGCCAGCTTGCCTACCGCATCGGACGCAGCAACGAAGGCATCTACGTGCTTTTCGAGGTCGAAGGCACGGGGCACGAGATCGCCGAGATGGAGCGCCGCATGCGCGTCAGCGATCAGGTCATGCGCTACCTGACCGTGCGCGTTGACGAAGACCGCCAGCGCGCCGAAAAGCTAAAGGCACGTCGCACACGCAAGGCCGCCAAACGCCCGTTCGCGGCGGCTGCCGGGGGCGGCGGCATGCACTCGCGCTCCGGCAGCGGTGGCGGCGGCGAGAGCGGGTCGTAGGGACGCGCGCGCGTGTTTCCTTTGGATAAAAAAAGGTTGGCGGTCAGAAGTGCCGCGCGTTGAAAGAGAGAGAAGAGAACTATGTCGAGAAACATGGAAAGAGGCGAGCGCGATTTCGATCGTGATGACGATGGAGCGCCGGAGCGTCGGCCGCAGGGCGGTCGCGGCGGCGGGCGTGGGCGGATGCGCCGCCGCAAGGTCTGCCGCTTCTGCGTTGACAAGGTGGACATCATTGACTTCAAGGATGTGAGGCTTCTACAGAACTTCATCCCCGAGCGCGGTAAGATTCTGCCGCGCCGCATCTCGGGCGTCTGCACCGCGCACCAGCGCATGCTGACCGAAGCGATCAAGCGCGCGCGCAACATCGCGCTGCTCCCTTACACCGCGGACTAGAAGGAGGTTTACCGAGATAATGGCAACGACGAACATTCTGTTACGAGAAGACGTGGAGAACCTCGGCGCACGCGGCGAGATCGTCAGGGTGAAGGCGGGCTACGCACGCAACTACCTTCTGCCGCGCAAGCTCGCTGTTCAAGCGACGGCAGGCAACGTCAAGCAGATCGAGGCCGAGCGCGCTGCGCTTCTCAAGAAGGAGGCGCGCGAGCGCTCGACCGCCGAAGCGCAGTCGGCGCAGATGGGCGGCCTGCGTCTCAACTTCGAGCGCAAGGTCGGCGAGCACGGTCTGCTCTACGGCTCTGTGACCTCGATGCACGTCGCCGACGCGCTCAAGGAGAAGGGTTACGAGATTGATCGCCGCCGCGTGCATCTGCCAGAGCCGATCAAGGAGACGGGCGAGTTCACCGTTGCGGTGCGACTGCATCGAGACGTGACCGTTGACATTCCCGTCACCGTCACAGGTGAAGGCGGCGCGCAGACTACCGCCGCCGCCGCAGCCGCAACAGCAGCGGAAGCGACACCCGAAGCGCCCGTCGCGGCCGAGAACGCAGGCGATGCGGACGCGGCCCCGGCTGAAACGACAGAGGCTTAACTTAATCGCGTAAGTCGGAACGTCGCACCGATGAACTGCATAAGAGCTTGTGCTCGGTTCATCGTGCATCGTTCCGACTTACGCGTTTTAGAACGGGGCGCGTCAACATGATTGTTGTCGCGCCCCGCGCCTTGTAGTATAAAGACCGGCGGCGCGAACCCTCCGCGCTCCTTCGCGACGCGGCGACAGCGGACGAAGGCCGAGGCGAGGACGCGCCGTTTCCCTATCTGCACCAGTTCAGTTTTCTACAGGCCAGACTCCCGATGGCACAATTCTTAGCCGACTCGTCCCGCGAACAGATGCTTGAGCGCCCGCTGCCGCACAGCGCGGAGGCCGAGCGCGCCATCCTCGGCGCAATCGTCTTGGACAACTCGCTCGTCAATCAGGCGATTGAGCTTCTGCGCCCCGACGACTTCTACGTCCGCGCGAACCAGTTCGTCTTTCGCGCGATGATCTCTTTGAGCGAGCGCGGCTCGGAGATAAACCCCATCCTCGTCGGCGAAGAACTCAGGCGCGAGGGCGCGCTTGAGCAGACGGGCGGCATCGCCTTCATCTCTGAGTTGACCTACGGCCTGCCGCACTTCACCAATGTCGCGGCCTACGCGAAAGTCGTCAAAGACCACTCGCTGATGCGGCAGCTCGTGAAGGTCGCCAACAAGATTACAAGCGAGGCTCTGGAAGGCGAGGACGAGGCCACGCTCATCCTCGACCACGCCGAGCAGATGATCTTCGCGCTCGCCGACGAGCGCACACGTGAGGGTTTCTCGCACATCAAGCCCGTCGCCGACCAGCTTCTCGAAAAGGTTCAGGAGATGGCGGGCCGCTCCGCGATGTTGACGGGACTGACGACCGGCTTCACCGAGCTTGATACGATGACCTCGGGGCTCCAGCCCTCCGACCTTGTCATCGTCGCCGCACGTCCTTCGATGGGAAAGACTTCGCTCTGTCTGACGCTCGCGCAGAACGCGGCGATACAGGCGGGCGCGGTCGTCGCCATCTTCTCGCTTGAGATGTCGAAGGAGTCGCTCGTCATGCGCATGCTCTGCTCGGAGGGGCGCGTGGACGCGCACCGCTTTCGCAGCGGGTACCTTTCGCGCGACGAGTGGGCGCGGCTCGCGGGCGCTTTGGGCACGCTCGCCGATGCGAAGATTTTCATTGACGACACGCCCGGCATCTCCGTTCTCGAAATGAGAGCGAAGGCGCGACGCCTCGCGGCCGAGCAGAAGCGGCTCGACCTCATCGTGGTGGACTACATGCAACTGATGTCGGGCTCGTCGCGTCGCGTCGAGTCGCGGCAGCAGGAGGTGTCGCAGATTTCGCGTGAGTTGAAGGGACTGGCGAAGGAGTTGCACGTGCCGCTCGTCGCGCTCTCGCAGCTCTCGCGTGCGCCCGAGGCGCGTAGCGACCACCGCCCGCAGCTCTCGGACTTGAGAGAGAGCGGTTCAATCGAGCAGGACGCAGACCTCGTCGCCTTCATCTACCGCGAGGAGCAGTACAACCGCACCGAAGAGAACACGGGCACGGCCGAGTTGATCGTCGCCAAGCAGCGCAACGGCCCGACCGGCACCGTCAATCTCGCCTTCCTCAAAGAATTCACACGCTTCGAGAATATGTGGCGCGAGTAGGCCGTGCAGATTGTTTGCTGCCCTGATGCGAGCCAGCCCGTCGAAGCGTTGAGCTTAAAGTTAACGAAGGCCGCCGGACAGTTCCGGCGGCCTTCGGTTTTGTGCGCTTACGGTGTCGCGGCTGGCGACGGCCTTAGGGCTTGAGGACGATCTTGATGCAGTCGTCTTCCTTGTCGGAGAAGATGTCGTAGCCGTTCGGCGCATCGTCGAGTTTCATCCGGTGCGTGATGACGAACGATGGGTCTATGTCGCCGTTCCGGACGTGTCCGAGAAGCTTCTTCCAGTAGTGCTGGACGTGACACTGCCCTGTCCTCATCGTCAACGAGCGATTCATAAACGAGCCCATCGGGAACTTGTCTATCAGTCCGCCATAGACACCGATGACCGAGACGGTGCCGCCGTTGCGACAGGCCATGATGGCCTCGCGCAGCGCGATGGGCCGGTCGGTCTCGGACATCACGGCCTGCTTGACGCGGTCGTAGGCGTAGACGATGCCGTGCCCGCCATGCGCTTCGAGCCCGACGGCGTCAATGCATGCATCAGGGCCGCGCCCGCCCGTCATCTCCATCAACGTCTCGAAGGTGTTCGCCTCTTCGTAGTTAATGGTGTCGGCCTTCGCCTTCTCGCGCGCCATCTGTAGGCGCTCGGGGAAGCGGTCAATGCCGATGACGCGCTCGGCTCCCAACAGGTATGCGCTCGCGATGGCGAACTGCCCGACGGGGCCGCAGCCCCAGACGGCGACCGTATCGCCCGGCTGTATGTTGCACATCTCCGCGCCCATGTAGCCCGTGGGGAAGATGTCCGAGAGGAAGAGCACCTGCTCGTCGGTCATCCCCTCGGGAACCTTGAGCGTGCCCACATCGGCGAAGGGCACACGCGCGTACTCGGCCTGCCCGCCCGCAAACCCGCCCGTCAGATGCGAGTAGCCGTAGATGCCGCAAGGGCTGTGGCCGAACAGCTTCTCGGCCATCCATGCGTTCGGGTTCGAGTTCTCGCAGAGGCTGAACATCTCCTGCTGACAGTAGAAGCACTTGCCGCACGAGATGGGGAAGGAGACGACGACGCGGTCGCCGACCTTCCTGTCTTTCACGTCGGGGCCGACCTCGACCAGTTCGCCCATGAACTCATGGCCGAGCACGTCGCCCTTCTCCATCGTCGGCATGAAGCCGTTGTAGAGATGCAGGTCAGACCCGCAGATGGCCGTCGAGCTTATCTTCACGATAGCGTCGCGCCGGTTCAGAATTTTCGGGTCGGGCACTTGCTCGACCCTGATGTCTTTTTTGCCGTACCAACAGGTTGCTCTCATCACGTTCCCCCTTAATCAACTGTCAAGAGAAGTCGGCCGCGCCTTCGAGGTAAGCGTCGCGGCCCTAATTTCTCAGTCGTTACTTTCCTGCCCCGGCGGCAAGCGGCTGAGCCGGTCGCTGCTCGGTGAAGCCTTCGCCCTGTAGGGTCGCGTCGGAGAGCACGACCTCGCCCGTCTCGATCACTTGCTTGAAGCGGCGCAGGTCTGTCTGCAACTGCCCGTCAGGGTCTTCGCCGAAGAGCTTGGCGACGAGCGCGCCGACCGCGCCGCCCGGCGGGCTGTAATTAATCTCGACGTGAACGACCGTGCCGCGCCCGCCAATCGCGCGCTCGAACCTGACCGAGCCCGAGTTATCAACCTCCGAGCCTTCGAGCGAGCGCCACGCTATCAACTTGTTCGGCTCATCTTGCGTAATCTCGGCGTCCCACTCGACGGTCGTGCCCGCCGGAGCCTTCGCCACCCAGTGCGAGCGCCCTTCGCCCGTTACTTTGACGGATTCGAGATGACGCATGAAGCGCGGCAGGTTCTCGAAGTCGTGCCAGAATTGGTAGACCTCTTCGGGTGCGGCGTTGATGATGATGCTCTTGTTCACAGGAATGTTCCCCCTCTCCGCTTTCTTTTCGCTGCCGTCACCGGCGCTGAGCTGCTCGGCGCAGAGCACGTCGAGCGCGCTGACGGCAAGCACGTTCGCCGTCGCGAACGCGAGCCGACCCTTATTCGAGTCGGGCGAGGCGAAGGCCGCGCCGAGGCACGCCAAGTCTAAAGCATCGCCCACGACCCTCGACCAGAGAGCCCCGGCCGGTCGCTTACCCTGCGAGAAGATGGCGATGCCGCTCGCAATCTCGCGCAGGCCGAACAGGCGTATGAGGCCCGTGTTGTTGCCGCGCAAGCCCGCGACCTTTGAGACGCCGCGCGGCGCGAGCAACTCAGCGAGTCCGAGTCCGATGCTGAACCATCCGAGACCGCGCGCCAACTGCTCTTCGTCAACGTACTTCAGAGCGCCCTGCCGCTCTCCGTCGCCAAGCTCGCGTCCCGTCGGCGGCACTGATGGTGCCGTCAGGCTTTCCAACACGCCCCCCGACTTTCCGGGCCGCGATTGACTCTTCGGCGCGTCCGTATCTTCCTGTCGCGCGCCCTGTCGTTTTCTCTTCGTTCCAGTCGCCATCGTCTTACCCCCTGCTTGAAGAATTGCTCCACCGGTCGGACGCCCGCACACATGGCGGTGTGAGCACCCCGTTTCATCTCGCCTGCTTTGTACACTCCGTTATGTGATGAGCGTGAGGTTAGCACCGGCCGGTTTCAATATCTTTACGAGAGTGATGCGAGGCAATCTCGGATGCCTTTTATGTCGTCGCGAGACGTGCGAACGCACAGTCGCCGGGTGCCGGGTCTTGTAAAAGTGCGCGGGGCTTTTCGACGGTCAACGTTTGTGCGAGACTGCTCGACGATGCTTTTGCAATCTCTCTTTCGACGACGGGGCTTGTATGAATGAGCCGGGGCTAGCGAGTGGTCGCCCGACGTGGGCCGAGATAGATTTAGACGCGCTGGCGTCGAACTTCCGCGCGGTGCGCGAGCGCGTGGGCGCGGGCGTGAAGGTGATGGGCGTGGTGAAGGCCGATGCCTACGGGCACGGTGCGGCCGAGTGCGCGCGCAGGCTCGAAGCGGAGGGCGCGGAGTGGTTCGGTGTAGCGACTCCGGAGGAAGGGATGGCGCTCAGGCGCGCGGGTGTGAGCCGTCCCGTCTTAAGCTTCGGCGGCTTCTGGCAAGGGCAGGCCGCCTCTTGCATTGCGCAAGCGATAGTGCCCGTCGTCTACAGAGCCGACATGGCCGGGGCGCTTGACGCGGCGGCGCGCGCGTCGGGCATCGTGGCCGACGTTCATGTGAAGGTTGATACGGGGATGGGTCGCCTCGGCGTGCGCTTTGACGAGGCGGCCGAGTTCGCCGAACGACTTCGCGAGTTTAGAAACATCCGGGTTGACGGACTGATGACGCACTTCGCCGCCGCCGACGAGCCGCGCCGCGACTGCTTCACCGAAGAGCAGTTGCGTCGCTTCCGCGAAGCGGTCGCGGCCTTTCGCGCACGCGGCCACGAACCCACGTACGAGCACATGGCAAATTCGGCGGCCACCTTCGCGCACCCCGAAACGTGGGGCAACATGGTCAGACCGGGCGGCGTGCTCTACGGGCTCTGGCGCGACGTACTGCCGCCGCTCACGGACATGCCCGCGCTGCGCCCCGTGATGTCTGTGCGCACGCACATCACGCTCCTCAAGCGCGTGCACGCGGGCGAGACGCTCGGCTACGGCTGCACGTTCGAGGCGGCGCGCGAGATGACGGTAGCGACCGTGCCCATGGGCTACGCCGACGGATATGCGCGCGCTCTGTCGAATCGCGGGCGCGTCGTCGTGCGCGGCAGGTTAGCGTCCGTGGTGGGGCGCGTCTCGATGGACTTGACGCTCTTGGACGTGACTGACATCGAGGGCGTCAGTGTGGGCGAGCGCGTGACGATGCTCGGCACGGACGCGGGGCTCGTCGTCCCGGCTGAAGACCTCGCGCAGACTGCGGGCACGCTCTCCTACGAAATCACCTGTGGCATCAGCGCCCGCGTCCCTCGGCGATATACGTGACGGAGTTGGTTCGGACAAGTCGAGCCAATCCCTTTCAACTTTGAAGGTAGTTGAAGGACGGTGAACCGCCCTTCTCATTACCCTCCGAGTCGAACACAGTTCGAGTCCATCCCTTCTAGTGGAGAACGAAGTTATAGGTGATGCTCCCCGTGACTTTCACGGGCCGGCCCGTGAGCAGCGTGGGCGTGAAGCGCGCTTTGTAAGCCGCTTGAACGGCCGCCGATTGAAGCAGAGGGTTGCCGCTCGTGGCCTTCGCGGAGATGACGCGCCCCTGCTCGTCTATGAGTATCTGTACGGCGACGGGGCCTTCGATGCCCGCCACTTTCGCAATCTGCGGGTATGGCGGCGCGGGCTTCTCGACGACCTTGCTTGAGATGACCGACGAGGCGAGTCTAACGGGGCCGCTGTCCTGCCTGACCATCGTTGCGGGAGTTGGTCGCGGTGTGGGTGTGGGCGCTTCGCCAACATCAACCACGGAGGGGCCGTCGAGCCTGCCGCTGTTGCTCGCGGGGCCCGCGACGCCGGGCGCGTATGGCCCGACGACGCCAGCCCCCGGCGCGGGGTCGGTGTTGAGAGGGCCGATGACGAAGGACGCGTTCGTCGGCACTTCCCTCGCGTTAGGGGCCGCGACGCGTGCGGGGTAGGGCGTCTGCATCACAACCTCCGTGCGCGAGGCTATCTGGTTGGAGCGCACAGGGCTTGAAGCGGGCCTCGACTGCTCGCGGCGCGCGGGCGCGCTTCGCGCTTCGGCGGGCGGGAAGTGCATCAACGCCAGCACCTCGTAGTCAGTGCGCTCGTCCATGCGAACGTTGTAGGCGTAGATGCTACCGATGCCCGTGGCGGCAAACAGCAGGGCGTAGAAGAGGGTCGTCCCGAGAAAGAACCGCCCCTTGCGCTTGAGGTCGGCCGCGTGCGACCCCGACTCGATCAGGTTGCTGAACATCCGTTATGTCCTCCCTCGTGCCGGTGCCAACGGGTCAACCGAGAGGCTCGGACTCTTAGACCCCGTGGCCCGCGCGAAGGTTCCATCGAAGTTTAAAGTTGAAAG
Source organism: Acidobacteriota bacterium (assembly GCA_032230645.1). GTDB lineage: Bacteria > Acidobacteriota > Blastocatellia > Pyrinomonadales > Pyrinomonadaceae > QHXN01. Next base: position 8,545 of record JAVXWN010000057.1, on the reverse strand, counting down.
CTCAAGCGTTATAAAATTAAGAGTTCATCCAGACTTTGAACCTTGAACTTTCATCTATGAACTCATAGGATTGTCACGCAACATCACGGACAAAAAGGGAGGCACCCGAAGTGGCTACAAGCTCGGAGTGGCATGAGAGCTACGAGAAGATGAGCGAGGAGACGCTCAACTTCTCACGCGCGCTGAAGTCTTTGCAGGAGGAGCTTGAGGCGGTTGACTGGTACAACCAGCGCGTCGAAGTGACCAAAGACGATCAGCTCCGACGCATACTTGCGCACAACCGCGATGAGGAGATCGAGCACGCCATGATGGCGCTCGAATACCTCAGGCGCATCAACCCGGTCTTCGATAAACACATGCGCACGTACCTCTTCACCGAGGGCGACATCCTCGAAATCGAAGAGAAGGCCGAAGACTGAAGCGACTTCGCGCCGACAGCGCATGCTTATCCAGCAAGCCGAAACGAGCCGGGGGGATACTCAAACAGAGAGGACGAACCCTATGAGTCAGCAGGTGGGAGCCGCGGCCTCAGCAGAGGAACTCAACCCTTTCAAGATCGCGCAGCAGCAGTTCGAGACGGCCGCGAACTACCTCGACCTCGACGCTTCGATGCGGCAGGTCTTGAAGAACGCCAAGCGTCAACTCGTCGTCTCCATCCCCGTCAAGATGGACGGCGGCGAGGTGTACGTCTTCGAGGGCTATCGCGTTCAGCACAACATCGCGCGCGGGCCCGCCAAGGGCGGCATACGCTTTCACCCCGGCGTCACGCTCGACGAGGTGAAGGCGCTCGCCGCTTGGATGACTTGGAAGTGCGCGACCGTCGGCATCCCTTACGGCGGCGGCAAGGGCGGCGTCATCTGCGACCCGAAGTCAATGTCGAAGGGTGAGCTTGAGAGACTGACGCGCCGCTACGCCTTCGAGATCGCACCCATCATCGGCCCTGACCGCGACATCCCCGCGCCCGACGTATACACCGACGAGCAGACGATGGCATGGATCATGGACACCATCTCGATGGTGCGCGGGCACACCGAGCTTGGCGTCGTCACGGGCAAGCCCGTCGCTTTGGGCGGCTCGCAGGGACGCGGCGAGGCGACGGCGCGCGGCTGTCTCTACATCGTGCGCGAGGCGTGCCGTGTGCGCGGCGTGAATTTGAGGGACGCGCGCGTTGCCATTCACGGCTTCGGCAACGCGGGCGCGAACTTCGCGCGTCTCGTCGCGAGTGAGGACGGCGCGCGAGTCGTCGCCATCGCCGACTCGCGCGCGGGCGTCTACAACGAGCACGGCATCGGCGTGCAGGCCGCGCTCCGTCACAAGGCCGAGACCGGCACCGTCGAGGGCACGCCGAACACGACGCCCATTCCGCGCGACGAAGTGTTGGAGGTTGACTGCGACATACTTCTGCCCGCCGCGCTTGAGAACAGCATCACGCTTGCGAACGTCGGTGGCGTGCGCGCCTCGATCATCGCGGAGCTTGCGAACGGCCCCGTCACACCCGGCGCAGACCGCGTGCTCTTTGACCGAGGCGTCTTTCTCTTGCCCGACATCCTCGCCAACGCGGGCGGCGTCACCGTCAGTTATTACGAGTGGGTGCAAGATCAGTACAGCTACTTCTGGACGGAAGACCGTGTGCGCGAGACGCTTGAGCAGACGATGCGCACGGCCTTCGCCGGAGTCTACGCCGCGGCCGAGCGCTACCGCACGGACATGCGCACGGGCGCATACATCCTCTCCGTCGGCCGCGTGGCAGAAGCAACGCGACTGCGCGGCATCTTTCCATGAAAGGGTTTGAGAGAGATGGACGACAGAATCACGGTCTACGAAAAGCCGACCTGTACGAAGTGCCGCGAAGCCGACCGTCTGCTGCGCGAGAGCGGCATAGACTTCGAGAAGGTCAACTACTACATCGAGCCGATTGGTGAAGAGAAGTTGCGCGAGCTTATCGGTAAGATGGACATCCGCCCGCGTGAGCTTCTGCGGACGAGCGAGGCGGTCTACAAGGAACTTGACTTAGCCAAACGCGAACTCTCCGACGATGAAATCATACGTCTCATGGTCGAGCATCCAGACCTCATCCAACGTCCCATCGTCGAGCGCGGAAGTCGCGCGGTGCTTGGTCGGCCGACGGAAAAAATCAAAGAACTGCTTTGAGTTTTCCGTCAAAATTACGGGCAAAAACGACCTATTTTTGAACTCCCGACCCTGATTCCGGCGCGCGAAAAGTCAAGCCGCGACGGCTTGCTTAAAGGTATTGTTGAGAGCCTGAGTTATCCCGCTTTGCGGTAAAATGTAGCCGCTGAAATTTGAGTCGAAGCGCGAGTCCGTGTGAATGAGAGGAGGACTTGCGCGCGGGTGAGAGAAGTGGCGAAGGCACAGGGAACGGTTTACGTTTGTCAGAAGTGCGGTCATCAGGAACGCAAGTGGACGGGCAAGTGCCCCGACTGCGGCGAGTGGAGTTCGTTCGTTGAGGAGCGTGCGCGCCCGGCGACGACGGCTGCGAAGGGAATGGCCGCACGCGGCGGCTTTCGTCTGCGTGAAGTGAAGCCCGTCCGCTTCGGCGAGATCGAGTCGCAGAGCGAAGCGCGCGTCTCGTCGGGCATCACAGAGTTCGACCGTGTGCTTGGCGGAGGCATCGTGCCGGGCAGTTTGATTCTCATCGGCGGCGACCCCGGTATCGGCAAGTCAACGCTGCTCCTGCAAGTCGCGGACAAGCTGAGCGCACAGAACGAGCGTGTGCTCTACGTCTCGGGTGAAGAGTCGGAGCGACAGATCAAGATGCGCGGCGAGCGGCTCGGCGTCGAGGCCGCGAACCTATTCTTGCTGCCCGAGACGAATCTCGAAAACATTCTCGACGAGGTTGAGCGCGAGCGTCCGGGCGCTATCATCGTCGATTCGATTCAGACGGTCTTCTCTTCAAAGATAGAATCAGCGCCGGGCTCTGTCTCGCAGGTGCGCGAGGTGGCGGGTCAGTTCCTGATGCTCGCGAAGAATCGCACCATCCCCGTCTTCCTTATCGGCCATGTGACGAAGGAGGGCTCGATTGCGGGCCCGAAGGCGCTCGAACACATCGTTGACACGGTGCTCTACTTCGAGGGCGAGCGTCATCACAACCATCGCATCGTGCGCGCGACGAAGAATCGCTTCGGCGCGGCCAACGAGCTTGGCGTCTTTGAGATGACGGGCGAAGGATTAGTCCCCGTCACGAACCCTTCGGAGATGTTCCTGCACGGCCGACCCGAGAACGTCTCGGGCTCAATCGTCTCGGCCTGCATGGAGGGCACACGCCCGATGCTCGTCGAGATTCAGGCGCTGGCCTCGGACTCGAAGTTCAACTATCCGGCGCGCACGGCGCAAGGCTTCAACGCGAACCGGCTCGCGCTGCTGCTCGCGGTGCTGGCGAGGCGCGTGGGACTTGAGCGGCTGCTCGGCTCCGACGTTTTTCTCAACGTCGTCGGCGGGTTCGAGATTGACGAGCCCGCCGCAGACCTCGGCGTGGTCGCAGCCATCGTGTCCAGTTATCAGAACAAGGTCGTTGACCCGAAGACCGCGGTCTTTGGCGAGGTCGGTTTGACGGGCGAGGTGCGCGGCGCGATGCAGGCGCAGGCGCGCGCGAGAGAGGCGCAGGCGCTCGGCTTCAAAAAGCTCATCATGCCCGCGTCGAACACGTCGGGGTTGGAGCGACTGCTCGGCGTGCGCACGGTCGGCGTCCGCTCGGTCGAGGAAGCGTTGGGCGAGTTGTTTTAGACGGAAGCCCGATGTGCTGCGCGGTCGAGATGAGCGCGCGGCCGGCGGAGTCCGAGCGCGAAGGCGCACCCGCATGCGCGCTTTATTCGGCAGAGACAGACGCGCGATAAAGTGTTAATATCCTCGGCGTCATGCGGACGAACACGGTTCTCATACGGATTGTTTTCATAGGGATTCTGATAGCGGCCGCTTACGTGCTCGACCCGATAGGCGCGCATCGCGGGCCGCAGCCCGTCGCGGGCCCGCTCGGACTCCCGACGCACCTTCTCTCGGCCGCCCTCGCCCTCCTGATAGCCGTCATCATCATCCTCTTCGAGATGCGCATCCAGCAGGCGTCTTTGAAGACGCTGATCGGCGCGGGGATAGGCTCGATGATGGGCATCGTCGGCGGGGTGCTCATCGGCTTTCTTATCAGCTATCAGGAGTCGGGTGCTGTCCAGCCCTCGACAAAGGTCTTCCTGACGCTTGCGCTTGCCTTCATCATGGCCTACGTCGGCCTGATGGTCGGCGCGGCGAAGGGCGACTATCTTGAGTTGTCCGCGCTTGGCGGCATCTTCAGCGACAAGGCCACGCGCCGCGACGTTAAAATTCTCGACACCTCCGTCATCATTGACGGTCGCATCGCCGACGTGGCCGAGACCGGCTTTCTCTCCGGCACCATCGTCATCCCGCAGTTCATACTCCGCGAGTTGCAACAGGTCGCCGACTCGCCCGACGGTAACAAGCGACAGAGGGGCCGCCGCGGGCTCGACATGCTCAACCGCCTTCAGTCGAACCCCTCACTCGATATACAGGTCGTTGACACTGACTTCCCGGCAGTTAAAGAGGTTGACCTCAAGCTCCTCGAACTCTCGAAGAGTTGCAGCGGCGTCGTCGTCACAAACGACTTCAACCTCAACAAGGTGGCACAGGTTCACGGCATACAGGTCTTGAACATCAACGAGCTGGCGAACTCGCTCAAGCCCGTCGTGCTGCCCGGCGAAGCGATGCGCGTCTTCATCCTGAAGGAAGGCAAGGAGTACAACCAGGGCGTCGCGTATCTCGACGACGGCACGATGGTCGTGGTGGACAACGCGCGCCGCATGATCGGCAAGAATGCCGACATCGCCGTGACGAGCGTGTTGCAGACGACCGCGGGCAAGATGATCTTCGGCCGGCTCTGGGAGGACACCGATAACGGCGGGCAGGGCGAGCCGCGCGTCGCGCACCTCAACAGCCAGCAGCAGCAACAGCGCCGACCCTTCCAGCAGCGCGAACAGCAGCAGCAGCAGCGCCAGCACGCCCCCGTCCGCAGCCCGGAGCCGGAGCAGTCTTAATGAGTGATGAATAATGAATGATGAGTGATGAATACCGCGTCGTTGTTATATTCATCACTCATCATTCATTATTCATCACTTGAGTGATATGAACGTCGCGATCATCGTCGCCGCCGGGCGTGGGAGTAGGGCGGGCGGCGTGCGCGCCAAGCAGTTCCGGGAAATCTCCGGCATCCCAATCATCATCCACACGCTCTCGCGCTTCGAGCAGTGCGAGAGCATCGCCGGGTTGGTCGTCGTCCTGCCTGCGGGCGCGCACGATGAGTTGCTGTCGCTCGCCGCAGCGCACGGTCTTCGCAAGACTACGCGCGCGGTGACGGGCGGCAAGACGCGCGCCGAGTCGGTCTGGCGCGGCCTCGAAGCTTTGAACGGAACTGAGGTCGGCGTGGTCGCGGTTCACGACGGCGTGCGTCCCTTCGTCACGCCCGAAGAGATAGACCGCACGGTGCGCGAGGCCGAAGAGTTCGGCGCGGCCATCCTCGCCGCTCCCGCAGTTGACACGATTAAGGAAGCCGAAGGCGGGAGCGTCCTGCGCACGCTCGAACGCGCGCGGCTCTGGCACGCGCAGACGCCGCAATGCTTTCGCCACGAACTTCTGCGCCGCGCATACGAACAGCCGGGCGCACTCCGCGCGGACATGACCGACTGTAGCGCCCTCGTCGAACGCCTCGGCGCGAGCATCCACATCGTCGAGGGCGGCGCGCACAACGTCAAGATAACCACGCCGCGCGACTTTGCGCTGGCGGAAATACTTTTGAAGAGTAGACAGTAGACAGTTGCTCTCATGTTTCGCATCGGCATCGGGCACGACACGCACCGTCTGGCGGAGGGGCTGCCGCTCGTCCTCGGCGGCGTGCGCGTTGAGTCGGAGCGAGGGGCGGAGGGGCATTCGGATGCGGACGCGCTGGCGCACGCGCTGACGGACGCCGTGCTTGGCGCGATGTGCGAGGGCGACATCGGCATGCATTTCCCCGACCGCGACCCGCGCTGGAAGGATGCTGACAGCTTGCAACTGCTCGCGCGCGTGATGTGGCTCGCCAGCGAGCGCGGCTATCGTATCGTCAACGCCGACGCCACCGTGATGATTGAGCAGCCGCGCCTTCGCCCCTATGTTCACGAGATGCGCGAGAAGTTGGCCGAAGTGCTCGGCGTCTCGTTAGACTGCGTGAGCGTCAAGGCCAAGTCAGGTGAAGGGCTCGACTCGGTCGGCGAGTGGAACGCGGTCACGGTGCAGGCCATCGTGCTGCTTGAACGAGTTTGAGATAGATGTCGGATGTTGGATGGTGGATGTCAGTTCGGATTTCCACTAGCATCGAACATCCGGCATCTGACATCTGCTTTTATGAGACCGCAGGACATCATCAGGCAGAAGCGCGACGGCGGGGAGTTGTCGCGTGAAGAGGTCGCGTCGTTCGTGGGCGGCGTGGTGGACGGGACGTGGGCCGACTATCAGGCGTCGGCGCTTCTGATGGCCGTGTATCTGAATGGGATGACGACCGGCGAGATGGAGGCGTTGACGCAGGCCATGCTCAGGTCGGGCGAGCTTCTGGACTTCTCCGAAGTCTCGCTCCCCAAAGCCGACAAGCATTCGACAGGCGGAGTCGGCGACAAGACCTCGCTCATCATCGCGCCGCTTGTTGCCGCGTGCGATGTGGCAGTGCCGATGATCTCGGGCCGTGGCCTCGGACATACGGGCGGCACGCTCGACAAGCTCGAAGCGATACCCGGCTACCGGGTTCACCTCGACCTCGTCGAGTTCAGAAAAATTCTTAACACCGTCGGCTTCGCCATGATGGGGCAGACCGGCGAGATCGCGCCCGCCGACCGGAAGCTCTACGCGCTACGCGATGCGACCGAGACGGTCGAGTCCATCCCGCTCATCGTCGCCTCAATCATGTCGAAGAAGCTCGCCGCGGGCCTCGGTGCGCTCGTGCTCGACGTGAAGACGGGCAGCGGCGCTTTCATGCGCGACGAAGGGCGCGCACGTGCACTTGCACGCGCACTCGTCCGCACGGGCAACTCGTGCGGCGTTCACACCGAGGCGCTTCTGACCGACATGAGCCAGCCGCTCGGCGCGGCGGTCGGCAACGCCAACGAGGTGCAGGAGTGCATCCTCATCATGCGCGGCGAGAAGGCGGACGAGACGCGCGACGTGCTCGAACTCTCGATTGAGTTGGCTGCACGCATGGTCGCGCTCTCCGTCGCGGGAGGGTCGCTTGAAGAGGCGCGCGTGCGCGTCCGTGGTGCGCTCGACTCGGGCGCGGCGCTCGAACGTTTCCGTCGTAACGTCGAGGCGCAGGGCGGCGACCCGCGCGTGTGCGACGAGCCGCGTCGGCTCTCGGACTTGACGGTGCGTGAAGTCAGGGTAGAATCCGAGCACGCCGGTTACGTCGAGGCGATTGATGCGGCGGAGGTCGGCCGCGCGGTGGCCTCAATCGGTGGAGGGCGCGCGCGTGTCGAAGACCGCATAGACCCCGCTGTGGGCTATCTTGCGCGCGCGAAGGTGGGACAGCAGGTGAGCGCGGGCGAACCGCTCGGGCTGCTCTGCTGCCGCGCAGGGAAGAAGTCAGAGGCGGCCGCCGCGCGCATACGCGCTGCATACACGGTGGGCGACGAAGCGCCCGAACAAGTCCCCGTACTCATCAAGGAAGTGATCGCGCAATGAAGACTCGACTGTTTCTCGTCGTCGGTATGTTGTGTGCGCTCGCCTCGGGCACGCTCTCCTGCCGTCAGGAGACGCGAGCGGACGAGCGCGGCAAAGTTCGCGTCGGCATCGTCTTCGACATCGGCGGCAAGGATGACCGCTCGTTCAACGCTGCCGCCTTCGACGGCGTGAAGTGCGCCGAGACGGGCAAGCATCCGGACTCGACGCCGTGCGAGAAGCCTTCGCTCGGCATCTTTCTGCGCGACGTGGAGCCGGGCAACCCGACCTCAATCGAACCCGCCATGCGCGCCTTCGCCGAGCGAGGCTACGACCTCATCATCGGCGTCGGCTTCGCGCAAGCGCCCATCATGGAGAGCGTGGCGAAGGATTATCCCAACATCAACTTCGCCATCGTGGACGGCGCGAGCAAGTTGCCGAACGTCGCCTCGCTCGTCTTCAAGGAGCACGAGGGCTCGTATCTCGTCGGCATGATTGCCGCGCGCGAATCGAAGACGGGCACGCTCGGCTTCATCGGCGGCATGGACATCGGTCTCATACATCGCTTCGCCACCGGCTACGAAGAGGGCGCGAAGTCGGTGAACCCGAACGCGCGCGTCATCGTCAACTACGTCGGCGTCAACGACAGCGCATGGAACAATCCGGGCAAGGGCAAGGAGCTTGCGCTCTCGCAAATAGGTAAGGGCGCTGACATCATCTTTACTGCTGCGGGCAACTCGGGCCTCGGAGCCTTCGACGCCGCCGAGCAGGCGGGGCGCGATGCCTCGGGCCGAGCCACGCACTTCGTCATCGGCGTGGACTCGAACCAGAACGGCGTCAAGCC
>JAVXWN010000026.1:0-10930 GCA_032230645.1 Acidobacteriota bacterium | reverse complement strand
CGTGAAGCCGGGCGAGATACTCGACTGGCAGATCGTCTCGTCGAACGAAGGTAGTGCGGCAGCGCGCGACTACAAGACCGTCGGCCACATCCCCGCGGGCACCGCGCTCGTCGCGGGCAGCGCCGCGGCCGAGAAGGGTTCGACCGTCACCTACTCGATTGACGGCGGCAAGACCTTCTCGACGCAGCCCGTCGTCGAGGAACGTCAGGCGGACGGCACAGTGAAGAAGGTGCCCGCTCCCGTCTCGATGTACACCGAGGTGCGCTACGAGTGGTCGGACGCGCTCGCCGCTGGCGGCAAGCTCTCCGCTTCTTACAGAGTGCGCGTCAAGTGAAACAAGGAACCCGCGCGGTCTCCAGCCGCCGGACGTGCTCAAGCCTTCCGGCACCCTACCTGAGAGAGATCGCCCAACTCCCGCCGACCACCGTGAGGAACTGAAAAGATGAGAACGAGAAACACATCCCCCTACCGACTTCGCGTGCTCCGCGCGGCGCTGCTCGCCTTCGCGGTCGTCTGCCTTGCGGCAGCGCCCGCGTTCGCGCAGGCCACCAGCGGGGGCACGACGATACAGAACCGCGCTTCGGCCACCTACTCCGACGGCACGAACAGCTACTCCGTCAACTCGAACACCGTGACCATCACGGTCGCCAACGTTGCCGGACTGACCATCACGCCCGACGGCGGCTCCGTCCCCACGGTCGTCGCCGGACAGACCGCTGTTGACTTCACCTTCACCGTCACCAACTCGGGTAACTTCCCGACGCAGGTGCGCTTCCCCGCGCTCGGCGCAGCGATATTCACGAGCGGCCCCGTCACGGTGACGCAGGCCGTCATTGACATCAACGGCAATGGCTTCGACGCGGGCGACACCGACATCCTCGGTAACGCCAGCGCGGTGCTCTATCCGGCATCGCCTTATCTTGCGCGCAACGCGTCCTTCAACGTCGTCGTGCGCGTGAGCGTCAACGCGGCCGCCAACGCCAACGACGCCATCAGCGTCACGCTCGGCGATGCCTCGGGCGACAACCAGAACTCAAACGGCTCGGCGGGTGAAGTCCGCACCTCCGTTCCGCCCAGCGTGACGCTGACGGGCAGCGAGTCCGAGGCCGTCGGCAGCATCTCGACCTCGGTCGAGAACAACGCGCGCTTGCAGGCCGAGCTTACAGTGCCTGCGGGGCCGGTCGCGCTCGGCTCGAACATCACCTACTCGGGAACGCTGCGCAACATCGGTGCGCGCACGGCCGCAACGCAGACGCTACAGGGCGGCCCGGCCGGGTCGAACACGGGCGTCTTCTACGTCGTTCCCATCCCAGCCAACACCGTCCTTCAGTCGGTTCCGGCTCCGCCCGCGGGCGTCACCGTGCTCTACTCGGTGTCGGCTCTCGGCGCAGACCCGGGCCCGGGCGACCCGCCCGCAACCGGCCCGCTCTCGACCGCAGTGGTCTGGACGACAACGCCGCCCGCCGTGCTCTCGACGACGACGCGCGTGGCCTTCCGCGTCAACAACGGCAACCCGCTCGTCTCGGGCGCGGTCGTCTCGAACCTGAATCTGGTCTTGACGGTTCAGAACGGGATTAACGCGACGACCCCAATATACGGCATCGCCGAGGCGTTCGGCCGCAATAGCTTGGGCACGCCCATCACCGACCAGTCAGACAACTCGGGCGGCGACGTGCCGAACAAGGGCGACGGCAACGCCAACTTCAACGAGCCGCGCTTCGGCGTTGATGGCTTGAGCGCGACGAAGGGCTTCCAGCAGCCGACGACGCTCACGCAGGTCGGCTCCGTCCTCTTCGGGCCCTCGGGCGCACCCGGCGCGGTCGGGCCCACCGACAACAACGACGACTACACGAACAAGTCTGTGGCACCTGCGGCCATCGCCGGGCTGTCGCATCTCGACACGCTCGGAGCGGCGTCTTCCATCGACTTCACCAACACGGTGCAGAACACGGGCAACGCCGACGACACGTTCACGTTCACCGCTCCCACTGTCCCGGCGGGCTTCACCGTTCAGATGAGTACGAACGGCGGTACGTCATTCACCACGCTCTCGGGCGGTGGAAGCACGACGCTCGCCGTCGCCTTCGGCGCGTCGGCCAACGTCATCGTGCGCGTCACCGCGCCCGCGGGCTCGGCCGTCTTACAGTCGGGCGGCTTCGGCGTCACGCTCCGCGCTACTTCGGGGCTGACGAACACGCAGAAGAACGACACGCGCGACAACCTCTACACGGGCTTCCTTAAGCTCGTGAAGTCGTCGCTGGTGTTCAACGCAACCGGCGTGGGCGCGGCCACCGACCCCGTCCCCGGCGCGGCCATCGAGTACACGGTTACGTACTCGAACGTCTCGGTGGGTGGCGGCGGCGCGGGCTGCGTCAATCTGGTGGCGTCGAACATCGTCATCAGCGAGGACGGCTCGGCCGCTCCCAACAACTGGGCCGCGAACACCACACAGGTGACAAGCCCCGCGCCGTCCGACTCTAACGGCGGCACGATCACCGACGGCAACACCAACGGTGCCGTCACCGCCGCGTGCACGTTCCTCAAGGACGCGGCGGGCACGCTCAACCCCGGCGTCTCGAAGGCCTTCGTGTTCCGTCGCCGGATCAACTGATAGGGATGTGGGATGAGGGATGTGGGATGAAGTCAGAAGGGCTTCACTCCTATTCATCCCTCATCCCTCCGCCCTCCTTCCTTGCTGCTGGTCTTCTCCAATGACTAACGCCCGCCCCCTCAGCCTCGTCCGTGTGTTCGCGCTTGCGCTCGTCGTCGCCCTTGCGGCGACGGGTCGGGTCGCGGCCGCACCGGACGGAGCCGAGGGGGCGGGCGTCAGCATTTCCAATCGCGCCGAGGCGACCTACATGGACGCCGACGGCACGAGCTTCTCGACCGTCTCGCCCGTCGTCACGGTCATAGTCCTGACGGTCGCCGCCGTCACCGTCACGCCCGACGAGACCGAGCCTTCGGCCAACGTCTCGCCCAACGAGCGCGTGACGCGACTCTTCCGCGTTTGCAACACGGGCAACACGCCCGACTTCTACACACTGACCTCGGCCGAGGTGACAGCCCCGGCCGCGCTCGTCTCTCTCAGCTTCGATGTGGACGGCTCGGGCACGCTCTCGGGCGCGGACACCGCTATCAGTCTCGACTCGACGATGAGCCCGCGGCTTGCGCGTGGGCAGTGCGTCGGAGTCTTGGCCGTCGTTGACACGAACGGCGGGCGCGCAGGCGAGCAGTTCACCGTCCGCATCGTCGCGCGCTCATCGGTCGCAGACGCGCTCAACGCGGGCGCGCAGGACGTTGGTACCATCATCAACGTTTACGGCAACGGCGCGCGTCTGACTTCACCCGCCGACCCACGGCTTCCGCCCGTCAAGCTCGTCGAAGGCAAGGAGCAGGTCACAACCTCGCCCGGTCAGGTGCTTGCTTACACCATCTCTTTCCGCAACAGCGGCGATGTGACGGGGCGCAACGTGCTCTTGCAGGACGATGTGCCCGAAGGTCTCGACTACATTGCCGGAACGCTCCGCCTTGGCAGTCGCGCGCTCACCGACGCGGAGGATGCCGACGAAGGCTCGGTCGTAGGACGGCGCATCGCACTTCATCTCGCGCAGCTTGCGGTCGGTGAGACAGTCGAGGTCGCGTTTGGCGCGCGCGTCGCGCAAGGCGTGACGCACGGCGCGGGTCTCGTCAACACTGCCGTCCTCGCGGCCGAGAACGCGCCCGCGATTTCGAGCACGTCGGCCACCGCGGTCGTCAACCCCTTCGGCGTCGTCTATCAGGGGCGAAGCGCGGGCACGCCCGTCCCCGGCGCGCGCGTCTCTCTGTTCGCGGACTCTTCCACGGGCGCGCTCGTCGCGCTCGGCACAGGTCAGGGCTCGGGCTCCGACCCGAACCTCGACAACGCGAATCCGTTCGCGGCCGACGCGGCCGGGCGTTGGAGCTTCGTGCTCACGCCCGCGCAGCTTGGTACTACGGCAAGCCCTGCGCGCTACTTCCTGAACGTGACGGCGGCGGGGTATCGCTCGCGGCTCATCGAGACGCAACTCGTGCCCGACAGCGCGGGTCTCTTCGCGCTCACAGTGCGGGCGCTCGACGGTCAGCCTGTCGCGCAGAACGGTAGCTTTGAGCTGACCGAGACGCAGGTAGACATCCCGCGTCTCGCGGCCTACGCGCTCAACGTGCCGATGTTCGAGAACTCGTCGCTCGAAATTACGAAGACGGCCGACCGCCCTTCCGTCGAGATCGGCGATACAGTCACCTATCGCGTCGAGCTTCACAACGCGACACCCGCTACGCTCGAAGACGCAGTGGTGCGCGACCAACTCCCGCCCTCTTTCATATACGCCGAAGGCACGGCGCTCGTAGAGTTGCCGCCTGCCACGCCGCGCAGCATCGAGCCCGAGATTGCTTCCAACAGCCTGCTCGTCTTCCACTTGGGCCGCATCAATCCGAGCGAGCGCGCGGTGCTCACGTACCGCGTTCGCGTCGGAGCCAACGCCCCCGAGGGCGAACAGTTCAATTCAGCTTCCGCGGCGGGCACGCTCTCCAACGGCGAGCATGTCTCGACCCCCCCGGCGCGCGCCTCAGTGCGCGTGCGCCGCGGACTCTTCTCCTCGCAGCAGGTCTTGTTGGGGCGCGTCTACGCGGACGCAAACTTGAACGGCCAGTTTGATAAAGACGAGCGGGGCGTTCCCGGTGTGCGCCTCTATCTCAACAACGGGCAGTCGGTCATCACGGACTCCGAAGGGCTCTACAACTTCCCCGTCGTCAACGAGGGCGCGCAAGTCGTCTCGCTCGACCCCGTTACGCTCCCGCCCGGCTACGCGCTCGTGGATACGGGACGGCGCGATGAGAAGAGTTGGACGCGTCTGCTTCGCACTCCGCTCGGAGGCGGCGCGCTGCTCCGTCAGAACTACGCGCTGCGCGCGCCCGAGGGTGATGCGGCCGACAACAACTCTGCCTCGCCTGCGAACGCTACGTTAAAGAACAGCCTCGCGCCGAACGCCGTCTCGAAGTCGCAGCGCGCGCCGCTCTCCGGCTCGCTCTTCGGCGGCGCTAACAGCGGCAGCGATAAGCCCGAAGCGAAGAGCACAACGGGCGCTTCGGAAGTGAAGGGTAGCGCGCCGGAAGTGAAGGGAAGCGCACCGCTCGCGTCGGGCACATATGAGATGACGACCGAGGAGACGCTTGAGCCGGTCGCGCCGGGCGAGGTGCGTGTGCTCTCGCCTCGTCCCGAAGAGGCCGTGACGGGCGCGGCGCTTGAGATTGAAGCGCGCACGAACGGCGCGTGGACTGTGTCGGTCGAGGTCGCGGGTCAGCGCATCCCCGACTCGAAGATCGGCGAGAGGCGGATTGACCGCAAGAACGACCTCGCCACGTTCACCTTCGTCGGACTCGCCGTTGCCCCCGGCCCGAACCGAATACGCGTCACGGCCATCAGCCCCGAAGGCCGCGCGGGCAAGACCGTCGAGCTTGTGGCCTACGGGCGCGGCCCCGCGAAGCGGCTTGAGATAGTGACCGACAAGGCAGAGCTTTCGGCGGGCGGGCGCGACTCGACCACGGTGCGCGTGCGCGCCTTTGACCAATGGAACCACCCGGCGGCTGACGGCTCGGTCGCGCTCGCGGTCTCGTCGGGCCGTCTGCTGCGCGTTGATGAGAATGTCGCTCAAGAAAATCAGAAGAGCAGTGCCGTCGACAAGTCAGCGGACGCCGCTTTGAAGAAGGCGGGTGACGCGAATCAGACGGACGCCGCGGATGTTAAAGAGACGACGCAAACGAACGAGCAGATAGTGCCTCTCGTCGGTGGCGAAGGGCGCGTCCTTCTAGTCTCGGACAACGCTCCGGGTGCGGCAGAGATTCACGCGACGACCGGCTCGGTCGAGGCCGAGCGGCAAGTCAGAATCACGCCCGAGGTTCGCTCTGCCATCCTCGTCGGACTTGCGGAGGTGACGCTTGGGAGCGCCGCGCCCGAACTCTCCGGCGCTGCTTCGGACGCGTTGGTGCGCAGCCGCCTCGCATTCTTCTATCGCGGTCAGATGTTGGGCCGAAACCTTTTGACGGTCGCATACGACAGCAACCGCCCCATCAATCGCACGGGCGGCCGCGACCGTCTCTTCCAGTTCGACCCGCTCGACCGCGCCTATCCGCTCTTCGGCGACTCTTCGACGCGCTACGAGGACGCGCAGTCGAACTCGAAGCTCTACGTGCGGGTTGACCGCGGCCGTTCGTACTTCCTCTTCGGCGACATGGAGACTGAGAACCGCAACGCGGGGCTCGCCTCTTACACGCGCAAGCTCACGGGCGTCAAGCTTCATCTTGAGAACTCAAAGGGCGATTTCGTTTCGGTGACGGGCGCGCGACCCGACACCGCTTTCGCGCGCGACGTGTTTGCGGGCGGCGCGCTCGGCTTCGCGCGTCTGTCGCATGGAGAGGTGCTGCCCGGCTCCGAAACGCTCGTCATCGAAGTGCGCGACCGCCGCAACCCCGAGGCGATACTTTCGCGCGAGTTGCTTCTGCGCTCGGTTGATTACAACCTCGATGCTTCGACGGGCGAGCTATTCTTCCTGCGCCCCATCTCTTCGTTCGACTTCTCGTTCAACCTCGTGCAGGTCGTCGCCACCTACGAGTACCGCACGGACGGCATGTCGCAGGGGGTCTATACGGCGCGCGCCTACAAGAACTTCGAGAGCGCGGGATTGAAGGTCGGGCTCTCGGCGGTTGACCAGAAGCAGGGCGAGTTCGGCGCGTTCTTCCTCGGCGGCGCGGACGCGGAGAAGAGTCTCTGGCACGGCGGGCACGTGCGTTTGGAGTGGGCGACCTCGCGCGGCCGCGTCGTCTCGGGCGGCAACGTCTTCTTCGGCGAGAGCGCGGACGACCGCCACGACGGCAACGCTTACCGCGTCGAGCTTGAGCAGCCGCTTCCCTATCGCGAAGGCGTGGTGCGTGCAAGTTTCGCGCGCGCCGACGAGGGCTTCCTCAATCCGTTCGGCGCGACCGTCACACCCGGCTCGCAGCGCGCCGACGCATCAATCGAGATGAAGGTCTCGAAGACGGCGCGCGCGCGCTTCTCTTTCACCGATGAGCGCAACCGCACGGCCAACGTGAACAACGGACGGCAGACCGCTTCGCTTCTCTGGACGCAATCTTTCGGCGAGCGTCTGCGCGCGCAGTTCGGCTTCGACTACAGACGCTTTAAGGATGAGATCACGGGGCGCGGTACGGACTCGAATCTCGTCACGGTCGGCGCGGAGTACAAGCCGACCGACAAGCTCCAACTCTCCGCCAAGCGCGAGCAGAATCTTGGCGAGGCCGACCCGACCTACCCGAACCAGACGACGCTCGCGGCGACGTATCAATGGAACCAGTATACGAAGGTCTTCTTCACGCAACGTCTCTCGTCCGCACCCATCACGCCCATCAGCGACGTGGCGGGCACTGGCTTCGCCGCGACGAGCGCGCGCAATGAGACGGCCGTGGGCGTCGAGACGAAGCTCGGCCGCTTTGCGAACCTCAACACGCGATACCAGATTGAGAACGGCATCGGCGGCACGGACAGCTTCGCCGTCATCGGCCTCTCGAACCGCCTGCCTGTGAACAAGCAACTCTCGCTCGACCTCGGTTTCGAGCGCGGCTTCCACCTCGCGGGCACGGGCGAGAGCTTCGACGCGGCTCACTTCGGCTTTGCGTGGCAGCCCGCGGAAGACTTCCGCACGACGGGACGCTACGAGATGCGCGACCGTGGCGGCGCAGGCAGCGTGCTGACGCTCGGCGCGGCCGGTCGGCTCTTTGACAACGTGACTTCGCTCGGGCGCTTCCAGCTTTCGCGCACGAGCTTCGGCGGGCATGCAAGCTCCGCCATGTCCGCCACGGCCGCGCTCGCGTGGCGGCCGCTCAACACCGACGCAGCGGGTCTGCTCTTCAGCTACACGCGGCGCGACATCTCGCAGCAGGGCAGTGAAGGCAGCGGCGAGACGCGCGACCGCTCCGATACGCTCTCTTCCGATTGGTACTATCAAGCGACGCGCAACGTCGAGCTTTACGGCCGCTTCGCTTTGAAGTTCGGCGACACGGCTTCGCCGGGACTCGCGCGCGTCTCGACGCTCACATACCTGACGCAGGGGCGCGCCGTCTATCGCCTCGGCCGCTACTTGGACGTTGCGGGCGAGGGGCGCTGGCTGGCGCAGCCCGCGTCCGCTACGGCGCGCATGTCGTTCGGTGCCGAAGGCGGCTTCTGGGTTCTTCCCGACCTGCGACTCGGCGGCGGCTACAACTGGACGGGCGTGACCGACGCGAGCGCGAGCCCGCTCGTTGCGGCGCGGCGCGGCTTCTACTTCACCCTCTCTTCTAAACTCTCGAACCTCTTCGACCTCTTCGGCACGCCGCGCCAGAACGCTCAGGACGGCACGCAGAAGCACGAAGAGGAAGAGGAATAGGTGAAGGCGTCAGAGTCGGCGCGTTCCTTTGTAGCCTGTGTCGCCCGCGTGCGAGCGACGGCGCGCGAAGCGTTGGCCCGCCGAGGGCTTTCCGTAATGACCAGAAGCTTGCAGCACACGACCGCCGGACATACCGCGTGGAGGTTCGCGGCGCGACTGCTCATGCTCGGCTTGCTTCTGTGCGCTTCGGGGGCGGCGCGCGCCGCCTACGCGCAGTTGACCATCAAGACGGTCACGTGGGACATCATCGGACTCGACAGCAACAACGTAAACGTGGGGCCGAACTCGTTTCAGGTCGGCTCGCGCGTCTGCAACACGGGCGCGACCACTCTCAACAACGTTGTCGGCAACTTCGTCTGGGACACGGCGAACGCGTTCATCAACCTCAGCAGCTCGGCCACCAACCGTGCGCGCACGCTCGCGGCGGGCGCGTGCGTAGACTTCTACTACCCCGTCGCGGTCACGCGCTCGAACTCGGCCTACGGCGCGACGCGGAGCTATCACATGACGGCGAGCGCCGACGGCGTCGGGGCCGTCAGCACATCGACGCCGCGCGAGCTTTACGTCGAGCAGCTTATCTCGCAGGGGCGCAACACGGTGTTGAGCATCACGGGGCCCTCCACGGTCTCGGTCGGACAGACCTATCAGTACACGCTCAATGCCAGCACCGCCACGCAAGGCTACGACCAACTCGAAGCGTTCCTCGATCTGCCGAACATCGTCTTTCAGGTCGTCTCGATTCAGACGACCTACTCCGCACCTTCGGGGGCGACGAACGACAAGTTCTACGCCGACGCGTGCGGTTGGAACAGCGTCCCCGGCACGGCGAACTACCGCAGCTGCATCGGCCCCGTGAACTGGCCCGGCGGCAAGGTCGGCGGCACGCTCACCTCGATCTACACGGTCAAGATTCTCTCTGGCGGTGCGACCACTGCGGGCGCGCTCATCCTCGATCACTCGGGCAGCAGCTACCACTACAACAACGACTACGGTGGAGGCTCGATCTCTATCACCGCAACCGACCCCGCGCTCACCATCGCGAAGACGGCGAGCGCGGCCACAGTCAACGCGTCCGGCGCGACCATCACCTACACGCTGCGCGCCACGAACGCGGGCTCGGGCGCAATCACGCTCAACGACTTCATAGACACGCCCCCCACCTCACCCGCCGCGACCGCTTACGTCGCGGGCTTTTCGACCTTCAACGGCGCGGCCATCCCGAACCCCACGTCATCCGGCGGCACGCTTACGTGGAGCGGAAGCTTCGTCGTCCCTGCGGGAACTTCGAGAGACTTGACGTATCGGATGACGATACCTAACAAGCCGGGCACATACACCAACAGCGCCATCGCGCGGCTTGAGTACGCGCAGATAGACACGACGCAGTCGCTCTCCGACAACGCGCCCGCGACCGCCTCCGTCACGCGCACGCCGCCCACCATAAGCCTCGTCAAGTCAGTCAGCCCGACGGGCATCGTGCTCGCCGGTTCCGACCTCACCTACACCATCGCCTTCGCCAACAGCGGCGGCTCGCCCGCCTCCAGCTTCGTCCTGCTCGACCCCATCCCATCGAACACGGACTTCAAAGTCGGCACGGCCTCGACCACGCTCGGCACCACCGGGCTAACGGTCGCAGTCGCGTACTCAAACGACGGCGGCACGACATGGACGTACACGCCCGTTTCGGGTGCGGGCGGCGCACCCGCCGGTTACGACCGCAACGTCACGCACGTCCGCTGGACTTTCACCGGCAACCTCGGTCAGGACTCGCCCGACGCCTCGGGCAGCGTTGCCTTCGCCGTCCGCATAAAGTAACGCGTCGGCCACAAAGTCCGACACACTTCGTCATGGTTTAAGATATATTGTCGCGCGGCCGGGGCGGACTGAAGAACAGGCGTGGAACAGAGTTGACAACTGTTGACGGGCACGCTTTCTTGCAACCCAAACTCTTGTCGAGCGCGGCGTGCATCGGCGCGACACAAGAAGGACGAGTAGGATTCTCGTCTGAGACGGATGAAGTTCTGACGAAAAGGACTAATCAACTTTGAGACGCGCCGTTCGCACAAGCCCGAGCCTCTTTGCACCATGCCACACATCAGGTGGCGCGGTGCGAGAAGCGTCCGGCATCGGGGCGGCAGGCAGCAGGGCGTCCGGCCTCTTCACGCGCGCTATCTTCGCGTTGCTCTTGCCGCTGTCGCTTCTGGTGCTCGCGCCCTCGGCGTCGGCACAGACCTCCATCTATCAGATACGCGGCAACGCCACGGCGGGCAGCAACAACATCTGGAACATCAACCCGGCGACGGGCGTCGAGACGCTCGTCTACTCGGGCTACCCCGGCGGCAATGCCGCGACGCTCGCGCAGCGCCCGTCCGACGGGATGATCTTCTACGTCATCAACGCGGCGGCCGGGTCGAACGGCGCGGTCTATCGTTTCAACCCCGCGACGCCTTCGGTCGCGCCCGTGCTGCTCGGCAACATCGGCCCCTCGACCTCGGGCG
>JAVXWN010000233.1:0-37017 GCA_032230645.1 Acidobacteriota bacterium | reverse complement strand
CGCGCGCCCCGTGCGCAGAGCCTCTTCGAGCGCGTTCAAGCGTTCGACTATTTGTCCAAGCGGCGCGAGCCGACGCATCTCGACGAGTTTCACCAGACCCACTTCCAACTGGTATCGCGGGTGCGCGCTCTCGCGCAGGCGGCCCTCGGTCTCGGTCAAGCTGTGGAAGAAGCGCACGAGGTCTGACTCAGAGAAGTCGCGCGACTCTTCGAGAAGCTCTTTACGCTCGGCTTCGGTCGCATCAGGCATCGCGGCCTCGCCCGCGACCTTGACGACGAGCAGGTCGCGCAGGTGCGCGAGCAGGTCGCGGCAGAAGTTGCGTAGCTCGTGACCGCGTGCGGCAAGCTCGTCAACGACGGCGAGCGCATCAGCGGGCTTCTGCGCGGCGACCGAGCGCATCACGCGCGCGAGCAGTTCGCGTCCCGCGATTCCGAGCGCGGCCTCAACGTCCGCCGTCTCGATCTTTCCCTCACTGAAACTGATGACCTGATCGAAGGCCGACTGCGCGTCGCGCATCGAGCCCTCGCCCGCGCGCGCCACCTCGCGCAGCGCCTCTTCGCTTACCTTTATCTTCTCGGCGTCGGCGATGATGCGCAGACGCTCCGCAATCTTCGCGGCCGCGATGGTGCGGAACTCGAACTGCTGGCTGCGCGAGAGGATGGTTTCGGGAACCTTGTGCGGGTGCGTCGTCGCCATGATGAAGAGCACGCGCGGCGGCGGCTCTTCCAGTGTCTTCAGCAGCGCATTGAAGGCCGCAGTCGAGAGCATGTGGACTTCGTCAATGATGAAGACCCTGTAGCGGTCGCGCGCGGGAGTTTTGTTAACGGTTTCGATGATGGTATCGCGCACGTTGTCAACGCCGGTATGCGACGCGGCGTCAATCTCAAGCACGTCCATCGAACCGCCCTCCGCGATCTCGCGGCACGAGGGGCAGGCATCCGCATCAGTCGTGCGGCAGGGCACGGGCGTAGGTCGGTCGGAGCGATGGCAGTTAACGGCCTTGGCAAGCAGGCGCGCGGTCGTCGTCTTCCCCACGCCGCGCGCGCCCGAGAAGAGATAAGCGTGATGCAGACGCTCGTGCTCGACGGCGTTGCGGAGCGTGCGCGTGATGTGCTCCTGCCCCGTGACCTCCTCGAAGGTCTGCGGCCGCCACTTGCGTGCGATAACCTGATAGGACATAGGAAAGCGTTGGGCCTTCGGCCTTCAGCCGTCGGCGCTTGTCTTCTCTAAAAGTTCGATGCGGTTGCCGAATGGGTCGAAGAAGGAGAAACGGCGCACGCCGGGGATGTCGGGCTCGTCTCTGGTGCGCACGCCGTTCTGTTCGAGATAGACGCGAACGCCCGCAACGTCTTCGACCTCGAAGGCCGGATGACGTTTGGAAGGCGCGACCACCTCTTCAACGCCGACATGAAGCTGCACGTCGGCGACGCTGTACCACATTCCGCCGTTACGTTTGAGCACGTCGGGCTTCTCAATCTCTTCGAGACCGAGCAGGACGCCGTAGAACTCGCGCGCACGCGCTTCCCCTTCGCGTGGGATGCAGACCTGTACGTGGTCGAGCCGTCGAATTTTTATCTTCATGGCAAAACGAAAAGAGTTGCCGCGGGGGCGTGGCCTTCGTGTGAACCTGCGGCGGCGACGCTGGATTGTGCTCCAACGCGGCGCGGTTCGGCAAGCCTTGCCCGCGACAACTCTTTCTGAGATGTGGCCAGGCTTCGGACCGACCCGCAACACACGCCGCCGCCACTACCGTTGCTCCGTTCCCGGCCTGGCGGGGTTCGTGGGGCAAGCGTTGTGCGGAGCCCGAAGCCTGATAAGAGTTTTCAAATCCGCAGATGCTCGATGTTAGATGCTGGATGCCGGTTTGGCAAATCCACACCGGCATCCAGCGTCCGGCATCTGTTTTCTGGCGGAGAGGGTGGGATTCGAACCCACGGTACGGTTCCCCGTACACAGCATTTCCAGTGCTGCCAGTTCAACCACTCCTGCACCTCTCCATAAAAGGATGAAGCATGAGGGATGAAGGATGAATAAAGACACTTTCTTATTCATCCCTCATCCCTCCGCCCTCATCCCTCAAAAGTCGTGGCGGAGAGGGTGGAATTCGAACCCACGATAGCCTTTCGACCACCCCGGTTTCCGAGTCCGCTCTAGCTCCTCCGCTTAACAATAACGCAGTAAGAATTGCTAGGTTGTGTTGACGTAAAGAAGCTAAACCGCTCTACACGATGACAGTTAAGCTGACCGACGAACAGTGGCAAAGATTCTGCCCATCCTACAAACCTGTTCCCAGATTATGCTCGGCGCCGGGCGCGACGTGCGCCGTTTCCTCGAAGCCATCCTGTGGGTGACTCGTAGCGGCGCGCAATGGTGACTCCTGCCACGCAAGTATGATAACTGGAACTCCGTCTATAAACACTTCTCGCGGTGGAGTGACCTCAAGGTCTTTGAAAAGCTGTTCGAGCATCTCTCACAAGACCGAGACCTGCAACACCTCCTGATTGATTCGACCATCGCTACAAGGAGCGGCATCTGATCGAGAATCAGATCGGGAAGTTGAAACACTTCCGCCGCGTGTTTTCGCGGTTCGATAAATTGGCAAAGAACTATCTGAGTTTTATCTACTTCGCCAGCACAGTCATCTGGCTCAGGTAGTTATGTCAACACAACCTAAGAATTCAAACAACCCGCAGCCGTCGAAGCATAGCTCATCCCGGCGCTTACTGTCACGTCATCCCTCCAACTGGCAACCCGACTTAGGAATTTGTCGAAAGAAATTCCTAAGTTAACCCCTAGCAAAACGAAGCCTGGAACTTGGAATGAAAATGACCCACTACCCGCTGCTACAACGCACGCCAACCGAGGAAACGCAGGTACCCGCGCTTCGCCGCGCCGCTTACAGTTATGATTTAGACACTCTCCGGGTAATATAAAAGCTGGCAATAGGTTCTCCCGTTTGTTATATTACCGCCCTGCTCGCTTCTCTCATGGGTTGGAAGAACCAAGTCGCATTTGTTGGCCCCACCCTTCTTTCGTGAGAGTTAGAAGCATCAACCCGGCGCAGAGATGATCGCTGTAGCCGACGCGGTGTCGAGTTGACACCGGCTCGTTAACGACTTCACTGGCGAGGATTGTGCTTCTTCGCCCGGCGCGCTCCAGCGCATAGTAGCAATCAAGCCCTTGGACATCCACAACTGCCCTCATGCCTGACTGCTCGTTAGTCGCCTCTTTAACGATCCCCCCATCAGCGAGCGGCGCGGAACTGGCCGCGCTGCCGCCCGCCGTTGAGTGGCTGGAGGTTCGAGCCGACCTGTTGGGCGATCTCAATCCAGACTGGTTGCGCAATCATTTCGGGGGCCGTCTGTTGTACTCTCTGCGCAGCCGGGCCGAAGGCGGCGCTTGCCCGGACGCAAACGACCGCCGACAGCAACGCTTAGCTGCGGCCGCACGACTTTACGACCGGGTCGAGCTCGAAGGTCTCAGGGACAACTCAGAGTCGCTGCTGGCCCGGATTCCCGCCGAGCAACGGCTGGTCTCTTGGCACGGCCCGGCCGACGATTTGGCGACGCTCAAGGCTCGGTTCGGACAACTGTCCTCGATTCAGTCCGGCGTGTATAAGCTGGTCACGAGGGCCGCGCGGATGAGTGACGAGTTCACGGCACTGTCCCTGCTGAAATCCTTGGGCCGCTCGGACACCATAGCTTACTCAGAGGGGCCGCTCGGCTTTTGGAGCCGCGTCGTTACGTTACATCTCGGGGCTCCGGCCATCTTCGGTCTGGTTCCGCAGGGGCCGGCCATCCCGACCGAGCCCTCCGTTAACAAGTTGATCGACGACTTCGGGCTGCCGTTGCTTCGACCGCCGCGAAAGCTCTTCGCCATCATCGGCGACCCGGTCTTTCACTCGCTCTCGCCGCGCCTGCACAACGCCGCCTACCGCGCGCTCGACTACCCAGCCCTGTTCGTACCGCTTCGGGTGGAGTCTTTCAGCGAATTCTGGCACGAGGTCGTGCAAGCGGGATTGTTTGAATCGCTCGGCATAGCCTTCAACGGCATGACCGTCGCTTCACCTCACAAGGAGGCGGCACTGCTGACGACAAGTCTGGTGAGCCCGATGGCCCGGCGGGCCGAGTCGGCCAACATCCTCGTACGTGACGACGGCCGGTGGCGGGCGGACACCACCGACCCCGAAGTGATTTACATGGCCCGGCGCGAGCGTAACATCTGGATGCGGCAGAGGCATGCCGCAGTGATCGGCTGTGGCGGGGCCGGGCGGGGCATCGCCGCGGCACTGGCCGACGCGGGCGCGACCGTGACGCTGATCAATCGCGGCACGGAACGCGGCCAGCACGCCGCGAGGCTGCTCGGCCTGCCCTACACCCCACTGCCGGAGTTCGACGCCGGACGTTACGACATGGTGATCAACGCCACCCCCGTCGGCCGCGACAGCGACGAAGCGCCGTTCAAGCTTGAGACTTTGAACCGCGAGGCCGTCGTAATAGACCTCGTCTACGGCTCCAAACCCACGCCGCTGGTCGCCAGCACGAGCGCGCGCGCGCAGGTCGTGATTGACGGCCGCGACGTTCTTCTAACACAGGTGCTGCGTCAGTTCCGCATGATGACGGGCAAGACGATGCCCGCGACAGTCGCGCAGCAGATACTCGCTCGTCGTGCCCCGTCGTCCGGCGCGGCCGATCCGGCGCAATCCGCACTGAGCGCACACACTTTCGCGGCATCGCAGGTGCCGGTTGAATGATGTGGCGGCCCCTAACGGTCTCTGACACGGCAATGGTTACTGCTCACTCGAACAACGACACGTATGCGCAGCTCGAACTCGGGCGCGCGCAGCAGGAACTGATCGAACGCGTCAGTGTGCTCGCGCGAGAGAAGTTCGCCCCGCGCGCCGCCCATTACGACCAGACCGCGACTTTTCCCGCCGAGGATTTCGCCGACCTCTTCCGCGCGGGCTTGCACGCCCCTGCCGTCCCGACCGAGTACGGCGGCCTCGGCCTCGGCCCATACCGCAAGGACATCTTCACCCTGTGGATGATGACCAAGGAACTAGCCAAGGCCGATCTGTCACTGGCGCGCTGCTGGGAGGGACACGTCAACTCACTCGTGCTGTTGGACGGCATGGCGGACGCCGAGCAGAAGGCGCGCTGGTTCAAAGGCGTGGTCGAGCGCGGCGACAAGTGGGTGGCATGGAGCGGCGAGCCGCAGGCGCGCAAGCCGGGTGAGACCCTCCGCTTCGGCACGACCGTGGAGAAGGTGAGCGGTGGTTATCTCGTCGAGGGGAACAAGGTTTTTTCGACCAGCGCCGACGGCGCACAATGGGCGATACTGCTAGTCAGCACGGCCGGGCCGGGCGGCGCGCGGCACAGTTCGTCCCCGGCGGACACGCAACTGATGATGGTCTGCGACCTGGCCGACCCGACCGTGGAGATAGACCGCTCGTGGTGGGACCCCATCGGGATGCGCGCTACCGCCAGCTACCTTGTACACTTCCGGAGCACGTTTATCCCCGACGCACATCTCATCGGCTACCCCGGCCAGTACTTGAAAGAAGGGTGGCAGACCTGCTTCATCCCGCATTACGCCGCCACGTTCCTCGGGGCGGCCGAGGCGGCCTACGACTACGCCCTCGCCTACGTCACGGCGCAGAACAAGGTGGACGACCCATATGTGCAGCATCACGTCGGGCAGATGTCTGTGAACGTCGAGACGGCACACCTGTGGCTCAGGCACGTCGCGCGCCTGTGGGAGACGGGCAGGTATCAAGAGGCGCAGACCGCGGGCAGCCGGGCCCGGCACGTCGTCGAGCATCTAGCGGAGGAGTCTGTCAAGCACTGCATCAGAGCCTGCGGCGCGCGGTGTCTCAACCGACCGAGTATCCTTGAGCGCGTCTACCGCGACCTCTCTTTTTACGTGCGCCACGATAACGACGACCACATTCTGGCTATGATCGGGAAGTCGGTGCTGGGGCTGGTGCACGATCCGTCTTTCTTCAAACCGTAGACTGGCGCGGCACTGACGGCCACGCGACCCGTCAGATATTCCGACGCCCGTTACGCCGGGCGTCCCGCCGCCGGCAAGTCATCAATGATGTGCCGGCCCGGGACTACGGGGACGACCCGCACGCGCTCTGGTAGGAGGCTCCATGCTCGTAAAGAAGCGCACATTCAGCTTTGGCATTTGGGGACTCGGGCTCGGCTACTATCTTTTCTACGCCCCGTATAGCGGCTTGACCAAAGCCCTCTCGGCCGGGCTGCTGCCGAGCACGAATGGGCGGCCGGTGTCGGGGGCGGCGCTGTTGCCCGCTACCACGTTGGCCACGGCCATCTGCATACTCGGGTTCATCACCGTCATGCGTTGGTGGCGGTACGCCGGACGGCGTGAGTTCTTCGGGCTGAGCGTCCCCTTTCCACGCCGCCAGACCTTCCTCTCCGGCGTCTGCATGGCGACGATCATCGGCACGACGACCCTCGCCTTTTCTTTCAAAGGGATTTCCATCGTTCTCATGCTGGTGCTCCTGCGCAGCGGCGTCCTCGTCCTCGCGCCGCTGGTGGACGCCATGCTGGGCCGGCGCGTCCGCTGGTTTTCGTGGGCCGCCATGTGTGTCAGTCTCGCGGCCGTGCTCGTGGTGCTCAACGACGCGAGTGATTTCAAACTGGGCCTTGCAGCCGTACTCGATGTTGCCGCTTACCTAACAGCCTACTTCTTCAAATTCCAGTTCATGACCAGGCTGGGCAAGTCTGAGGAGCGAGAAGCCACATTGCGCTACTTCGTCGAAGAGCAGATGGTTGCCGCCCCGCTCTTGCTGCTGACCTTGGGGCTGCTGGCGGTCG
The DNA here is from genome assembly GCA_032230645.1 of Acidobacteriota bacterium. GTDB lineage: Bacteria > Acidobacteriota > Blastocatellia > Pyrinomonadales > Pyrinomonadaceae > QHXN01. The sequence goes on along the minus strand of JAVXWN010000233.1, from coordinate 30,175 downwards.
TCGGCGCGGGCGAGACGATGCTGGACTTTCGTCGCGGCTTCATCGCTCTCGTTGGCAGCGGGGCTATCGGCCCGGCGTTACTCATCGGCTTGTGCTACGCCGGGCTGTGCGTCTGCACGACGTTCATCTTTCTCGACCGCCGCGAGAATACCTTCTGCGTCCCGATGCATTGCGGCACAAGTATGCTGGCGGGCGTGACCGCCAGTTACGCCCTGACGTTTCTTGCAGCCCAACCACCGCCGAGCGGGACGCAACTCTTCAGCGCCGGCCTGCTGACCGTCGCGCTGGCACTGCTGTCGCCGCTCCACCACTTTCGACTTTATCTAGACAGGCTCAAGCATTCGCTCACCATCCGTCTCCGAACTCCGCGGGATGTCGTCATCCCATTCGCTCGAACGGAGTCGCCCACGTTGGACGACTTTGAAATCGCGCCTGCGGGTGACCCGCATCCCGGGGGAGGACATCAGGCGTCGAACAAACGGCGGGTGTTCTTATTCGTATGTAGCGGCAACACCTGCCGCTCTCCGATGGCTGCTGCCATCGGCAATGCGGAACTTGCCGCGCGCTTATACCTTCGCGCTACGACTCCGGGCGAGGCCGGCGTGCATGCGCTGAGCGCGGGAATCTCCGCAAGGGTGGGCACGCCGATGATACCCGAGGCGCAACAGGCGTTGCGGCTGCTGGACATCCCCGTGATTGCGCACAGCGCGCGAAATCTGTCCCCGGAGGATGTCCAACAAGTCGAGCGAATCTTCTGTATGACGCGCGAGCATCGAAACGCCGTCATTGAACTTGAGCCTGCGGCGGCGGCTAAGACTCACTGCTTGGATCCGGCCGGCGATGTCGAAGACCCCTTCGGCCGCGGGCCGGCGGCATACGTTGACTGCGCACGGCGCATACGCAGCCTCGTCCGCCTACGCTTCGACGAGTTGGCCTTGACCGGCGGACTGCACGGCTAACCGGTTGAGCCGGCCCTTCAACAAACGGAATGTGTATGAGCGGCAAGCATCTCGAAAGTTCAAACATGCACTGCGGCGTAAACAGGGCTCGAATTGTCTACTCATTCCTGAGCCTGTTTATAGTCAGCAGTTTTCTTCTACCCGGAGCGGCTTCACCAACCTACGCGCAGGCTAAGGATGCGACTGCGTCGGCTGCGGCCGGTGTCGCGCGCACGCCGCAGGTCTACACGCGCGAGGGCGTCTCGGTCGAGTTCAGCGTCGAACCGGTCGCGACCGGCGCGGGAACCCCGAAGGCACCGGAGGCCAGCACGGAGGCGACCGTCAGATTCAAGATCACGGACGCCAACAGGGGGAAGCCACTCGCCAACCTTCGGCCCTTGGCCTGGCTCGACCAGAGCGAGGCCGGCCCCGCGCCCGATGCCAGAACGTGCCGCGAGAAGATTCAATCGTTTCTGCAACCCGGCCTCAGCAAGCGCCCTAGCATCGACCTCAACTCCTACTTCATTCTGGCACTGAACCACGAGCCCAACATCTCGGTCATAGACCCGCTCTCCGGTTTCGGGGGGAGCCAGCTATACGCCCTCGTCACGTTGAGCAGTTCGGGCGCGGACTGGGTGATGAGCGCGGATCAGAAGCGACTTTACGTCTCCATGCCGCTCGTCAATCAGGTCGCCGTGGTTGACACCGCCACATGGAAAGTGAGCGCCAACATCGACGCGGGCGTGCGACCCACTCGCGTCGCCTTGCAGCACGATGGCAAATATATCTGGGTCGGCAACGACGGCACGGCGGAGCCGGACGGCGGAGTCACCGTGCTCGACACCGACACGTTGAAAGTCGCAGCGCGACTCAAGACCGGGCCGGGACATCACGAGATAGCTTTCACCGAAGATGACAGTTTAGCCTTCGTGACCAACCGCCAGTCCGGCACGCTGTCAGTCATAGATGTGCGGAAATTCGCCGCGCTCGCCGACATTAAGGTCGGCACGCTGCCGTCGGCGCTCGCGTTCTCGTCGCTGAGCAACTCTGTTTACGTCGCTAACGAAGGTGACGGGACGATTGCCGCCATCGACATCTCGCGCCGCGAAGTCACGGCGCGCATGAAGGCGCAGCCCGGACTCTGCGCGCTGCGCCTTCTCCCCGACGGGCACTACGGCTTCGTCGTCAACCGCGAGACGAATACGGTATACGTCTTCGACGTGTCTTCTAATCGTCTGGTGCGGGAGGTGCCCGTTGGGCCCGGTGCAGATCAGATCACTTTCACCCGACAGTTTGCTTACGTCCGCGCCATGGGTCATGAGTTCGTAACGATGATTAACCTGTCGAACCTCGTTGCGGGCGAGGCGGACATCACCCGCTTTCCGGCGGGACAGAGAGCCCCCAAGGAGTCGCCCGCCACCTCGCTGGCCGATGCCATCGTGCCGGCCCCGGAGGAAGGGGCGGTGCTGGTCGCGAATCCGGCCGACAAGATGATCTATTTTTACACCGAAGGCATGGCGGCCCCGATGGGTAGTTTTCAGAATTACCGCCGCGACCCTAAGGCGCTGCTCGTTCTGGATAACGGGCTGCGCGAGAGCGCGGGCGGTGTGTACGCCACTACCGTCCGGCTCGCCGGCCCCGGCCACTACGACGTGGCCTTTCTGCTCGATGCGCCCCGAGTAGTCACCTGCTTCGACATGACCGTTGCCGAGAACCCCGCCCTGCCGCAGCGGCCAGCGGTCTCGATTAAGGTCGAGCCGCTACAGGCGGACGCGCTGCCGCGCGTCGGCGAGAAATATACCCTGCGCTTCAAAGTGCTCGACACGACTTCCAACCAGCCGCTGGCTAAGCTCGAAGACATGGGCGTACTTGTATTCCTCGCCCCCGGCATCTGGCAGCAGCGCGAATGGGCGAGGCCGCTCGGCGGCGGGGTCTACGAGATGAACTTTGAGCCGCCGCAGGCGGGCGTATACAACGTCTTCTTCCAGTGCCCCTCGCGGGGCGTCCGCTTTAACCAGCTCCCGCACCTGACTCTTCAGGCGGCGGGAAAGTGATAGGGCATTCGAGACGAAAGCACCGCGGCCGCGTAGAGCCTTCGTGCGCGGTGAAGGAGGAACACAGGCATGCGTAGGATGATGGGCGTAAATGGGTGCGGGACGGCTTTGGCGGCTCCCCGTGCGGCCGGGCTGGTACTTCCTCAGCGGCGACTAGGAGACCGTGGAGTTCGCGTTGAAAAAACCGGGACGGTTCGTCAACAACGAGCAAGACCACCTCAACATCTTCATCATCGGTAACGAGCGACCGGGTTATGGAAAAAAGCCTTCGGCCTCGCCAAGAGCGACGAGTTGGTCAGCGTCGTCGAGCGCGTGCTCAACGATCACCCGGCGAGCGAGAAATGAGGCCGCAGCAGCAGGGCGCGGGCGGGCGGGCTGCTTTGCGACGCTTGGCCTTGTTGGCGCAACTCGCTGGCGTGCTGGTGCTCTGTTGCCTCGCCTGCGCGCGTGCGACGGCGCAGGCGTCCTTGACGCCCCGGGAGAGCCGCGGCAGACAGATTTACTTACAGGGGACGAGTCCCGCAGGCAGGGAGATTCTGGCTTACATCGGCGAAGCGTCGTTGGAGGTGCCGGGCAGCGCGATGGCCTGCGCGAACTGTCACGGCCTCGACGGCAAGGGCAAGCCCGAGGGCGGCGTCACGCCTTCGAACCTGACGTGGGAGGCGTTGACCAAGCCTTACGGCGTGACGCACGCGGACGGCCGCCGACATCCACCCTATACCGAGCGCGGACTCGATCTGGCTGTCACGCGCGGCACGGATCCAGCTGGCAACAGGTTGCAGAACGTGATGCCGCGCTACGCGATGTCGCGTGACGATTTGGCCGACCTCATCGCATATCTGAAGCGGCTCGGCACAGACCGCGATCCCGGCATCGGCGAAGATAAGATTGTGGTGGGCACCGCCGTACCCGCCCGCGGCGCGCTGGCAGAGATGGGGCAGGCGATCAAAGCCGTCACCACCGCCTACTTCGACGAGCTGAACAGTCAGGGCGGACTTTACGGCCGCCGCGTCGAACTGAAGTTCGTCGAGACCGCCGAGACGCCTGCGGCGACGCGCGCCAACTTCGAGCACTTCCTTAAAGACGAGCAGGTCTTCGCCATGACGGGCGCGTTCATCGCCGGGGCCGAAAAAGAGATTGTCCCGCTCATGGCCCAACACGAGGTGCCGCTCGTCGGGCCCCTCACGCTCTACCCGCAGACCGGCTTTCCGCTTAACCGGCAGGTTTTTTATCTGCTGGCAGGCATGGACGTGCAGGCCCGCGCCCTAGTCAAGTTCGCCGCAAAAAGACCCGGGCTCAAGAAGGCCGGCCTCGCGGTCGTCTACCCGACGAGCACGCTCAACGCCGACATCCTAGAGGCTGCCAAAGACCAGAGTAAGCTTGACGGCTTGGGCGAGCCGCAAGCCGACGGTTATGAGGGCGGACGCTTCGACGCCGCCGGGACGATCAAACGACTCAGGCAAGGCAACCGTGACGTAATTCTCTTCGTCGGGAGCGGCGAGGAGGCGCTGGCGTTGATGGCCGAAGCCGATAAGCTTGGGTGGTTCCCCACCCTCCTGCTGCCCGGCACGGGCGGCGCGGCAGGCATCTTCAACGCGCCGCTCGGCTTCGATGGTAAGCTCTTTTTCTCCTTCCCCATCACGCCCGCCAATCAAAGCGCGGAAGGCGCTAGGCAGTTTCGCGCGCTGGCCGAAAAATACAAACTCCCGCCGCATCATCAGGCCGCGCAGCTTTCCGCATACAGCTCCGCTATAATCCTGACCGAAGCTTTAAGGCGAGCCGGGAGGGAGCTGAGCCGGGAGAAGCTGATTGCCGCGCTCGAAGGGCTAAACGAGTATCCGACGGGGCTGATGCCACCAATCACTTACGGCCCGAACCGGCGCGTCGGCGCTTCCGGCGCGTACGTCGTCACGGTCGCCCTGAAAGAGAAACGGTTCCTGCCCGCGAGCGGCTGGATCAGTATCAATTGAGCCGCGCCAGCCGCGATGACTCCCGCGCCTTGCAAGATAATTTTCTTGACATCGAGAGTTAGTAGAACTACGCTTCGCTTGCTTTTCACCAAGGGTTTCTACTCCGGTGTACTTATCAGTTCTCACATCGGAAATTCAATACTGCTAATGAGAGATGTCCCGCTCGTTAGCCTCACATTCCGCTCTTCTGCGAGAGCTAACTGATCTCTTCAACGTCCGAATCTCGCTGTCCAGCATCTTTAAGGAGAAAGAAATATGTTAGGCCCGAAAAGCCTTCCGGCGAACTCAAACAGTTATCTGCTGTTGCTTCTTCTTTTTCTGTTAGGTGCTGGACTTGCTGGCGCTCAAACCCCTGTGGGAGCGGGGGCCAAGTCGGCTGCCGAGGCGAGGCAGGCGGAATCGGTCTCATCCCCCGACACCGAGGAGGTTACGGCGATCAGCCTCGATGTCGCCCCCGCCGTTGGCTCAGCCGATTCACCCGCTGCTGAGACTGGCCTGACGGATGCGAAAGTCGAGCCGCCCAAGGCAGAGGCGACGCCCACGCCCGCGCCGCCCGCCAGCCCGACGCCCGATGCTACTCCGAGTTGTAACAACACGGTGACGGCAAACGTCGTGGCCTTCGACATCCCGATCACCTACAACCGTCTGGGCGTGGTCAGCCCCGGCGGGATGATGTTCGCCCTGATGCAGGACGTTAAGCCCGGCTCGAAGCAAGGGAACGTGAACCTGCGCGACGGCAAACGTCCCCGCCCGATTGTTTTACGCGTCAACGCGGAAGACTGTCTCCTCATCAAGTTCACCAACTGGCTAGCCAGCGCACCCAAAGCCAGCACTCAGCCCTCGACGCGGACGGCGTCTGTCCACATCGAGGGCATGCAATTACTGCCAGCCCCCTCTCCCACTCCGAGCGGGATTATGAGTGATGGCTCTTTCGTCGGCCAAAATGATAGTTCGTTGGTTTCGCCCGGCGGGACGGCCACCTACCTTCTGCGCGCGCCGGACGAAGGGACTTTTCTGCTTTACAGCCAGGCCGCGAGCTTTGGCAACGGCCTCAATGGCGGGCAAGTAACGTCCGGGCTTTTCGGAGCGGTCAACGTTGAGCCGAAGGGATCGGAGTGGTACCGCAGTCAAGTCACGAGGCAGGATTTAGCTCTTGCGACCAAGGGACGGACGGCGACCAATCAGCCGATCATTAATTATGATGCCACCTACCCGAGCGGCCTGCCGGTGCTGAAGATGGTGGACGCAACCGGGACGATTGTTCACTCCGACCTAACAGCCGTCATCACCGGCAAGGGTCACGGGAGATTTACCCCCGCGCCCGGCGACCCGAACTTCAACGACAACCCCGCGCTCCCCGACCGGCGACAGCCCTTCCGCGAGATCACGATCATCTACCATGAAGAACTCGGGCAGCTCACCCAGTCGCCTTTCGTCACGTCGCAGCCCAGCTCCATTCAGGGCACGATCAACAGCGGCATGGACAACTTCGCCATTAACTATGGCACCGGCGGCATCGCCGCCGAGGTCATCTCGAACCGCTTGAAGCAGGGGCCGACGGCGAACTGCGCCGAGTGCAAGTTCGAGGAGTTCTTCCTCAGCTCGTGGGCGGTCGGCGACCCGGCGATGGTGGTGGGCACGACTGCGACGGGGAACAAACCCGTCGCCACGTATGCCGACGACCCGTCCAACGTCTATCACAGCTACCTCAGCGACCACGTGAGATACCGCGTGCTGCACGGGGGAACGGGGGTCACGCACGTCCACCACATGCACGCGCAACAATGGCTGCACAGCCCCAACAGCGATACCAGCGCCTACCTCGACAGTCAGACGATCAACCCCGGCGCTGCGTACACCATGGAGATGGTCTACAACGGCAGCGGCAATCGCAACAAGACGATTGGCGACTCGATCTTCCACTGCCACTTTTACCCACACTTCGCGCAGGGCATGTGGGCGCTCTGGCGCGTTCACGACACGTTCGAAGAGGGGACGGAGCTTGACGGCACCACCGGGCTCCCGAAGCCCGGCGCGCGCGCCCTGCCCGACGGCCAGATAGCCGAGGGCACACCGATCCCGGCCGTGGTGCCGCTCCCGACCATCCCGATGGCCCCGATGCCCGCAAGGGTGCAGATCGTCGCGGTCAAAGACCCGGTCTCCGGCAAGGCCGTCGGCTTCAGCGCCGAAGTGCTGGAGAGCGGCAACCCCGGTTACCCGTTCTTCATCCCGGGCGTCAGCGGTCACCGCGCCCCGCACCCGCCGATGGATTTCGCCTACGACCTGAACCCCGACGGCACGCGGAACTACTACGACGGCGGGCTGCCCCGCCACATCATCCTCAACGCCCAAGTGACCTCCGAGGCCCACACGGCCACGGACTTCACCAAGGAGATGGGGGCCATCACGGCTAAGCAACTGGCCGAAGACGGCGAGCCGGTCGAGCGGACGGCGATGGAATTCCACGCCCTCCACCGCCATCCGAGCTTCACCTCCGACGGCAGCAACACTCTCTGGAACGGCCAGCCCGCCGACTTCCTGACCAACGGCCTGCCGCCGGCGCAGGGCGCGCCCTACGCCGACCCGGGCTGCCTGGTTGACCAGTTGAAGGGCGACTGCGCTGAGAAGGACGGCAAGGTCGTGCCTCTGCCGCCGACCGAGATGCGCCGTTACAAGGCGGCGAACGTTCAGACCAACCTCGTCTTCAACAAGAAGGGATGGCACTACCCGCAGGGACGCACCCTCGTTCTCTGGCAGGACGTGCTGCCGACCATCAACGGGACACGCGCGCCGCAGCCGTTCTTCTTCCGCGCCAACTCCGGCGAGGCGGTCGAGTTCTGGCACACCAACCTTATCCCCGACTACTATGAACTTGACGACTTTCAGGTGCGCACCCCGACCGACATCATCGGCCAGCACATCCACCTTGTGAAGTTCGACGTTACCTCCTCGGACGGCGCGGCCAACGGCTTCAACTACGAGGACGGCACGCTCAGCCCCGACGACGTGCGCAAGCGCATCGAAGCAATCACCAGTCCGCAGGGCCACTGGCTACCCTCGTCGGTTGGTGGCGTCACCGCCGACAAGCTGGTGCCGAAGCCCCCGAGCACTCTCATCTGCCCCGCCGGCTCCACCTGCCCTGCGGAGTGGATGGGCGCGCAGACCACCATCCAGCGCTGGCTGGCCGATACGCTTTTCAGCGTCGAGTCGAAAGACCGGACGATGGGCACCGTCTTCACGCATGATCACTTCGGCCCGTCCACGCACCAGCAGGTGGGACTCTACGCCGGGCTGCTCATCGAGCCGAGTGGCTCGAAGTGGTTCGACGCCGAGACCAACGCGCCCTATCCCGACCCGCTCCGGAAGGACGGCGGCCCGACGAGTTGGCAGGCCATCATCCGCATGCCGGCTCAGGCCGACAGCTTCCGCGAATTCGCCCTGGAGTTTCAAGACTTCCAGCTCGCCTACATGAAGACGAGTAAGGTTCAGCCCGACTGCTACCCCGGCCAGTCTCCCGCCGTAGCCGGGTGCAAGCCCGTCGCGTCAGGCACAACTTACATGGGCTGGGCCGACCCCAACAACGCCATCATCGCCCCGACGAGGAATTGCACGACGAAACCCTGCCCGCAGTTGATCAGCAACGGCCCGACCCCCGGCGTGCAGTCAGTCAACTACCGCAACGAGCCGCTGCCCTTCCGCCTCTTCGACCCGACGACCGGGAAGCAGGCTGCGGGGCCGCAGGGCGACCCCTCCTTCGCTCTGGCCTCGATCCCGCGTCTGGACACAGACCTTAACAAGCAGCCCGCGCTCCCCGCTCCGATCAACCCCGCCGCGCCGGACGGCTTCAAGTTCCCGGCGCTGTTACAGGGCACGGGTCTGATTCCCGTGGTGTCGCCCACAGACCCGTTCACGCCGCTCGTGCGCGCCTATCAGGGAGATAACGTTCAGGTGCGCGTGCTCGTCGGTGCGCACATGCTCGCTCACTCCTTCAGCATCCACGGCATGAAGTGGCTGTTCGAGCCGGGCTTCCTCAACTCGGGCTATCGCGGCACGCAGGGCATGGGCATCTCCGAGCACTTCGAGTTCAAGTTCAAGCTGCCCCTCACCAAGCGAGCAGCGCCCGCGTTGCAGTTCGTGGACTATCTCTACACGCCGAGCGACCTTTTGATGTCGCCCTCCACGGTCGGCGGCACGGCCAACGGCCAGCAGCTCAACATGTGGGGCGTCATGCGCGCCTACGACCCGGCCAGCCCGCCCAAGCTCCTGCCGCGACTCGGCCCACAGCAGGGCGACGGCGTGTCGAGCGACGACCAAGCCTTCTCCTCCTCGTGCCCCGACCCCAGCCTCGCACCCGTGCGCTCCTTCGAGGTCACGGTCATGTCGGCCACCTCGGTCTTCGACTCCAAGCTCGGCATCGTCTACAACAGCCGTGGGAAGCCGGCTACGCCAGCCACGCCTACAACGCCGGCTACGCCCGCAACGGGCCCGATCTACAATCCCCTCGGCCTCGTCTACGTCGTCACCAAAGACAACGGCACTCCCGTCCAGATTACCTGCGACCCGAGCGCGCCGCTCGGCTGCAACGAGCCGCTGGTGTTGCGCGCCAACGCCGGCGACTGCATCAAGGTCACGTTGACCAACGGGCTGACCGGCAGCGAGCCGATCTTCACGAGTGCCAACGCGACGCAACTCTCGGTCTTCAATCAAGGCGGGGCGACGACGCCGTCGTTCTCCATCAACCCGTCGATGCAAGTGGGGCTGCACCCGCAGGTGCTCACCTACGACCCGACGACCTCGGACGGCATCGTCGTCGGCCAGAACCCCGACCAGACCGTCGGGCCGGGCAAGAGCAAGACCTACACATGGTACGCGGGCAACTCGCGTGTGACTGCGGGCGGCTTGGCCGCCGAGCCTATCGAGTTCGGCTCCATCAACCTGACCTCGTCCGACCTTCTGCTCCACGGCCCGAACGGCCTTATCGGCGCGCTGATCATAGAGCCGCGCGGAAGCATCTGGATGACGGATAAGAACTCGCGCGCCTCGGCCACCGTCTGCCAGCCCGACGCTGGCGGCATCAACTGCGCTGCGGCGGGCCCTACCTTCCGCGAGTTCGTCCTGCTCACGCAAGACAATGCGAACCAGTACACGGGGCCGGCCACCGCGAAGACGGTGCTCAGCACTTCGGGGTCACTCAACTATCGCACCGAACCGATGCTCAACGCGCGCTACGCGGGCACCACTCTGGGCGGCATCGACCTGACCCAGAGCGTCTCCAACTCGCTCCCGTATGGTTTCGCGAGCGGGACAGAGCCCATCGGCAGACCCCAGACTCCGATCTTCACGGCGACGCTGGGTGACCCGGTGCGATTCCGCATGTTGCGCCCCAGCGGGTCGAATCAGCAGGTCATGATGATTCACGGCCACGTCTGGCAGGAACTGCCCTTCATGAACAATTCGAGAGAACTCGGCTTCAACGAGTTTTCGCAGTCGCAGGGCGCGCGCGACGTACATGGGCCGAGCGACCGCTTTGATCTTCTCATCCCAAGGGCCGGCGGGGTCGGGACGGCGGGCGATTATCTTTACCGCAGCTTCCCCTCCTTCCAGTTTACAGGTGGCCTCTGGGGTATCTTCACAGTCACGCCTGCGTCCGCCGATAGGGTCACGACCATCCCTGTGACACCCTCTGCTGCCACTACCGCAGAGGTGCTGGCTGCCTCGCCCGCAGCCATGCGCGCCTCCCGCTTGCCGGTCGCGCCGCCGGTGGCTATGGACTCGGTCAAAGCCACTGTGGCTAGAAAGACACGGAAGGGAGCTAAGACGGAGTTGACCGTCAAGGGCTACGACACGGTCAACCCGAAGAGCGGGAGCTACACCAAGAAGGTGATTATCTACGCCGCGACTAACATCGCCGGACAGCGCCGACGCGGCGACCGACTCGGCGAAGGGGAAGTCAATCAATTGAGCGGCGAGTGGAGCGTCATCATCCCTGACGTTGCCGCCGGGCTGAAGGACATTGTTATCGAGTCGGAAGAGGGAGGCACCCTCTTCGTTTCCGTCCCGTTCCCACTTGCCCCCCTCAGAGCCACGCCACAGGCGGCCCGGAGGCCGTCCTCCGAACGCCCGACCGGGCCGCAGGGTGAGGACGAGAGCCTGAAGTTTATTCGGCACCCGGACAATAAACCGTAACGCCTGACCCCTAATAAACGACAGGCGGGGATGGCGCAAGACGAGCGCGTCCCCGCCTGTCAGCCCCGGCAGGCTGATTCGAGCGATGTGGGCGCAGGATGAGTTCTCGGCGCGAGGCCGTAGCGCCTTACTCCTACGCCCGCCCGTTCAGCTCAGACGGTCGGCCGTGTGTGACAGCCGTCCGCGCCATGACCCGCGCCGCATCTGAAAAGGAGTCTCTCATGGCATCCGGCTCAATGGCTCCCAACCCCCGCACCATCAAGCACGCTTTTGCTCCCAACTACGTCTGTACTTTTCAGGTGCCCGATCAGGACGAGTTGAACAAGCGCCTGCTCGCGCTCGTCAACGAAGAGAGGCGGCGGTCACCCGAAAGTCGTCGCTGCGAAGGTCGTGAGATGTGGCAGAGCAGCAGGTCGGTTGCGGATGATGAGCCGGTGAAGGAATTGTTCGAGCACATCTTTGGCGCTGCGCGCGACTTCGCTGACTTCTTAAACTGGCACGTCGAAGGGCTGCGACCGGTCTGCAAAATCTGCTGGGCAAATATTCACCCGCCGGGCGCTTTCCACACGCGCCACATCCACCCGCCCCACGTGCATATGAGCGGCGTCTACTATATCCACGCTCCGGAGAACTGCGGCGACATCGTCTTTCACGACCTCGCGCGCTTCCTCGGGCTCCGGTCGTCCACACCGCCCGTCGTCGAGCCGACGGCTCTTAACCGCACCCTACTCGCGGTAAAGCCAGCCGACGGATTGTGCGTCATCTTCCCCAGCCACATCATGCACGAAGTCGAGGTGAATCGGAGCGCGGGGGATCGCGTCGGGTTCGCCTTTAACATCAATTTCGAGTGAACAGGCGACGCCTCGCCCTCACCAACGCGCTCCCGCCGCCGCGAGCGACGCGTCGAGGACGGCCCGCACCCCCTCGCCTGTCACTTTGCCGGAGCGGAAGTCGTGCGCGAGTTGCGCGGAGAGGATCGCCCGGTCAGGCATGCGCCGCACCGACCCCTCCGGAGAGTCCTGCCGCGCACGCCCGCGTCCGTTGCCGCCATTCACGCGCGGCGGCCAGAGCCTTTCGTCGGGTTGTGTAAAGCGCGGGTCGTCCGTGTGAATGATCTCGCCGAGCCTCATCAGCCGATCCGCGACCAGACTGACAACCGGATTCTTGAATCTCTCTCTCGTGCCGTAGCCCCCGAAATCGAGCAGTTGCGGGTAAGGCATGCCGGTCTCAATCTCCTTCGTGAATTGAAGATTTACGCCGTCAATGACCATACGCCCTTTGTCAAAGCCCGTGATTGCCCGGAGCCGCTGGAGATTCGCCTCCTCGTACTGCATATCAAAATAACCGTACCTGATGGCCGTCGCGCCGTCGCGCATGTCGAGTTCGATGGTGGTGGCAGGGCTGACCGAGGTGATGCCGTGTCGCCGCAGCAGAAATTCGAGCGCGAGTTCGTAGGACACCAGCGGCGAACCGGGCTCCTTCGCGCCCTTGGAGTACTCGTAGCGCCGATGCGCGCGCCGCGCGAGCATCCCGGCCGGTTCGCCCTCGCCCGTCTTCTTGACAACATCGAAGCCGAGATCAAGCACGCCGTAGTGCGGTAGCGGCAGGCACCCCATGCCGGCCTTCTTCAATATCAGGCCAACAAGCTCCTGAAAGATTACCTCGCGGAATGCGTCCCCGAGTTTCATCAGGCCGCTACCGTGCGGCTTAAACCCGACCTCAAACTTAGGGGCCGCGCCGACCCCTTTCACATCTATCAGGCCGGGCCCCGCGCCGCCCTCCTGCCCGTCAAGCGGAAGGACGAGCGCGCGCCCGTAGCGTGGCGGTCTGTATGCCGTAATGGTCTCGTCCGACGTTTCAATGTGGGTGTTGACGAGAGTCTGTGACGCTTGCCGCCGAGAGATGAATGCGCAACGCGCGCTCAGCCACGCGCTCAGGATTTCTCGCCTCGCCTGCTCTCGCGCCGCGCCGCCCAAGGCACGTAATTCCGGATGCTCCGCTTCCAACGCTTCGTCCCGCAGGTGGGGAAAGTCGTGCTGGAGCGCCGCGCGGTTCACGAAGACGACCCGCGCCCGTGGGAGTCGGAGGATGGTCTCGCATTTAACGCCCTTGGCTTCGAGTTCGTCCACGTGGCGCAGCAGTGGCCCCGGTTGAAATGTCCGCCCCATGTCGGACGAGACGGGCGGCAGTGCGTTGTTAGCCATCTTCGCCACGAGAGATTCCGAGACTTATCACGGACGAAAAACCTTCTGCATTGACAACGGCAGAGCTTAGTATTACCTTCACATGCGTCGCACCGAATTTTAACAGACCAAGCGTTGAGAGACGCTGACCTCCACGCCGCCCACGCGTCCAGCTGCTTCTCTCAATCTTGGGTTCCGGCCACGACGCTCCACATCCTAGAGCGTGACATAACGTCAAGGAGCACTCCCATGTCGAAGACGAATACACTCGTCCGCGCTAAACACCTCGCCGTTACCGTAACCACTAACCCGTTTACGAACTCGGCTCCGTCTGTGAACATTTCGGGTCGGGGCGTAGACACTGCAACGTTGAAGCCGACTCCGCGCCTAAGGCTTTCGGTTTTCGAATTCCACCTGAACCTCCCACAAGTTGTCTTGGAGACGCCACCGCCCGACCCCGAGAGCCCTGCACCCGACCCGGAGAGTCCCGCGTCCGATCCGGAGAGTCCTGCGTCCGATCCGGAGGATAAACCCTACAAGTACGCGTCAGACCCGGAAAGCAAGCCTTAGCACGCGTGAAGCCGGTCACGTCCGCACCGGACAGACCGCCGGAAGGAACCCTCTCTTGCCAACCCGTGAGCGGGAAGGCGGGAGAGGGTTGCGCTTTTCCAGAACGCTTCTATAGCGGTATGCGGATAGTTGCGGGCGTCGAGAGTCGAGCCTTCGGGCTCCGGTCTTATGCTGCGGGTCGGACACGATAGACTCCATCAACGAAGCGGCCGCGAAGTCGCTAAAAAATTCAGATTATGCAGTCGCTCGTCTAACCCGCGTGGAAGCGTTCACGGGTGAAGGCTTCCACTTCGACTTTGAAGTTCGCCCAAGTCCGTTGGGCAACCGAGTCGCGGATGCGGGGCCGCGCCGCCGATAACGTCATCGGGTCAAGAGATAGGATGTGCGCTGCGACCCTCTCGGCCAGTTGCTCGACGTTACTGCCGTCGAAAGGTGGGACGAGATGTCCCGTCAGTCCGTCGCGCACGACAGCGGGGGCAATGCCTGTGGGAGTCGAGATTGTCCACATCCCCAGCCCCATCGCTTCGAGCAGGGTCAACGGGCCGCCCTCCACTCGCGATAACATAAGATGTATGTCGCCCTCGCCGAAGTACTCGTAGTGCCCGGGCGACTCCAGAGGGCCCGGAGAGATAACAGTCCAGCCTTCCGCAGCGAGGCGCTGGGCGTAAGGCTCCCAGTCGAGTCCGACGAAGACCCACGCGTAATGTTCCGGGTCGAGTCGCCGCGCGATAGGCTCGATGAGTTCGACCCCTTTGCGCTTGAGATAGACTTTCTGCCTCCCCACAAAGAGGTGGAACCGCCCGGAGGCGTTGCCCGCCATGAGCAGACGTATCTTGCGGGTCGGGTGTGAGCGGCGCGCGTAAGGCACGGCGTCTTCGACTCCCCCGACGGCAACGACCCGCACCGGCTTTGACGGCTGCTGCTGCCTCAACTCGTCGGCGACGGTCTCGTTCATACAGAGCCCGGCGACGATCTGCGGGTCGTCGAAGACGCGCAGGCCGCCGTGGTGGAAAAAGCAGATGACCCGATTGTCCGTCCTCCGGTCTTCGGGAATCGCGTGCCAGTAGGTCGGCGACCAGCACACGACATCCCGCCCTCGGAGTCCGACTAACGTCGCTTCGGCGGCGCTCACTTCCTCCTGCGTAACGGCCAGCACCTCTTGCTGCACACTCCATCGTTCGTGCGCTCCGCTGCCGAGATGCACGACCGACATGCTGTCCAGACGCGCCCGGATGGCGGGGGCGGATTCGGGTGCGAGTGGTGCTTCGAGCGCATCCCACGCCAGTTCACCGCGTAACTTCCGCCCCAGTGTTGCCGACAGCGGTCGGCGCTCCGCGGTTGCTCCGTCGCGTCCGAATCGTTCGTCCATCTCTACATTCTCCGCAGACCTTCCGCGAGTCGGCATCGGCGTCATGTGCCCGGGGTGTGCGCGGCACGACGACTTCACCCGAGACGAATTTTTTGGGCCCAGCGCGCCAACTCCGCCTGCGCGGCGATGCCGGCTTCGAGGTCGTCGGCCGGGGGCTGTGACAGCGGAGTAAAGTGGTTGAAGTCGTCGAAACCACGTGCCAGCACGACTGCGTGATGTGGGAGACTCTGCCTGACCTCCGGCGCGACGTAGCGCACGGCGAACCCAAGCCTCTTGCCGGTCGAGCGGTTGGCGTTCGAGCCATGGACAAGGTACGGATGATGGAGCGACATCTCGGTCTCGCGCAGGACGACATCCACGGCCCGCGCCTCGTCCACTTCGACGCTGACTTCGAGCGTAATCCGGTTGTCGCCCGTCGTCGAAGTCTGATGGTGCGGGGCGACCCCTCGGAGGTGTGTGCCGGGCACGGCCCTCATACAGCCGTTCTCGACGGTGCTGTCGCTCAGGGCGATCCACGCGGAGGTCAGCCGCGGCAGGTTCAGTCCCCAGTAGTACGCGTCCTGATGCCAGCAGATGCGCTCCGGGCGGCCGGGGTACTTCGGGAAGATTGAAGAGGAGTGGACGAGAATGTTCGGCCCGACAACGGCCTCGACCGCGTCCAGCACCTGCGGGTGTGTAGCGAGGTCGTAGGCCCAGCGATAGCAGAGGTGCGGCTGGACGAGTTGCGTATGCGCCGGGCGGCCACCGAGTCGCGCCTCCAGAGTCTCGAACCCGACGCGGAAAGTAGCCGCCTCCGCTGGCGTCAGGACGGATACGGGGAAGACGAAGCCTTCCCGCTCGTACCGCGTGACCTGCTCCGGTGAAAGTGTGCTGCTCATTTCACTGTCGGCCCTGCGGCCTTCTCGGATGCCGGTGCGCAACTCCGGCTCGGCCGCCGCGCGCGTTACGGGGCCAACGCGCGTGCGAGATAGTCTTTCAACCTCTGTCGCGAGGAGGCGACGTGCTCGCCCGCCACGCTGTAGGCGTGTTGAAAAAAGTAATGGAAAAGGAACGCCTCGGCCCTACATCTCTGCTCGTCGGAGTAGTCTCTGACGAAGGCGCGCGCCTCGTCAAGATTCCCTGCGTGGGCGTGGAACGTCACCCACTTGTAATCACAGTTGCCGAAGGTCGCGACGGGCTTGCCGTGAATCAAGCTCTCGAATCCGACGCCGGAGTTGATAGTGAACACGCCTCGCGCCCCGGCGATGAGGTCGTGGATGTTGGCCTCAACGCAGTGGACGTAGCCGCCCGGCCCGACGCACTCGTGTACGGCCCTGATAATCTCGTCATCGGACGAGGGGCGCAGGCCGGGGTGGAGCTTGAACACGACGTGTTGTTTGCGCTCGCCGGCCCAGCGCGCGAGGAGACGGATGAAGTTCAGGACGGTGATGGGCGCGTGGTGCAACTGCACGTAGTCGCGCGGCGTCTGTGTCGGGATGAAGATGTAGTCGTCGGGTAGTGCTCGTGCCAAGCCGCGGGCCGGCTGCGGGTGCTTGGAGATGCCCGCTTCCAAATAATTTGCCCTGAGTGAAGCGACGAAGTCGGCGGCGCGCGCGCGGGAGATGCCCGAGAGGTCTGGCGGCGTCTGCATCCCGGAGTGCTCCGCGCCCCAGCCGTCCCGGTCAATCGTTAAGAGTTCGGGCAGGTGCATCTGCTTGTAGAAGAGGTCGCCTTGCGCGTCGCGCCGGGTCTTATGCGCATAGATTTTGACCCGCGCGTCGTGAGGGCGGTCAGGCGTTTCGGGGTGCGCCTGCTGCTCAATCACCTCGTGCCCGAGTTCGCCGAGACAAGCCTTGAGCAGCTCCTCAAACTTCCGCCACTCTTCGGCGCAACTCACCGTCTGCTTCTTCTGGCGTGGGGCGACCACCGCGCGCGTGGGGTACGGATAGAAACTCCTTAGGAAGACTTTCGCCATCGGATTATTGAAGGGTGAGTGCGCAGCGCGTCAGACCGGTTAGAGCGCGGCAGCCTCCTCCGTCTCGCGTCTCCTGACGAGGGGTAACACTTCCCTCCCGAAGTATGTCATCTCGTCCAGATCAGGCCAGCCCATGAAAAGGAACTGTGTGACGCCAATGCGCCGGTACTCCATGAGGGCCGCCGCGATCTCTTCCGGGGAGCCTACGAGGGCTATGGACGGCGCGCCGAGGAATGGAATCGCGCCCGTCCAGAGGCAGGGAGTGAGCCAGTCCGATGGGCCCGTCTCAGCCAGAGCAAGCGTCGAGCGAAAACCGACCGAGTCCGTCTTGAGCGCGAACTCCTTGCCTGCCTGACGGGACTGCGCGCTCAACGTTTCAATCATCGCGCTCGCATCGCGGAGGGCCTGCTCGCGCGTCGGGCGCACCAACAGCGACACCAGCAGCCCGACCTCGACGCCGTGCCGCACGACCTCCTCGACGTGCGGCCGCAACCGCTCCGGCGCGTCTGCGAAACGCCACAGGCACGAAGCGTGTTTGATGGCAAGGCGAGTGGTAGGCTCCGAGTTCCCGCCGAGGAAAATCTCCGGCGCGCTCCTCTCGGCGGAGACAAACGGCGTGTTGATTTTGCCTCGTTCCACGCGGTAGTACCGCCCTGCAAAATTCACCTCGCCGTCCTGCCGCCAGAAGGCGCGGCAGATGTCGAGGAATTCGTCCGTCCGCTCGCACCTCTCGTCGTGCGTGAGGAAGTCGCCATAGAAGTGTAGCTCGTCAGGCGTGTGGCCCATCACCATGTTGATATGCACGCGCCCGCCGATGAGGGCCGAGGCGGTGTTAATCTGCTGAACGAAGAGGGTCGGCGTGATAAGCCCGGAGCGGCAGGCGATCATGAACTTGATGCGTTCCGTCTTCAGGCCGAGGGCGACGGAGAGCGCCAGCGGGTCGGGTCGTGTGAATCCGATAGCCATCAGCACCGAGTCAATGCCGCACTCCTCGGCTCGGCGGCAGAACTCTAGTTGCGCCGGGAAGTCAGGAAGCCCGGCCATCTCACTCGTGGCGCGCGCGCGCCTGAACTTGTCACCGACCTGTGACAGGCTCCAGTGAAATCGCAGGGGCGTCACGTCTCCTCCTGATCTTGTGTTGATGAGTCACCCGGTCGGGGCGAAATCGCAGGACACCTCGCCTCGTCGAGGCCGCGCGCGACCTCGTGGTGGATGAAGCACGATTGCTCGGGCCGCGGCGACTCCGCACTTGTGGCTTGTCACCCTTCGAGCTGGTAAAAGAACTCTCTGGTGTAGTAGTTCGAACGCCCGCTCCCGTCCTTGAACTTGTTGCAGGTCGCGATGACCAAGGTGCCGTGTTTGATGTTCGCGTGTAAGTACGATTCGAGGAACCCGAAGTCATAAATCGCCTGGAACGACATCGCGGTGTGCGAGCCAATATCCGGCGCGAAGACATCCGCCTCGACCTCGCCCCAGTCACACAACTCGTGTTCAATGTTGCCCGAGGCGTTGACGATGAGCGTGCCGTCTCGCAGCTTCAGCCTGACGGCGGCGATTCTCTTACGCGGCTCCTCGTTGGTGTTGCTCCACATCCCGACGAAGGGCGATGCGTCAACGCGGCTCGGCGATTCCTCCGTCTCGGCCGCCGCCTCCGGGATGTCGGTTGCGCTCGTATATCTCATAAACTGCCTCTCGTCTCCGATGCGTCCTTCACACCTCGGGCGGACTCGGGCTTAAACGATGGTAGAACTCCCGACAGATGTAACTGGTGCGCTCTGTATTGTCCTTGAAATGGTTGAAAGTCACCAGCACAAGCAGGCCGAGGTTTAAGTTTCCCTGGAAGGTTACGTCCGCGAAACCCACGTCGAGGAAGGCGCTCATGGCCTGCACTGTGTGTGAATCAACGCTGTCGCTGTAGGCGAACGCTTCGACCTCGCCCCAGTCGCACAACTCGGGCGCACAGGCCGCATAGGCGCGCAGGAAAAGCCGGCCCGCGCGCTCGGTAATGATGAGCTTGGCGAACCCGCCGGTGTCCTTCTTCGTGTTCACCCAAGTCCCGACGAGCGGCGACAGGTCGATGTTCTCACGAGGGTTGTTGTCGGCGCGGCGCGTCGGCTGATCCCCGGCTCTGAAGTACCTGTTGCTTGGCATGTAGTTCTCTTTCCTCGCCAGCAGATTGTGTCCTTCTACCGGCAGCAGGCCGTAGCGAGATTCCGCACGCGGCAGAGGCGGGACTCGATCCGGCCGAAGGATGATGAGCGCCAGCCCGACAGGTATCTCCGATACCATCGCCATGCGAAACTGTCGAACCATCTGCGCCAGCGGCATCGCGCCCCGTCGCTTCTTGTGACGTAGCTCACGGCCGCAGCCCGCATCAACAGGGGAGCCGGGTCGGCGCTGATGATGTTGTTGCTGATATCAAGTGAAGTGCTCGCGGGTAATGTTAGAAATGTGACGAAGTGCCGTTCTCCTCTATGAGGAAAAGACGTAGCCTGATGGGTACGGTGTTTCGCGCTGCAAATATTCCGGCACGCCTGTTAGTTGAAGCGAAGTATGTACGAACGTATATGAAGACGACCCTTTGAAGAGTGCAGAGTATATAGCAAACCGGAATGCCGGTAAACCAATTTGTTTGGCTAGGAATGTTGCAATCGAGATCGTGAGCGTCGTCGAGTAGTGTCGGTACTTGCGCTTTCCCGGCTGACGTTTCTGATATGCCCGATGCGGCTTTGATTTAGACGCCCTCTTTACCGGAAGCATTATATTGACAGCTAACAGAGACGGTTTTACCCTTGTCGCGTCGTGTCGATCAGGCTCTCGGAGCAGACATTCTTTTGAAAGGAAACCTATGATGAGAAGCCTCGGATTTGCGCTGATAACAGTTCTTTTTCTCGGGCATGCCGCCTGCTCCGATCAGGATCAAAGACAGAGTGCGGGGAATCAACCGGCGCTCACAGCCACAGCCACTCCCACCTCCACGCCCACTCCGCCCCCTCCAACAGCTCCGATGACCGCCACCGTTAAAAATGTCGGCCTTACGTGGCGGGATGATGAAAGCGCCACGCCCGTTACGACCATTAAGGTTGGAGGAACAGTTACCTGGATGATTGCAAGCGGAACCCATAGGCTGGCAAGCATCCCTTCGAGTCAAGAGAATGGATGTGACGGCCTCAACGACCCACTTACTTCTGAGAATTTAGGAACGGGAGCGTCGCACAAGAGGGTGTTTGACCAAGCAGGAACTTTCGGCTACGAGTGTGGCATACATAAGGGCAAACCAAATTGCAAAAATAATACGGGGGAGCGAATGTGGGGCATCGTTAAAGTCGTGCCCTAGGCGGAGGCTCACTAAATTCCGTGTGAGTGACGGCTTTGCCTATGCCAATAAAAGTGTTGACAAGAATATCTGACCTTGTTATAAGCCAGAGCGACTCAGTTAACCGTTTACGTGTAGGATTTTGGTTGTCACGCCGGGCAGTTTTCTAATCAGTTCGTTACAAGTGTTAATGCATTGGCTGGATGCTCCGGGTGCGCGGATGCCCGCGCAGGATGTTCCACATTCTATGCGCCATGCCCCTGAAAGGTGTCGGGGGCGTTGTCAAACGGCTCGGCTTCCCGCCGGGCTTCACCGCGCGCAAGCACTGCTGCCGACTTCATTTCGTCGGTCTTGACTCTGTCTTGGGAAGGGGAGTTTTATGAAATCTCGCAAGCTCATCGCATTGGTGCTGATGGCTTCGTTCATCGTTTTCGCTCACGCAACCGTTTTCGCGCAGAGCGACCGCGGTAGCATCACTGGCACCGTCACCGATCAGAGCGGGGCCGTTGTCCAGAACGCGAAGGTCACCGCCACGGGACTGGACACGGGCACGGTACGCGAGGCGACCACGAGCGACGACGGTCATTACACGCTGCCCGAGTTGAAGGCCGAGCGCTACCGTGTCGCCGTCGAGGCGCAGGGCTTCAAAACGGCGAGCGTTGACGACTACAAGGTCGCGGTGCAGGTGACGCACAGCCTCGACTTCAAGCTTGAAGTCGGCGCGGTCACAGACGTAGTCACCATCACCAGCGACGCCGCCGGCGCGCTCCAAACCGATACGCCCGTGCGGCAGTCGAACGTCACCGAGCGGCAGATCAAAGAACTCCCCCTGGTCGTCGGCTCGGAGTTCGCCGGGCGCACACCGCTCTCCTTCATCTTCCTCGACAGCAACGTCGCCACCGGGGCCAGCAGTAACCAGAGCACTAACACGACGAACTTCCGCGTGAGCGGCGGTCAGGCGCTCGGCACGGAAATTCTGATTGACGGCGCGGCCACGCGGCGCACGCAGAACGGCACCTTCTTCTCGGAGGTCGCGCCGGGGCCGAACGCCTTTCAGGAGTTCACGCTCTCGACCTCGACCTACTCGGCCGAGTTCGGCAACTCTTCGGGCGGCATCGTTAACTTCACGCTGAAGTCCGGCTCGAACGAATTCCACGGCGAAGCCTACGACCTCTTGCAGAACGAGAAGCTGAACGCCAACTCGTTCCGCAACAATGCCGCCGGGAACTTCGCGAACGGCGACGAGCGGCTGCCGCGCAACCGCGACAACCAGAACGACTTCGGCTTCAACGTCGGCGGGCCCATCTACCTGCCGCGCTTCGGTGAGGGCGGCCGCTCAATCTGGAACGGCAAGAACAAGGCGTTCTTCTTCTTCAACTATGAGGGCTATCGCTTCAAGGAGGGCGCGAACACGATTGTGACCGTGCCGACCGCGCGGATGCGCACTGGCGACTTCGGCGAGCTTTTGACTGACCCTTACATTCTGAGTTTCTTTGGTCACGGCGTGCAGATTTACGACCCGCGCCAGCCAGCCGACACGCGCACGGCTATCCCCGGCAATCGCCTCGACCAGTATCTCGGCGGTTCGCGCATTGACGCGGTGGGTATCAACGCGCTCCAATTCTTCCCGCTCCCGAACACGACCGGCCCGAATGGTTCGACCGTCTTTCAGAACTACATCTCGCAGGGCATCCGCCCGACGGACATGAACCAGTACACGACCAAGATAGACGTGGCGCTGTCGGACAAGCAGCACATCAACGGCAGCTACTCGTTCCGCAAGAACGACCGCATTGCGGGCGACCCCATCCCGCGCTTTCCCCTCCCGTTCACGTCGCAGGGCGCTTTCAACCAGCTCTTCAAGTCGCACTTCTTCCGTCTTCAAGACGACTACACCTTCTCGCCGAGGTTGCTGAACCACTTCAATCTCGGCTTCACGCGCTACGACGTAGCGAACCGCAACACGACCGACCCGTTCAATACGGCCTCGCTCGGCTTCCCCGTCAACGCGACACAGAACAGCGCGTTCCCGCGTCTCGGCTTCCCCGGATACAGCGACCCGACCGACCCGCGCGGCGACCCGCGCTCGTATCAGGACATCGGCTCCAGCTTCTTCACAGACCACATCCTCGACAGTCAGTGGCAGCTCTCGGACTTCGCGACCTTCGTTACCGGGCGGCACACGGCCAAATTCGGCGCGGACGTTCGCACCGGGCAGTTCAACTTCCGCCAGAGGATTGACCCCGGCGGCTCGTTCAACTTCCGTCACGATCAGACCGCCGCCGACCGCGACCCCAACGGCGGCTGGCCCATCGCCAGTCTCATCACGGGCGCGACCGAGTTCTCATTCAACTCGACGAACTCCGTTGACCCGGCCTTCCGACAGTTGACGCAGGGCTACTTCGCTCAGGACGACTTCAAGCTGAGGCAGAATCTGACGCTCAGCATCGGCGTGCGCTACGACCTGCCGGGTCTTCGCACCGAAGCGCACGACCGCTTCCGCGGCTTCGACCCGACGAAGCCTAACCCGGAGGCGGGCGGTCGCCTCGGTGCCATCGCGGGCGCGGGCGGGCAGGGCGGCGTGCAGGCCGACCGGCGCACGCTCGCCAAACCCGACCATACGAACTTTGGGCCGCGCGTGGGCTTCGCCTATGCATGGGACAACCGCACGGTCGTGCGCGGCGGCATCGGGCTTTACTACGCGCCGATCATCTACGGCTTCGAGGGCGGCAACGTTCTCGACACGGGTCTCATCGGCTTCAACACGGGGAGCGGCCCGCGCCAGCCCGACGGGCGCAACGCGCGCTTCTTCCTGTCGAGCTACCCTTCGATACCGGCGGTCTGTCCCACCTGCCAGTTCATCGGCAGCGACGTGCAGTTCTTCGACCCCGACTTCAAGACGGGCCGCACCGTGCAGTACAGCCTCGACATACAGCGCGAGCTGCCCTACAAGTTCGTCGCCTCGCTCGGCTACATCGGCCACAAGGCGACGCGCCTGCGCTCGAACTTCGTGCGGCTGAACGGGCTGCCCTTCAACGCGCTCAAGCTCGGCTTCCCGCTGCTGACGAAAGGCATCAACGATGTGACGGCCTCCGACCGTGCCTACGCGCAGTCGGTCGGCGTCGTGATCCCGGCCAGCGGCAACGCCGTCTTCCCTGGCTTTAACGGTAACGTCGCGCAGGCGCTCAAGCCCTTCCCGCAGTACAACCGCATCAACAACATTCTGGAGAGTCAGGGGCGCAGCGACTACAACGCTCTACAGGCGAAACTCGAACGGCGATTCTCGAACGGCATCCAGTTCGGCGTCTCCTACACCTTCTCGAAACTCATCACGAATGCATCCGAAGACATCTTCGGCGGTTCGCCGCTCGCGGGCGTGTTGCAGAATCCGTTCGACTCCGCCTCGCAGCGTTCGGTGTCGCCGAACAACCCGGCGCATGTCGTCGTCATCAACTATCTGGTCGAGTTGCCGTTCGGCAAAGGCAAGCGTTTTCTGAACAAGGGCGGCGTGGTGGATAGGCTCGTCGGCGGCTGGCAGTTCTCCGGCATACACCGCTATCAATCGGGCGTGCCGCTGACGTTCTTCACCTCCGACCCGCTCAACACGGACTTCCTGCAACTGACTGGCTACCTCGGCAACATCCGTCTGAACGCGACGGGGCAACCGATTGACGCCAACGGCACCTTCATCGACCCGCGACTCGGCCAGCAGGTCATCAACCCCGCCGCTTTCGCAGCGCCGCCGCAGTTCGGCTCGGGCTTCAATAACAACCCGAGCGGCGCGGCCATCGGGTCGGCGAACTACGCAGCCTACTACGCGAACCCGAACCGCTTCTTCGGCACGACCGCGCCGACGCTCTCAAACGTCCTGTCCGACCCGTTCACCAGCGAAGACATCAGCCTGTTGAAGAAGACGCGCATCACCGAGAGCGTGACGCTCGAACTGGGGGCCGAGGCGTTCAATGTCTTCAACCGCCACCGCTTCTTCTTCCCGACGACCGACCTGCGCGACGCGGGCAACTTCGGATTCGAGAGCGTCAACTTCGACCCGCCGCGGCGCATACAACTCCGCGCGCGGCTGCTCTTCTAGTTCAGCCGAACCACTGGCCGGGCGGCGCGTGGAAGGTTTTCGCCGAACTCTTCCCACGCCGCCCGCGCATTTTTTTCATTCCCTGATTTCCGGCGGGTGGCGACTTGGCCTTGATTCGCAACAATCCTGACGGGACGCGACTCGCGCGGGCGGTCGCTGCCTCCGTGCTATGCTGCGCCGCGACCGTCGCCGCCTCTTCGCCGCGCGCTGCCGGAATCGCTTCGCCGCAGCGCAGGGCCGCGCAAAGGCCCACGCAGAGAAAGGCGGACGGCGGTCGCGTCGAGACGCTGCTGGCCGAAGCGAAGACGGCGCTCGAACGCGGCGACGAAGCCGCGGCGCGTTCCGCCTTCGAGCGCGCTCTTGCCGCCGAACCTGACAACGTTGCGGCGCACACCTATCTCGGCGTGCTCGATGACCGCGCGGGCAATCTCGATAGCGCCGAGAAGCATTTCTCCGCCGCAGCCATCGCCGCCCCCTTTCTCCCTTCGGCACGCAACAACCACGGCGCAGTCCTGCTGCGCCTCGGACGGAAGCAGCAAGCCGCCGCGCAGTTCGAGGTCTCGCTCAAGCTCGACCCACGGCAGCCGAGCGCGCTGGTCAACCTTGCACAGATACATTTCGACGCAGGCTCTGCCGAAGACCTGCGCTCCGCGCTCGAACTCTTCGAGCGCGCCCAAGCCATCGCGCCCGACGCCGAAGTCGCACGCGCCGTCCTCGTCACCGCGCTGCGCCTCGGCGACAAGGACAGGGCCGCAACGGCTTACCGCGCCTACGGCGAACAACTGAAGGGCGCGGCGAGCATCGCGCCGCCGCCCGTCGCCGCGCGCACCGAATTGGGCCGCGCACTGCTGGAGATCGGGCTGGCCGACGAGGCAGTCGAGGAGTTGAGCGCCGCCGTCGCGCTCGACCCGTCGAGCGTTGATGCGGTCGTCGCGCTCGGTCGCGCGCACCTCGCGCGTAAAGACATTCCGGCGGCGGGCCGCGCGCTCGAATCAGCCGTCGCACGCGGCCTCGACCGCGCGCCCATCTACGCCGCGCTCGCCGACGTGTACGAGGCTGGCGGCTACTTCGAGAACGCCATCCCCGCAATGCGGCTCGCCATCGCGCGCGACCCCACGAACGAGCAGTATCACCTCCGCTACGGCATGCTGTTGATTGACACGAAAGCTCCCGGCGCGGCGGTCATCCGCTTACAGGAAGCGGTCAAAGAGTTCCCGAACTCCGCGCGCCTGTGGTTGATGCTCGGCGTCGCGCAGCTCACCCGCCGTGAGAATACCTTGGAGGCGAGGGGCAGCTTCACGCGCTCGCTCGAACTCGACCCGAAGTCCGTGGCCGCGCTCGCCTACCTCGGCACGACATATAGCGAACAGGGACAATATGCCGAGGCGATAAAATATTACGAGCGCGCCATCGCCGCCGACCCCGGCTCAACCGTCCCTTACTACCTCGCCGCCGACGCGATGCTCAATCTCCCTGAGTTCGACGTGGCGCGCGCCGAAAAATACCTGCGCCGGTCAATCGAGCTAGACCCCTCTTTCACCTCGGCGCACACGGCGCTCGCACGACTTCACGTCCGCGCTGAACGCTGGACAGATGCCGCTGCGGAGTTCGAGTTGGTCGTCAAGCTCTCGCCGGATTCGGCAGAGGCCCGTTACCAACTCGCGCGCGCCTACATGCGGCTCAAGCGCACCGCCGACGCACAGAGGGAGTTGGCGGTCTTCGAGAAGCTCAAGGAGGCGCAGAAGCAGGAGAAGGATGACGAGCGGCGCGACCTCCTGCGTCGCCTCGCGAACGTCAGATTCTGAGCGCGAAAAATTCCGAAGGCACTGAACAGATGATGGAGCCAGAGATATGAACCTTAAGAGCAGCATCCTCATCGCATTCTCACTCGCACTGTTGCAAGGCCCTGCGGCGGGCGCGGTGCAGTCGTCGCAGCCTGCCCGTTCAGGGCAACAGCAGCAGCAGCAGCAGCAGTCGCAGCCCGCGTTCGACGACTGGGGCGACGAGTTCAGCGGGGCGTCGCTCGACGAGTCGAAGTGGGAGCGGTTCACCTTCGAGGGTGGGTCAGGCGGCAAGCTCGAACTCAAAGACAGCCAACTCCGTCTTCGCAGCGCCAACAAGACGCGCGCCGGAGTTCGGAGCAAACAGGCTTTCAACGCCGACCGCTTCAGCGTCGAGGCGAAGGTCGCGAAGGTCGGGGCGCAGCTGCCGGACGCGGGAGACCGTGCGGGCGACCTCGGCTTTGCCGCGCTCACGATTCTCTTTGACAGCTCCGGGCGTAACCGCATCGAGTGGATTCTGACGAGCGAGGGCACTTTCGAGGCGTGGGCCGTGGTGGACGGGCGCAGCGAGCGGCTCGACAACCGCAAGCTCGGAACGAAGCTGAAGAACCCCGTGCTAGGGCTAGTCCGCCGTGGCGACGAGTTCCTCTTCATCCTCAATGGGCCCGACAGCCCGCCGCAGGAGGCGCAGGTCGGACTGACGAAGACGATTAAGAATCTGCCGCGCTCGTTTCGCGTCATGCTCTACGGGTTCGGCTCATCCGAGAACAACTGGGACTCTGTGCGAGTGGTGACGCAGAAGTGAGGACGGAGTGAGACGTGTGAAGCTTCACAGCCGACGCAAACAGGTCTTGCCGCTTCTGCTGCTGGCCGCGCTCGCCTTCGTGCGCCCCGCGCCGAAAGCCGAGGCCCAACTTGTCGCCAACGCGACGCCGCGCGCAGGCTCGTACACGAACCCCGTCTTCGACACGGACTTCCCCGACCCCACGGTCATCCGTGCCTCCGACGGATGGTTCTACGCCTACGCGACGCAGGGCCCCGTCGGGAACGCGACGCACAACATACAGCTCGCGCGCTCGCGCGACCTGCGCTCGTGGGAGCGTATGCCGGACGCGCTGCCCGTCAAGCCGACTTGGGCAAGTCGGACACAACTCTTCTGGGCACCGGACGTACACGAACGCGGGCGAACCTTCTACATGTATTTCTCGGCGGGACTCAACCCCGACCTCGCCGACGAGTTCAAGCGAGACCTCGCCGCGCAACTCGGCCGTGAACTGTCCGAGGGCGAGAAAGGGGAGGGCGTGTTCTGCCTCGGCGTCGCCACGTCTGAGACTCCGAGCGGCCCATTCGCCGCGAGCGGCAAGCCTCTGAAGTGCGGCCTCTCGTTCGTCAACATAGACCCGATGGCCTTCGACGACACGGCGACCGGCAAAAAATTTCTCTACTGGGGTTCCGGCTTTCAGCCGATACGCGTGCATGAGCTTGCCGACGACCGCCTGAGCTTCCGCGCGGGGAGCCGGCCCACCGAGCTTGTGAGCGCGGACAAAAACGTCCCCTTCCAGACGCTCATCGAGGGCGCGTGGGTCGTCCGCCGCGGGGGTTGGTACTATCTCTTTTACTCCGGCGAGAACTGCTGTCATGGCCCGCTACAGGAGATCAAGTATGCCGTCATGGTCGCGCGCTCGAAGCAGCCGACCGGGCCCTTCGAGACCTACGCGCGAGCGACGGGCGCGAAGGACAGCGCCATCCTCCGCCGCAATGATCGCTGGCTCGCCCCCGGCCACAATTCCGTCTTTACCGACGACGCAGGGCACGACTGGATCGCGTACCATGCGATTGACGTAAACAGGCCGTACCTGCAAACCGAGATTACCGGCGACCGCGCCGTGCGCCGCGTGATGCTGATTGACCGGGTGGAGTGGCGCGGAGGCTGGCCGCACGTCGGCACGCCTTCGTCGGAGGCGCGAGCCGCGCCCGTCGTCCGCCGCCTGCGGCTCGCGCCGAGAGCGAAACGTTGATATGGATGAGAAAGAGACCGGAGTGGAAGGCGGCGGCGCGGGTGCGATGCATAAGCGGCGCACGACGCTCGAAGACGGACGCTATCTGATTTACTACACGTTCGGCGACGAAGCAGACTCGCGCGCGGGCGGCGAGTCGAGGCCGGAGCCGGAGGCTGAGACCGAGGCGGCGGAGGAGCGACGTGTCTGAACTGCGATGGCATCCTCTACTCGGTGAGTGGGTAGCGACCGCCACGCAAAGGCAGGAGCGCACGTTCCTGCCGCCCGCGGACTTCTGCCCACTGTGCCCGACGAGGCCCGGCGGTTTCCCGACCGAGGTGCCCGAAGAGACTTACGACATCGTCGTCTTCGAGAACCGCTTCCCCAGTCTGGAGAGCGACCCGCCGGAGCCTGCGGTCGAAGGCACGGAGCTTTACCCCGTGCGGCCCGGCCGGGGCGTCTGCGAAGTCGTCCTCTACTCGCCGCGCCACACCTCGACTCTCGCCGGAGAGCCGGTCGAGCAGATACACAAGCTCGTGCGGGTCTGGACGGATCGCTTCCGCGAGTTGGGCGCGCTACCCTTCGTGGACTACGTCTTCGAGTTCGAGAACAAGGGCGAGGCCATCGGCGTGACCCTCCACCATCCGCACGGACAGGTTTATGCATACCCGTTCACGCCGCCGCGCGTCGCGCGCGAGCTTGAGCAGTCGCTCGCGCACCGCGCGAAGACGGGGCGCTGCCTCCTGTGCGACATCGTTGCCGAAGAGCGCGGCGACGGGCGCAGAATCATCGCCGCGAACTCTTCCTTCGTCGCCTACATCCCGTTCTTCGCGCGCTACCCTTACGAATTGCACATCGCCTCGGCGCGACATCTTCAGGCGCTCACCGACATGGACGACGACGAGCAGCACGACCTCGCCGGAATTTTAAAGGCGGTGCTCGTCGCCTTCGATAAGTTGTTCGACCTGTCTTTCCCGTACATGATGGTTCTGCACCAGCGTCCGACCGACGGGGCGAATTATGACCACTACCACTTTCACATAGAGTTCTATCCGCCGTTGCGGACGGCGACGAAGCTCAAGTATCTCGCCGGGAGCGAGACCGGCGCGGGTGTGTTCATCAACGACACGCTGGCGGAGGAGAAGGCGGCTGAGCTTCGCCGCCACATCGCGCCCGTCGAGTGGAGCGAGGGGAGACGCGAGGGTTGATTGAGCGGGACACATTGCGGCGCGGGTTCGCGCAAAAGTACGGGCGCGAGGCCCGACTGTTTCGCGCGCCGGGCCGCGTCAACCTGATCGGCGAGCACACGGACTATAACGGCGGGTACGTGCTGCCGCTCGCCATCGAACGCGAGACGTTGGTCGCCGCCGCGCCGCGCGAAGACCGCACCGTGCGCGCACACTCGCTCAATCGCGACGAGACGCTCTGTTTCGATCTCGACGCGCCGGGCGAACCGCGTCGCGGCATCTGGCTCGACTACGTCGAGGGCGTGGCCCGCGTGCTGGAAGCCGGGGGCGTGAAGTTGCGCGGGGCCGACCTGTTGATCTTCTCGGATGTTCCGGCGGGCGCGGGACTCTCCTCGTCGGCGGCGCTTGAGGTGTCGGTCGGGCTTGCTCTCTCGTGCGTGTCGGGGCAGAGCGTCGCCCCGGTGGCGCTCGCGCTCGCGGGGCAGCAGGCCGAGCACATCTACGTGGGAACGATGTGCGGCATCATGGATCAGTTCGTGGCGGCGCTCGGACGCAGGGGGCACGCGCTCCTGATAGATTG
>JAVXWN010000065.1:0-10487 GCA_032230645.1 Acidobacteriota bacterium | reverse complement strand
CCGGATTCGGCGCCGTCATGTTGACCGGTCCTATGAGTTCCGGATGTTCGATCAGCCAGACGATTCCTCGCACCAGATCGTCGAGCGCGATCCAGCTCATGTACTGCTGCCCGCTCCCAATGCGTCCGCCCATGCCGAGCTTGAAGGGCTTGAGCATCTTCGCGAGCGCGCCGCCCTCTCCACTCAACACAATGCCGATGCGGACGTGTACGACGCGTATACCGGCTTGACTCGCGGCCAGAGTCGCCTTCTCCCACTCGCGACAGACCTCGCTCAGAAAGTCTTCGCCCGACGGGCTCTCTTCGCGCAAGACCTCCGCGCCACGGTCGCCATAGAAGCCTATGGCAGAGGCCGACACCAACACCTTCGGCTTTTCCTTCAGCCCCGCCAGCGTCTCTGAAACCAGATGCGTCCCATTGATGCGGCTCTCGCGTATGCGACGCTTCTTCGCTTCATCCCAACGCCCCTCGGCAACGGGCTCGCCCGCGAGGTGTACGGCGGCGTCGTGCCCCTCCAACTCCTTCGCATCTATCTCGCCGCGCTCCGGGTTCCATTGAACAGCCGACGTGCCCGGCGCGCGAAACTCCTGCGCGCCTCCACGCACCAGCCGCGTTACCTCGTGCCCCTCTGCAAGCAGCGAGCGAATCAACGCGCGACCGACGAGCCCGGTCGAACCTGTGACGATGACTTTCATCCATTAAGCTCCTTCAAAAAATATTAAAGCGTCAGCCGGAAGCGCGGGCACACTAGCCCGCCTTGAGCGCGAAGTGCGAAGACGTAGAAACGCTAAAGCTCAAGCTTGAGAGAAAGCGAATGATGGGGGAAGCGTGCAAGCACGCTTTGGCGGGTAGGGATGCCCGCGCTCCCGGCTATCAGTCTCCTCTTGCGGCGAGTGCTTCGCGCGCCACTTCGCGGTCGTCGAAGTGTCGTTTCTCGGTGCCGACTATTTGATAGTCCTCGTGTCCCTTGCCCGCGATGACGACGATGTCACCCGGGCGCGCCTCTTTCACCGCGCGAAAGATCGCTTCGCGCCGGTCTACGATTTTTAAGTAGGGCCGGTTGGATGCGCGCAAGCCCTCTTCCACGTCGCGCAGGATGGCCTCGGGCCCTTCCGTGCGCGGATTGTCCGAGGTCGCAATCACCACGTCGCTCAAACTCGCGGCGGCCTCGCCCATTGGCGCGCGCTTCGTGCGGTCGCGGTCGCCGCCGCAGCCGAAGACCGTGATGACGCGCCCGCGCGCCACGTCGCGCGCCGTCCGCAGAACATTACGCAACGCGTCGTCCGTGTGCGCGTAATCAACGACGACGGCGAAGTCCCCCGCGTGCTCGACGCGCTCGAAGCGGCCGGGCGCGCCCACGCAGGTTGCAAGCGCCGCCGCCGTCGCTTCAAGCCCGATCCCGAGCGCGTGCGCACAAGCGGCGGCCGTCAGGATGTTGTAGACGTGCGGTCGCCCGACGAGCGGCGACACGACTTCGCGCTCGCCCTCCGGCGTTCGCAGAGTCATGCGCGTGCCCGCGAACGAGAACTCGACATCGCGCGCCGTCACCTCAGCCTCGCCGTCGAGCGCGTAGCGGAGAACGCGACGCCCCGCACGCGTGAGTTCTTCATAAAGTCGCGCGCCGTACTCGTCATCAACGTTGAGAACGGACGCGCGCGGCGGCTCGCCGAGGCTTCCATCGAAGAGGCGTCGCTTGGCTTTGAAGTACGCTTCCATCGTGCCGTGATAGTCGAGATGGTCGCGCGTCAGATTGGTGAAGGCTGCGACCTCGTATCGCAGCGTGTCACAACGCCGCAGGTCGAGCGCCTGCGACGAAGACTCCATCACGGCCACGCGGCATCCTGCTTCAATCGCGCGACGCAGAAGACGTTCGACATCGCTCGCCTCGGGCGTCGTGTGCAACGCGGGCATGCGCTCGCCCGCGACGCGATACTCGACGGTGCTGATAAGCGCCGAAGTGATGCCCGTCGCCTCAACGACCGATGCGACGAGATAGGCCGTCGTCGTCTTCCCGTTCGTCCCCGTGATGCCGACCAGCTTCAACTCGCGCGAGGGGTGGCCGTGAACTTCCGCAGCGGCAAGCGCCAATGCGAGGCGCGCATCCTCGACACGAATCCAACCGCCGCCGAAGTTCGCGGGACGTTCACGCTCCGAGACGACGCCGACCGCGCCCTGCTTCAGAACGTCTTCGGCGAAGCGGTTGCCGTCCGACTTCTCGCCGCGTATGGCGACGAAGAGCCAGCCCTCGCGCACCTGCCGCGAGTCGTGCGTCACGTCAAGCACTCCGGCGTGCTTGTCGCCGCCCTCAAGCTCTCCGCCGATTGCCCGCGCCAACGCGCCGAGCGTAATCGCGCATTCTCTCGTCAAGAAAGTTCCCTTCCCCTTGGGGCTCCGCAAAAATTGTCTCTCGAAAAACTTACGCGCTGATTATAATCGGCCTCGCCGTCTCAGCAACTTTCCCGGAGAACCTCGCGCATGTTCATCAAGCAGAAAAGAAAGCCAGCCGGTCAGAGTCAGGGCGCGCCCCGCGCCTTCCGCACGCGTCTTTCGCGCCACGTTTTTGTCGGCGTGCTTCTCGTCATCACGAGTCTCTTCGTGGCCGCGAGCCTCGTCTCTCCGTCGCCTGCCTCCGCACAGAAGAAGTTGAAAGCCGACGTGACCGAATATGACCTCGTCATACGCAACGGTCGCGTCGTTGACGGCACGGGGCGTCGCTCCTTCGCGGCGGACGTGGGCGTCCGTGGCGACCGCGTGGTGCACGTGGGGCGCATCCCCGAGGGCGCGCGTGCGCGGCGCGAGATTAACGCGCGCGGGCTCGTCGTCGCGCCCGGCTTCATAGACATGCTCGGCCAGTCGGAGCAGAACGTGCTGATAGACCCGCGCGCGATGAGCAAGGTGATGATGGGCGTGACGACCGAGGTCACGGGCGAGGGCGGCTCGATTGCGCCCACGAACGAGCGGCTCATCAAGGAGGACGAAGCTTTCTACCGCCGTTACAACCTGAACGTTGACTGGCGAACGCTGCATGAATACTTTCGTCGCCTCGCGATGCAGGGCTCGGGTGTCAACCTCGCGACCTTCGTCGGCGCGACGCAGGTGCGCGAATACGTCGTCGGCTTTGACAACCGCGCGCCGACGCCTGATGAACTTGAGCGGATGAAGGCCCTCGTCGCCGAAGCGATGGAGGACGGCGCGCTCGGGCTTTCGACTTCGCTCCAGTACGTCCCGGCGCGCTTCGCCAAGACCGACGAGATAGTTGAACTGGCGAAGGTCGCGCGCAGGTACGGCGGCATCTATGCCACTCACCAGCGCAGCGAGGCCAACGCGCTCGACGCTTCGCTCGCCGAAGTCTTCGAGATTGCGCGGCGCGCGCGCATCCCCGCTGAAATCTGGCACCTCAAGGCGGCCTATCGCAAGAACTGGGGGCGCATGCCCACGGTGCTCGCGAAGATTCGCGCGGCGCGTGCGCGGGGCTTGGACGTGACGGCCGACGTTTACCCTTACACGGCCGCGAGCACATCCCTGACCGCGTGCCTGCCGCCGTGGGCGCTCGAAGGCGGCGGCGAACGGATGCTCGCGCGTCTGCGCGACCACGACACGCGTGAGCGCATCAAGACGGACATACTCCGAGACTCGAACGAGTGGGAGAATATCTATCTCGGGAGCGGCGGCGCGTCGGGCGTGCTTATCGGCTCGGTCGTCAACCGCGAGCTTGACGCGGAGCAGGGCAAGCGCGTTTCAGAGATTGCGAAGGAGCAGGGCAAAGACGAACTCGACGCGCTCTTAGACTTCATCATCGCCGACCACGGGCAGACCGGGGCCATCTACTTCATGATGAACGAGGACGATTTACGCGCCGCGCTCAAAGAGCCCTTCGTCAGCATCTGCACCGATAGCGGTGCGCGCGCAACGGACGGGCCGCTTGCGGGCTCGAAGTCACACCCGCGCGGTTGGGGCTCGTACCCGCGCATACTCTCGCGCTACGTGCGCGACGAACATCTGCTGACGCTCGAACAGGCCGTGCGCAAGATGACGGGGCTGTCGGCCGCGCGCGTCGGACTGCGCGACCGAGGCGTGCTGCGTGAAGGTGCGTTTGCTGACATCACCGTCTTCGACCCCGCGCGCGTGCGCGACCGCGCCACGTTCGAGGAGCCCAACCAGTATGCCGAAGGCATCGAGTACGTCTTAGTCAACGGTCAGTTGGAAGTTGACGGCGGACATCGGACGGCGGTAAACGCGGGACGACCTTTGCGCGGGCCGGGCTACAGCCGGAAGTGAGTTTTCGACTTTTCAGAACCAGAGCCCGATGCTGATGGGGCGGTGGTCGGAGGCTTGCGTGATGGGAACGGCGAAGGAGGCGTCCTCGTCATGCTCGGGAGGCTTGTCCTCGCCGACGCCGCGATAGAGGACATAGTCAATGCGCTTCTTCGGCTTGTCGGCCGGATAGGTCGCGCCGTCGCCGTGGAACTCGGCGCTGGGGCCGCGGCTCCGACGCCAACCGTCGGCAAAGCCGGCCCCGTTCATCAACTCGTAGACGCCGCCCCACGGGTCTTCGTTAAAGTCCCCGGTAACGATGAGCGGGCCGCTTACCTCTTCGAGCGCCTTGAGGAGTTGCCGCGCCTCGTAGAGACGACCCTCGGCCGACTGGTAGTCGAGATGGGTGGTAACGAAGTTGAGTCGTCGCCCCTTAATTTCGACCTCGACGCGGATAAAGCCGCGACGCTCGTGCTCGTGCAGATTGGCGTAGCGGCGGTGGTCAATGGCGAGGATGGGAAAGCGCGAGAGCACCGCGACGCCGTACTGCCCGCCCTGATAGTCGAGGTTGTAGGCGAAGGCATAGTCCATCCCCGTGAGCCGCGCAAGCTCCTTTATCTCGTCAACACGCCCCGTCCGCTCGACCCCGCGGTCTACCTCCTGCAAGCCTACAAGGTCAGTGTGGTACTCCTTGATGACCTGAGCGATGCGTTTGAGGTCTTGCTTCTTGTCCATCCCGACGCCGACGTGAATGTTGTAGCTCATCACGCTCAGATAGACCCGCTTCCGCTCGGTCGCACGCACCACGGGCGCACTTACGCATTGCGTCGCGAGTGCGAGCAGTAGCGCCGCGAGCGGCAACGTCAGTGTGCGTTTTCTCATGAGACTTTAGACTTTGATAAAGATGCCGCGCCGGTAGAGCAGCCACATGACGCCGAGCCAGACCAGCACGAAGCTGACGGCGAAGGCGAGTGAGGCGTTAACGGGTGAGGCCCACGAGGCAAAGAGGTTTTTGAAGATGATTGATTGGAGCGCGACCTGCTTGCCGTCCGCACTCGCCAGCTTGATGATGCCAAGCAGACGCGCGCAGATTCCCGTCAGGAAGAAGACCGCGAGCGCGTTTGAGCCGAAGACGACGAACGGCACAGACCAGCGTTTGTAACCCTTGAGGTCAATCAGCCAGTAACAGCAGGCCAGTAGTTCGAGCGCCATCCCTGCGGTGAGCAGAACATACGAGCTTGTCCACAGAGCCTTGTTGACCGGCAGCCAGTAGTTCCAAGCCCATCCCGCCACGACGCCTGCCACACCCGCGACGAACATCGCCGTGACCTTCTCAAGCGGACTCCTGCGCGAGCGCAAAAGGTGACCCGTGAGCACGCCGATGAGCGTCGTCGCCAGCGCGCCGATTGTGCTCAACAGCCCCTCGGGGTCGTAAATCTTATCGCCACCCTTCCAGATGTGATTGCCAAGCAACACGCGGTCAACGTATGAAGCGATGCCGCCTTGCTTCGACAGATCGCCCACGGCGAAGCCCGGCGCGGGCACAAAGCTGAGTATCGCCCAGTATGCGACGAGCAGCACGGCGACGACGACGGCCTGCCTGCGCCAGTTCGTTTTGAGAAAGATGAGCGCGGCGAAGAGGTAACAGACCGCGATGCGATTGAGCACGCCCGTGATGCGAATCGTCGAGAGGTTGAAGAAGGGGAAGCCCGCGAGAAAGAGTCCGAGTGCGAAGATGATTGCGGAACGTCGGACTATCTTCAAGTAGAGATCGCGCTTGCTCCCTCCCGCTTCGGCGCGGCGCGAGAGCGCGAGCGTGATCGAGACGCCGACGATGAAGAGGAAGAAGGGGAAGACTAAATCGGTCGGCGTCCAGCCGTGCCACGTGGCGTGCTCAAGAGGGCTGTAGATGGCGCTCCATGTGCCGGGATTGTTGACGAGTATCATGCCCGCGACCGTCATCCCGCGAAACGCATCGAGCGAGAGCATGCGCGGCGCACCCGGCGCACGGCAAAAACCGTCGCCCCCCGAAGCGGACTCCGCACGAACTCGCGCCTCATCCTCTTCGACGCGCACTCCGGTTTCGTACTTGCTGACTGTCATGCTCATCTTCGTCGCCTCCTTTGAAGTCTCGAAGTCGCGCCTTTCAACTCAACGGCTCATCGCACCGTGCTGCTCGCCCTTCACTTTGGTCTGGAGCCCCGCACCCATCTCGAATAGTCCCGGCACGCTGACGGGCAGACGGCCGCGCGCGGGAACTTCGCCGAAGAGCACGCGCACCGCCGCGGCCTGCGCCACGTCCTCGGTGCCATAAGCGACCAACATCGCGGGGGCTTTGGGGAACTGCCGGACGAGGTAGGGGCCGCTGAAGGCAACGACCGCGACGGGCTTGCCCGCCGCGATGAGATGGCGCACGAACTCGGCCTGCTGTTCGGGCAGCGCCACCGTCCCCTTGCCCGCCGCGCGCTTAACGAAGGTCGCGACGACGACTGCCTCGCCCTGCAATGCCTCGGCGAGCAGCGACTTGTAATCCTCCGCGCCGGTCTTCGGGCCCGCGCGAAGCACGCGCGCACCGTTCACACGGCTCTTGATCTCGGGGACGAGCGTGCGCCCCTCCTCCGGGTCTTCGTCCGCCGCGACGATGACGAAGACCGTGCGCGCCGCGCGCGCCGCGTCGAGCGGCACGAGCCCGCCTTCGTCGCGCAGGAGCGTGACCGAATTCTCCGCGACATGACGCGACGCGATGACTGAGTCGGGGCTCTCGACAAGTTGAGTGACCGCGTCCTCGTTCACCGTGCGGCTCGCGGCGAGCCCAAGCCTGTACTTCGCATGAAGTATGCGCCTGACGCTTTCGTCAACGCGCTCCGGCGTGATTCGGCCGCGCTTGACCGCCTCTTCGAGCGCGTCAAGCGACGCCTTCAAATCAGGCGGCGTGAGCGCCACGTCCGCACCCGCGAGAACGGCGCGCACAGCCGCTTCTCCGCCCGGAAACCCTCGCGTGATTGCGCCCATGCCGAGCGAGTCGGTGACGACCAGCCCGTCGAACTTCAACTCGCGGCGCAGAAGCTCCGTCGTCACCTTCGGCGAAAGCGAAGCGGGCACGTCATCGCCCGTCACCTTCGGCACCGAGACGTGCGCGGTCATCACCGCGTCTACTCCCGCGTCAATCGCCGCGCGAAAGGGAACGAGTTCGAGCCGCGAGAGGCGAGCCGTGTCTGCTTGAATCGCGGCGAGGCCGATGTGCGTGTCTACGGCCGTGTCGCCGTGACCGGGGAAGTGCTTGGCGGTCGAGAGCGCGCCGCCCGCTCGTGTGCCGCGCACCGCAGCAGCAACGAACTCGGCCACGCGGCGCGGGTCTTCGCCGAAGGAGCGGACGTTGATGACGGGGTTGTCCGGATTGTTGTTCACGTCGGCAACGGGGCCGAACAGCCAGTTGACGCCGACGGCGCGTGCTTCGCGGGCAGTGATCTTCCCTTGCTCGAAGGCCGCGCGCACATCGCCCGCGGCGGCCACGCCCATGTTGTTGACAAAGGGCGTGCCCGCACTCATCTGCATACGCAGGCCGCGCTCGTAATCCGCGCCGATGAAGAGAGGCACGCGCGACGCGCGCTGCAACTCGTTCGTGAGCGCGGCGACCGTTAGCGGGCTCCCACCACGAACGACGACGCCGCCCAGTCCCAGTTCAGTCAACTGCCCTTTCAACTCCGTCAGTCGCTCGGCGCTCACCGACTCGACCTGCACGGGCGTCATCAACATCTGCCCCAACCGCTCGCGCAGCGAAAGACCCTTCAGAGTCTCTTCGACCCAACGCGCTTCGTCACCCGCGCGCTGCCGTCGCGACGAGCCGACACCCGAAGCGAAGAGTGTCGCCGTCAGTAAGACGAGAAGGATGCAGACGAAGCCTCTTGAAATCATTTCAATCTCTTCTTCGTGCTCTTCGTCAATTTTCCTGCGAGGGACGCGAACCGAGTCCGAACTCGGAGGGCGCAGGCAGCACCGAGGTCTGGTCGTAGTCGCGCAGCGCATCTTCCAACTGCTTCGAGCGCGAGAGCCACCGCGAGACGGCGAGATCATAACGCGCCAGCACGCTCGCGAGCCAATAGGGGCGATTCTCCGCGAGCCACTGCGCGCGGTAAGCTTCGCGCAACTCCGAAAGCTCCTCGGCCATCTCGCGCAAAGAGTTGTAGACCGCGCCCGAGTACGAG
Source organism: Acidobacteriota bacterium (assembly GCA_032230645.1). Classification (GTDB taxonomy): domain Bacteria; phylum Acidobacteriota; class Blastocatellia; order Pyrinomonadales; family Pyrinomonadaceae; genus QHXN01. The sequence goes on along the minus strand of JAVXWN010000065.1, from coordinate 2,029 downwards.
CGCAGGTGACGCACGCGGCGACGGTCGCCGAGGTTCAAGTAAGCATCCCAGTAGTCGCGGCCGAATTGCTCGATGACTTGCGCGCGGCGTCCCATGTGGTCAAAGCGGCGCGCGGCCAGACGCATCGCGTCGAGCGTTTGAAGGTTTCGACGCACGCGCGGCTTCTCTCGAATTAAAGTCTCTTCCGCGTCTTCGACAGCGAGTCGCATCAGCCGCGTCTTCTCTTCGAGCTTGCGCGCAATCGTCTCCTGAAAGTTGTCGGTGAAGGGGTCGCGCCAGAAAAGCTCGTCGCTCGAATTGATGCCGAGCGTAGCGTTCACGCCGCCGAGCGTGCGCGTGGCGCGTGTCAGTTCGTTGCCTTCGTGACGGAAGAAGGCCCAGTCGAAGTCGCGCTCGAAGGCCGCGAGGTCGAGCGGCGCGCTCTGCCACGACGCGGCCGCGCCGAGGACGACACCATACCAAGTGTTCTCAAAGAGCGACTCACCGTCGTCGTCCCATTCGGTGTTCATCACTCCGAGCACGCCCGCGCGCTGGCCGTCGCGGATGAAGTTGGCGATGTTCACAGATGACGAATCGGTGTTCGGGAATATCTGGTTCCAACTCGCAACACCGGGGCAGACGAACTGTTCAAGTCCCGCCTTCTTGAAGAGATTGATGCGCGCCTCGTAACTCGGACGCGGCGCGTAGTCCCAATTCATCGCAATCATGTCGCGCGGAACACCGGGCAGCAAGTCCGGATGGTTGAGCGCGATGTCGCCCCAGAACATCAGACGCCGCTTGTAGGGTTGCAACAAGCTGTGGACGCGCTTGAGGTGGTCGAAGTAGACGGGCCCGATACCGCGCGCCTTCACCTGCTCGGCGCTACGGCCGCGACCAAGCTCGACGGTTTCGTCCGCGCCGATGTGGAAGAATTGGCCGGGGAACAGTTCGGCAATCTCTTTGTAAATATCCGCGACCAGCTCATACGTCCCCTCGGCTTGCGGCGAGAGTACGTCGCCGTATGGGACTTCGGCCAGCTCGTTATACTGTTCGAGCTTGAGCGCCTTATGAAGATGGCCGAAGGTCTGCTGCTGCGGGACAAGCTCGACGTGGAAGCGGCGCGCGTATGCGACCAACTCGCGGATTTCGTCGGGCATGAGCGCACCGCCCTCGGGCGCGATGAGCGGGTGCGACTCGGAGCCGAAGACGTGCTCCATGTAGAGGCTGTGCATGTTCATCTTGAACATGGCCTCGTTGCGAATCTGTCGTTTGAAGTAGTCGAGCGTTGGGATGGGGCCGCGGCTGATGTCGTCGGAGAGCCCGCGCCAACGCATCGAGGGCCAGTCGGTTATCCGAACGCCTTGCACGTATGCGCTCGCGCCCTCGCCGCGCACAAGCTGCTTGAGCGTCTGAAGCCCGTAGAACGTACCCGCCGCCGAACGCCCCGCGACGACGATGAGATTCGACTCGACGACGAGCACGTAGCCTTCGTCGTTCAAGTCCGCGGGCACGCTCGACCCTGCGCGCTCGACCTCCGCGCGCACGCGCGGGAGCGAGAGAGCGCCGACGATAATCCTGCGCTTGCCGCCTCCCTCACCAACGCGGAGCGTGACGCCCGCCGTCGCGCTCACGTCGTCCGCGAAGTCCTGCGCGGCCGTTGCGTCGTCAACAGACTTCGCGTCGGCGACGACCACGCGCACGTCACGCGAGAGCGCGAAGTTTTCACCCGTCGGAGTCATGGACTTGGGCGCGGGGATGACTTGAACGGAGGGCGCTGTCTCAGTTCTCTTAGTCGAAGCGACTTCCGTATTTTGCGCGTCGGCTTGCCGGGCGCGTGTGCGCGCGGGCGGCGAGGCGAAGGCGGCGAAGCAGGTCAGGAAGAGAAGGACGGCCGCGCGGCGCGTCTCGCGTTTAGTCGGCGGAGTCGTTTTCATCTAGAAGCGGTCTCATAAATAGCCGTGCTACGATTTTGACATGGCACGACGAGAAGAACTAACTAATGAACAATGGGTGCTTATCGAGCCGTTGATACCTGAGTTGCCACGCCGCG
>JAVXWN010000216.1:0-9668 GCA_032230645.1 Acidobacteriota bacterium | reverse complement strand
TCAATCCGTTCCAAGCAGTGATAACCTTCTCGTCTCGTCCGGGCTTGATGCGTCTTTCACGCTCGGTGAAGAGACGGCCGCACCCGCGCTCGCGTGCTTCGATCAACCTCTCGACGGAAACTTTCTGTTCTCGCGCGACCTCCTCAAGCGGTCTCTCGACGTGAAGGATGTTTCGCTCCTCGAAGTTCCCGCCCTCGGTCACGTCGTAGTAAGCGCAGAAGAGGCGCGCGTCATCGGGCCCGAGCAGGCTCTCGACCTCCTCCTTGTCCCATACAAAGAACTTGCCCTCGACGCCTTCCGAGTCCGCGTCCTGCGTCGAGTAGAAAGCGCCGGACTCGTCGAACATCTCACGCTTGACGTAGCCAAGCGTCTCTTCGGCTATGCGTCTGAAGAATGAATCGCCCGTCGCCTGATACGCATGCAGGTAGAGACGCGTGAGGAGCGCGTTGTCGTAGAGCATCTTCTCGAAGTGCGGGACGAGCCAGCGCGCGTCGGTCGAGTAGCGGTGAAAGCCTCCGCCAAGCTGGTCGTACAACCCGCCCTCGGCCATCATGCGACAACTATGCGTCACCATCTCTAACGCGCGCGCATCGCCGCCACGCTTGAAAGTACGCAGTAAGAATTCGAGATTCATCGAGGAAGGGAACTTGGGCGCGCTGCCGAAGCCGCCGTGCCGTGGGTCGTAAGAGCGCGCGAGCCCGCGGTATGCGTTGTCGAGCAACTGCTGGTTGATGACTTCGGAAGACTCTTGCGCAAGTCCCATGCGCCGCATCTCCGAGAGGATTTCCCACGCCGACTTTCGCACCTCTTCGGGGCGTGAGCGATAGGCTTCCGAGACGGCCGCGAGTATGCGTGGGAAGCCGGGCATCTGGTGGCTGTCTTCGGGCGGGAAGTACGTGCCGCCGTAGAAGGGAATGAGGTCAGGCGTGAGAAAGACCGTCAGCGGCCATCCGCCGTGGCGCGTCATCATCTGGACGGCGCTCATGTAAATCTGGTCGAGGTCGGGGCGTTCTTCGCGGTCAACCTTGATGTTAACGAACTGCTCGTTCATCTGCTGCGCGATCTCGTCGTTCTCGAAAGACTCGCGCTCCATCACGTGGCACCAGTGACAGGCCGAGTAGCCGATGCTTAAAAGAATCGGCTTGTCCTCGCGCTTCGAGCGTTCAAGCGCCTCCTCACCCCACGGATACCAGTCCACAGGGTTGTGCGCGTGCTGCAAAAGGTACGGGCTAGACTCGCCCGCGAGACGGTTCGTGCGCTCGTGCTCCGACATAGAACTGTCGCCCCCTCGTCTTAATTGTTCGGATTCATCCTGTCGAAGATTATGTGCCCCCTACGCCGAATCGGCAAACAGGAGCACTTGGCTTCCGACTCGACGACTTCGCCCGCAGCCGTTTTGCTATTTTGACAACGCACCGATAAAATGAATGGTGATTCATTTTTGTTTTATCCCGTGAATTTTCCGCCGGACGATGTTGAATGAGCTTCCGGCAAGTCTTGATTCGAGGAGCGCGTGTGATGGAACGTGAAAGCATCGAGATGGACGTTTTGTTCGTGGGCGCGGGGCCTGCCTCTTTGAGCGGCGCGCTTCACCTGTCGCGCCTCGTCGCAGAGCACAACGAGGCTGTGGCGAAAGGCACGCGGCAGGGCAAGTCGCTCGGCGAGATTCAAATCGCCGTCATCGAGAAGGGCGCATCCATCGGCGCGCACATCCTCTCGGGCGCGGTGATGGACCCGAAGGCGCTCAGGGAACTCATCCCCGACTTCATCGAGCAGGGCGCGCCCGTCGAGTCGGAGGTGAAAGAGGACTACTTTCTCTATCTCACGAAGACCCGCGCCATCAAGTCGCCGATCACGCCGCCGCCCTTGAAGAATCACGGCTACTACATCGTCTCGCTCAATAAGCTCACGGCATGGCTCGGCGAGAAGTGCGAGGAGGCGGGCGTCAACATCTTCCCCGAGTTCCCCGGAGCCGAAATGCTCTACGACGAACGCGACAGCGTCGTTGGCGTGCGCACGGGTGACAAGGGCATTGACAAAGAGGGACGACGCAAGGCGAACTTCGAGCCCGGCGTGGACATCCTCTCGAAAGTCACTGTGCTCGGCGAAGGCCCGCGCGGGTCGCTGACGAAACAGTTGACCGAGCGTCTGGGGCTCAACGACGGGCGCGAGCCGCAGGTCTACAGCATCGGCGTCAAAGAGCTTTGGGAGTTGCCCGACGACCGTTACCCCGCAGGTCGCGTCACGCACACGCTCGGCTTCCCATCAGACCCGAACACTTACGGCGGCGGGTGGATTTACGGGATGCAGAATCGCATCGTGAACATCGGCTATGTGACGGGGCTCGACTACCAAGACCCTCTGCTCGACCCGCATGCCGAGTTTCAACGTTACAAGCAGCACCCTTTCGTCGCGAAGCTTCTCGAAGGTGGACGGATGATTCGTTACGGCGCGAAGACCATCGCGGCCGGAGGCTTCTACGCCATCCCGCAGTTCCACGGAGACGGCTTTCTGTTGGTCGGCGACTCGGCGGGCTTTCTCAACTCGCAACGTCTCAAGGGCATCCACACGGCCATCAAGAGCGGCATGCTCGCCGCGCAGACCATCTTCGAGGCGCTCTTGGTCGAGGACTATTCGAAGCAGCAGCTCAAGCGTTATCGTCAGCTCGTCCGCGAGAGTTGGATAACAACAGAGCTTCGGCGCGTGCGCAACTTCCACGCCGCCTTCAAGCACGGCCGCTGGCTCGGGCTCGCCAATGCGGGGCTTCAGTTTTTAACGGGCGGGCGTTCGTGGGGACTCTTCGACCGCACGAGCCATGAGTCAGGGCACGAGGCGATGAAGAAGCTGAAGGACTACGGCTATCGCGGCGACGACATCTCGCAGCGTTACGGCAAGCTGCGCTTCGACAACAAGCTCACCTTCAACAAGGTCACGGACGTTTACCATGCGGCGGTCTCACACGACGAAGATCAGCCCGCGCACCTGCATGTGCTCGACACGGATATCTGCGCGACGCGCTGCGTAGAGGAGTACGCCAACCCCTGCCAACGCTTCTGCCCGGCGGCCGTCTACGAGATGGTCGAGAACGGCGACGGCCAGCGACGCTTGCAGATAAACTTCTCCAACTGCGTCCACTGCAAGACGTGCGACATCATGGATCCCTACCAGATCATCAATTGGGTCACGCCCGAGGGCGGCGGCGGGCCCGACTACAAGGGCATGTAGTGTGGAAGGATGAGGTTGTCGATTCAACGGCTCATTGATTCAATGAATCAATGAGCCGTTGAATCAATAGGCTGTAGGCGAGTCTTCAACTCACTCTTTGTCGAGAATCGAGAAGGCGACCTTGCCGCTTTGCACTTCTTCGAGGGCGATGCGAGTCGGCTTGTGCCGCGGTGAGTCCATCTCGATGCGTGGCCGCGCGCCCCTCTGCAACTGCTTGCTGCGCTGAGCGGCGATTAGGATAAGGCGGTATTTCGAGTCGAAAGTGGTGTTCTCCGACCCCTGTTCGGTCTGCTCTTGCGTCCGGTGTATCGTGTCCGAGGGCTTTGCCATATCTCTTCATTGCCAGCGCAGGTGATTGCCGGGCTCCTCATAAATTCCAGCGTTTAGATTAACGCTCTTTTATAAACTTTCCGCGCCATTTATTCAACGCTCGCGGGCGCTCCGAACGAGTTAAGCACGCGGCGCGCGACCCACTCCTGCCGCTCGCGCCGCGCCCTCTCGGCCAGTACGATTGAGGAGAGTTGAACCGCCGCGCGCTCGACCTCATCGTTAAGAACGAGGTAGTCGAAGTGCGTGTACTGCTCGACCTCGCCGCGCGCGTTCGCAAGCCGCAACTCAAGTTCTTCCCGACGCTCGGTCATGCGCGCCGTCAAACGCGCGCGCAAGACCTCGAACGAAGGCGGGAGAATGAAGACGGAGACCACGGGTTTCATCGTCGCGCGGATTGAGCGCGCGCCCTGCACGTCAATCTCTAAGATGATGTCGCGCCCCGCGGCCAACTCCTGCTCGACGGCGCTGCGCGCGGTGCCGTAGAGGTGTCCGTGAACGACCGCCCATTCGAGGAAGCCGCCCGAGTCGCGCATCCGCCCGAACTCTTCTTCGGAGACGAAGCGGTAGTTGACGCCGTCCACCTCGCCGGGGCGCGGCGTGCGCGTCGTCCATGAAACCGAATAGCTGATGCCGGGGACGGCTTCGAGCAGGTGTCGGATAAGCGTGCCTTTGCCGCCGCCCGAGGGGGAACTGATGACGAAGAGCGCGCCGTGGTCGCCCGCTCGCGCGTGCGCCGCGCCCGACGGTTCGAGGACTTCACTCAACGTTCTGCACCTGCTCGCGAAGTTTTTCGACCGCGGCCTTGATGGCGAGCGCCGCGTCCTTGATCGCAAGGTCGGTAGACTTTGAGAGAACCGTGTTGGCCTCGCGGTTGAACTCTTGGAGGAGGAAGTCGAGCCGCTTGCCCGTGTCGCCGGTCTCCGAGAGCGCGGCGCGGAACTGTGAGACGTGGCTGCGCAGTCGCGCAGTCTCCTCCGTGATGTCGCTGCGGTCTGCGAGGTATGCGACCTCTTGCGAGAGCCGCCCCTGATCGAGTTCCACTATCTCCAACCCGTCGCGTGCGAGTAGTTCGGAGATGCGTTTGAAGACGCGCGCGCGATAAGCCTCGACCTGCTTGCCCGAGAGCGATTCGATGACGGGCAGATGTCGCTCTATCTCGTCAAGCCGCGAGCCCATCTCGGCGGCAAGCGCCGCGCCCTCACGCTCGCGCATCTCCTCTAACCCGTCGAGCGCCTCGGCGAGCGCGACCTCGATGCCCTTCAAAGCCTCTTCGGAGACACCGTTGCGCGAAGCCTGCATCGCGCCGGGGAGCCGCGCCAGCACGTTGATGTCGGGTTCGCCCTGTAGCCCGAACTCGCGCTGCATCTCGCGCATCGCGTTGATGAAGCCCGCGATGAGCGGGCGATTCAACTCGTAGCTGGCCTCGCTCGCTCGCTCAAGAGAGATATTTACGTCCACGCGCCCGCGCGAAAGGCGCTCGCCGATGCGGCGACGCACTGTTGTCTCGACGGAAGAGATTTCCGTGCTCGCGCGGAGATGAACGTCGAGGAAGCGGTTGTTGACGGTCTTCAAATCGACGGCAACGCTGTAGCCGTCGCCCTGCGCCGTGCCCCGTCCGAATCCGGTCATTGATTTCATAGCAGGTGAATGGTGAATGGTGATTGGTAAATGGTTGCTTGTTCGCCGGTTCGCTTCACAACGCACGGGACGCGCTAAAGGCAATCGCTATTGACCATTTACTATTGACCATTTACCAATGCTTCTTCCTCCTCGTCCGCGAATTGCAGTTCGTAGAGCCTGCGATAGGCACCGCCGAGTGCGAGCAGTTCGCCGTGACGGCCCGTCTCGATGATGCGTCCGCGCTCGATGACGACGATCTGGTCGGCGCGGCGCACGGTCGAGAGGCGGTGCGCGATGACGATGGTGGTGCGCCCGCTGGTCAGGTTCGCGAGCGCCTTCTGCACAAGCCGCTCCGACTCGGCGTCGAGCGCGGAAGTGGCCTCGTCAAGTACAAGGACGGGTGCGTCCGCGAGCACGGCGCGCGCAATGGCGAGCCGCTGTCGCTGGCCGCCCGAGAGGAAGATGCCGCGCTCGCCGACAACCGTGTCATAGCCAGCAGGCAACTCCTGGATGAACTCGTGCGCGTGCGCGGCGCGTGCTGCCGCTTCGATCTCGGCCTCGGTGGCTTCGGGGCGGCTGTAAGAGATGTTGTAGCGGACGGTGTCGTTAAAAAGCACCGTCTCCTGCGTGACGAGCGCGGTGTTTGTGCGCAAGCTGACGAGGCTCGCGTCGCGCAGGTCAACGCCGTCCCAGAGCACCGCGCCCGCCGAGGGATCATGAAAGCGCGGGACGAGCTTGGTCAGCGTTGACTTGCCGCCGCCTGACTCGCCGACGAGCGCGATCATGCGTCCAGCGGGGATGCGAAGATTGATGTCGCGCAAGACCAGACGCTGCTCGTTGCCGTAACCGAAGTGGACGCCCTTCAGCTCGATGCTTTCGCGAAGCGGTTGGAGCGCAACGGCGTTCGTCTTCTCGGGCATCTCGGCCTGTTCGTCCATCACTTCCCACACGTGGCGCGCGGCGGCGAGCGCCTGCTCCATGCCGTTGTGCAGGCGCGAGAGCTTGCGCATTGGGTCGTAGCTCGAAAAGAGGAAGAAGAGAAACGTGATGAAGAGCGCCGCGTTCATGCGCCCCGAAAGTATCTCGCGCTGCGCGAAGAAGAGCAGCGCGGCGACGGCGAAGACACCGATGAGTTCGATGGTGTTCGGCGCGATGCCGTTGATCTTCGCGGCGCGCAGGTTGGCGCGCATGATCTGGCGCGCGACGCGCTCGAAGCGTCCAAGCTCGCGCGCTTCGGCGACGTAAGCTTTCACTATCGTCTGATTGCTTAAAGCCTCCTGCGCCGTGTCAACGAGTTGCTGGCCGCCCTCGTATGACTCGCGCGCGAGGTTACGGAGCGCGCGGCCGAAGCGCGCGGTCAGAAAGCCGATGACCGGCGCGATGACGAGCGAGCCGAGCGTCAGACGCCAAGAGTAGTAGAACGATGCCGTGAGAAAGCATGCGAGCGTGAAACCCTCGCGCAGCATGTCGCGCAGAGTGTTCGAGACCGCCGTCTCGATGGCGGAAGCCGAGCCGACGAGACGCGAGACGAGATAGTTCGTCCGGTGTCGCTCGAAGAAGTTGGCCGACTGCGCGTGCAGGTGCGCGTACATGTCAGTCCTCAACTTCAAGACCGACTCCTGACCGACGCGCGCCATCAGGTAGGTCGAGAAATATTCGGCGACGCCTTTGACGATAGTGAAGAGGATGAGCAGGACGGCGATGGTGCGCCACGCGGCGAAGCCCGAATCGGGGATGACGTTCTGGAGTCCGAAGAGAGTGGGCGTGCGCTGGCCCGCATCGCCGCCGCCGCTCTGCCGTAGCGCTTGATCGAAGATGGGGACGATGAGCGCGCCGATGGCGCTCTGAAGCAGTCCTACGGCGAGCATGGCGACCGTCGCGAGGGTGAACTTACCCCAGTGCGGTTTGAGATAGAATAATAGTCGCCTTAGGTCGCGCATTAAGAAAGTCGCCCGCAAGCCCGCTTGTCTTTTAATAGTTGGAGGGGAAGAGTCCGAGCCGCCTCTTCGGTAAAACGAAACTATACGGAGCGAGGGCTTTAGGCGTCAAGGAATAAGAGATTACGGGGCGCGCATCTTCGCCGCTCTTGCGCTATAATCCGTGCGCACGGAACTTTGACTTGCAAAGCTCTACCCCGACAACATTCAAGGTGAGGTCATGTGAGCCTTCGCATTCTGATTGTGGACGACGACCTGAGCATGCGTATGCTGCTCGCCGAGTATTTCCGACGCCTCGGCTTCGAGGTCGAGGAGAAGGAGAGCGCCGAAGAGGCGCTTGAACGCGCGCTCTCGGGCCAGTTCGACTGCTTCATCTTCGACGTGACGATGTCGGGCATGAGCGGGCTTGAACTGCTCAGGCGCGTGCGCGACCGCGGCATCGAGACGCCCGCGATGTTCCTAACCGCGCACGACGCCGTTGACGACAAGGTCGCGGGCTTTCAAGCGGGCGCGGACGATTATCTCGCGAAACCCTTCAGCCCGCGCGAGCTTGAGGTGAGGGTCGAGGCGTTGCTCAGGCGCGCGGGCAAGTGGTCGGCCAAGCCCGAAGATGATAAGAAGGATCGCATAGAGGTGGGCGAGCTTGTCATTGACAAGCGACGGCACGAAGTCACAATCGGCGGCAGCCGCGTTGATTTGACGCCGCTGGAATTTCACATCCTCGAACGTCTGGCGAGCGAGCCCGGCCGCGCATGGTCGCGCAACGACCTGCTCGATGAAGTCTGGAGCACGGAGTACGAAGGCTACCAGCGCAACGTAGACCCGCACATCAACCGCCTGCGCCGCAAGCTCGAACCCGACCCGAAGAACCCGCATTACGTGCTGACGGTTCGCGGCGTCGGCTACAAACTGAACGAGGCCCCATGACTCACGAATCGAACCGTCACCCACGCAAGACGCTGAGCCTGATCGCGCTCGCCGCTGTTCTCTTCATCGCGCCCTTCGCTGCGCGTGCGGCTACGGCGCAGAAGAGCGGCGCTACTCAGAACAAAAAAACCGGCAAGGTTAAGCCGGGCAAGACTCTTCTTCCCGAAACGTCGAAGCTGCCCGACGCGGCGCAGAAGCCCGTGGCGCAGCAGGTGCCGCCTTCGATACTCGTCCGCTGGCAGGGCAAGCCCGGCGTCAGTCGCTACCGGCTCCAACTCGCGAGCGATGAAAAGTTCGAGGACATAGTCTTCGATCAGGCGGTCGAGGGGCGTCAGTATGTCGTCAAGGGACTCGCGCCCGGTAACTACTTCTGGCGCGTCGCGCCCGCCGCGGCCGAGACGAGCATCACGTTCTCGCGCCCCGAACGCGTCTCTTTGAGCGGCGAGCAGAAGGTCGAGGTGGCAAGCGTTCTTCTGCCCGCCGACGCGACGGGGTGGCGCATCGCAACGGGCGAGGTCGTGCGGCTCGCGCCCGCCGCGCTGCGAACGGGCGGCATCGTTGACTTCGTCGGCGTCGGCGTTGACGGCCGCGTCTTCGCCGTTGATGGCGCAAGCGGTATCTCGCTGTGGACGGCGCGCTTTGGCCCTCCGGCCGCTGGTCAGCAAACTTCAGTCGGCAACCCTTCGGACTTCGCGCCGCTCATCTTTGGCGATGCGCAGCGCGGGGCGAGCATCGTCGTGGCGACGCAGGGCGGAGTGAGGGCGCTCCGGGGCGACACTGGTCGCGAGGCTTGGCGCGCGAGCCTCGAAGGACGCGCGGTCGCGGGCGTGGCGACGGACGTGGACGGCGACGCGGTCGCGGAGGTCGTCGTCGTTACGCAAGACCCGGATATGTTCTATATCCTCAACGCGGGCACGGGACGTGTGCTCGCGAGCCAGAAACTCTCGGGTGAAGTGGCGGGCGCGCCCTACCCGTTTTCGGCGGGCGGTAAGAGCGGCGTCCTGCTCAGCATGAAGAAGGGGCGGCTTGAGTTTCGTGGTGCCGACGGCATGGTCATCAGCGAGTCGAAGTTCGACGGCGAAGTGACGACGCCCCCGCTTGTCGTCAAGCGCGGCGAGATGCCCTTCATGGTCATCGGTAGTAATGACGGCCTTTGGGCCTTCAACATTCCGGATATGAAAATTCTTGGAGCCATCAAGGCCGACAACGACTCGGTGCGCGGCACGCTCACCGCGGCGGACATTGACGGCGACGGGAATCCGGAGATCGTGATGTTGACGAAGCATGGGCGCGTCGCGCTCGTCAGCACAGTTGACGGCACCGTCCGCTGGTACGCGGAGGGCGCGAACGACGCCGCCTCTGCGGCCTTCGCCGACTTGAACGGCGACGGCGTGCTCGACGTGATTGTCCCCGGCGGCGGCAACACCTTCGCGCTTGGATTCTCGGGGCGCGACGGCTCGCTCGTGTTGAAAATCGAAGAGGGCGGCAGGGCCGCGACGGAGCAGAAGGAGGGCGGCGCATTGCGCTCGCTCGTCGTCACGCCTTCGCTCGGCGGCGGCGGACTGCTTGTCGGCGGCGACCCGGCGCGCACGGGTTTGCGCGCAGTCGAGCTGCCGAAGGGCTCGGTCA
>JAVXWN010000182.1:0-18495 GCA_032230645.1 Acidobacteriota bacterium | reverse complement strand
CGAACGGATTCCGGCCTCATACGTCGTCGTCAAGAACGAGCTTATCGGGCCCGAGCGGCGACAGGATTACGCGACCTTCTTCGCGCGTGCGGTCGCGGCGGGGCGTCTGCGCTTCGTCAATCGCTTCGACGGCCGCGACGACCTCTACGCGGTGGTGAAGACCGAGCCCGAGGCGCGCTCCGAAGCATCGCCCCCGCCCGAGCTTGAGTTGCGCGATTGGGTCACGCTCGTCACGGAGGACACGGTCAACCTGCTCGGGCAGTACACGCCGTGGTGTCAGTCGCTCTACCGCCTGCGCCTCGTCGAGAGCGGCACGCTGCCGCGCTACGCGGACTTCATGTCGGACGTGACTGAGGTCGGGCGCGGGCTCGTGCCCGGCTCTGAAGAGTCGCAGCGCGACTTCGACGCGCGCCTGCGCAATCTCTCGCATGATCTGTCTCTAAGCCCCGAGTTCCAGAAGCTCTACGAGAGGCTCGACGACGCGCACTACGTCGCGCGGCTCTACGAGAACGCGGGGCTCGCGCCCGACCCTTCGGAGCGCGACGCGCTCGCAGGCGCACTCGCATCGAAGGCCGAGACACGCGCGGGCGCACTGCTCAAGGTTTCGGAAGACACGCGGTTGGTCGAGCGCGAGCGTAACCGTTCGCTTCTACTGCTCCACTACTTCGGCTTCCTCCGTCGCAACCCCGACGACCCGCCCGACCACGACCTTGAAGGCTTCAACTTCTGGCTCGCGCAGCTTGAGCGCACAAGCGACCCCGAAAAGATCGCCCTCGCCTTCAGAGATTCGATTGAGTACAAGAAGATGAAGAAAGAGTGATGAATGATGAGTGATGAATATCGCAACGCGTTTATATTCATCACTCATCATTCATCACTCATCACTGTTTCCAATGCTTGCGCTTCTGTTTCTCACGGGTGCGGCGGTGCTCGGGGCGTGCGTGACGCGGCGCGCGTTGCGCGTTGCGCTCGACGGGTGGGAGCACGTGCTGTGGGGCACGGTCGTGGGGTGGATGCTCGCGAGCCTTCTGGTCTATGTGTTCGCGCGTTGGCAGGGGCGACTGACTTACGCAGTGGTCGCGTGGGCCACTGTGCTCGTGTGGCTCGCGGCCGCGCTCATGCTCGCGCCCACGTTCGTGCGACTCAAACGCGCGGGCAGAGCGGCCTTTGCGCGTAGCGTTCGAGAGTTCTTCGGGCGTCAAACTCTTCTTCGCAGTCAACACGTCGGACTCGCCGTCGTGCTTGTCGTCTTCGCGCCGGTCTTCTGGCGACTGTTCTCGTCGCACACATTTGCCGAAGGGGTGGGCGGCGTCTACTCCGGCGGGAGCGCGTGGTATGACCTGAGCTTCCACGCGGCGCTCGCCACGTCGTTCCTCTACGGCAATAATTTTCCACCCACGTACACGCCTCTGGCGGGCGAGCCTTTGCTCTACCCGTTTATGCCGGACTTCCACGCGGCGGCGCTGATGGCAGCGGGGCTGACTTTGCGCGCGGCGATGCTGGCGACGGCGTTGCCGCTTGCGCTCGCGTGCGTCGGCATCTTCTACTCGTTCGCGCTGCGCGTAGCGCGCAGCACGGCAGCGGCAACGCTGGCGACGTTTCTCTTCCTCTTGAACGGCGGCCTTGGCTTCCGGGAGTTCTTTCACGACTGGCGGCGGAGCGGTCTCGGCTTAGCAGAGTTCTGGAGCGCGCTCTCGGTCAACTACGCGAATCTTTGGGTGCGTGGGATTCACTGGACGAACCTCGTCACGGATACCTTCGTGCCGCAGCGCGCGAGCCTCTACGGCCTGCCCGCAGGGCTGATGATCTTCACGCTCTTGGCAATCGTGTGGCGCAGTTGGAATTGCGAATTGCGGACTGCGGATTGCGGATTGGATGAGCATGAAAGTAACGCTGTCTCCAATCCTTCTCATCGGCAACTGGCAATCAACAATCCGCAATGGGTACTGTTGCTCGTCGCGGGCGTGCTGGCGGGGCTGCTGCCGCTCTTTCACACGCACACATACATCGCGGTCTGCCTCGTCAGTCTCTTCCTCTTCGCACTGAGCCCGAGGCGCGCATGGCTGGCCTTCTGGACGCCCGCCGTGCTGCTGGCCGCGCCGCACCTTCTCAGTCTCGCGCGTCACGCCGCGACGGGCGGCATCGTTCGTTTGCAACCCGGTTGGATGGGCGGCGACGACGCGGCCTTCTTCCCCGTCTACCTTCTGCGTAACTTTGGACTGCCGCTGCTCATCGGAGGGCTCGCATGGCTCACCGCGCCTCGCGCCTGGAAGAGTTTCTATCTCGCCTTCGTCATGCTCTTCGCCTTCAGTCTCGTCGTCGTCGTCTCGCCCAACCTCTTCGACAACGGCAAGCTTACATACTACTGGCACGCGCTCAACAGCGTCTTCGTCGCCCGTTGGCTCGTTCGACTCGCGGGCGCGCGCCGCATAAGACTTGCCAGCGCGTCGCTCGCCGTCCTGCTCACACTGCTCTGTGTCCTGACGGGGATTGCGGCGCTACAGGCCGAGAGCCACGCGTCCACGCGACTCTTCACCGATGAAGATTCCGCCGCCGCGCAGTTCATACGCGAGAAGACAGCGCCGCACGCACTCTTCCTGACCGCGCCCACGTTCAACCAGCCCGCGCTGTGTCTGGCCGGACGCCGCACGTTGCGCGGCGCGACCGACTGGCTCTGGGCGCACGGCTACGAGTTCCGCGAGCGCGAAGCGGACGTGCGCCGAATCTATGCGGGCAGCACAGACGCGTTGGAGTTGTTGCGATACTACGGCGTTGATTACGTCTACGTCGGCGAGGCGGAGCGGCGCGAGTCGAAGGCCGATGATTCATTCTTTGAGGCTAACTTCTCTGTGGTCTATCGCTCGCCCGGCATCACGATCTACGACGCGCGCACGGCCCCTCTCATCAACAACGACAGCGACAAGCATAAAGGCGACGCGGTGAGCGTCGTACTCGCGCCGCGCGAACTGGCCGCGCGCGTCGGGCGCGACCCCTTTGCGCTGCTCTCGGAGTTTCCGCGCACGAGCTTCTTCGTCTATCGCCTCTTAAAAGCTTCGCGTGGGCGCGAGCCGCGAAGAGATGAGTTCATGTCGGCTTTGAAGGTCTTCGGTCGCGGCCTCTACGTCGGCGCGCAGGGGTGGGAGCAGCAGCTTGACGCGAACCGCCGCACGCTCGCTTTGCAACTCGCTGAGGGCGACGACGCGCGCGCCACAGCACTTCTGCGCGCGGCTGACGATGGCGAACACGACGCGCGCGAGTACGACACTGCCTATGTGCTCGTACACTTCTTCGGCTACCTCGGGCGCAACCCCGGCGACCCGCCCGACCGCGACCTCGAAGGCTTCAACTTCTGGCGCGATGTGCTCCACCGCACGGGCGATTACCGCAGCATCAGCCGCGCCTTCCTCGAATCCGATGAATATAAGAAAAAAGCGGTCGAGCCTTGATGCGCTTGTAACTTTTCCACAACACTGCTGACAGCAATGGTCAACCTGCGGCGGAGATTATCTTCTCGACGACGTTCTGCCACGAGAGATTGAGCGCGAGCAGCTTGTCGCGTCCGCGCTCGCCCATGCGGCGCGAGCGTTCGCGGTCTTCGTAAAGTTCGTCGAGGCATTGAGCGAGGGCGCGCGGGTCAGGCTCGGTGATGAGCCCTTCCGAGCCGTGTCCGACGAACTCCGTCGCACCGCCGCCGTCGCGCGGGACGACCACCGGCTTTGACGAGAGCATGCCTTCCAGAGTCACGTAGCCGTAATCCTCATCAAACGGCAGGTAGCAGACGCCGAGCGCGTTCGCGTAAAGCTCAACCATCTCCTCTTCGTCCACGAACCCGCGCAGGCTCACACGGTCGCCCACGCCGTGTTGACGGACGAGCGACTCGTAGTGTGCGCGGTCGCGCGCGGCTCCGGCGATGACGGCGCGGACGGGCGTGCGCGTGAAGTACATCGCCTCGATCAGAAGTTCCTGTCGCTTCTGCGGCTCCAGACGGCTCGGGTAGAAGATGTAGTCGCCTTGCTCGCCCGCGTGCAGCGCGGCGGCGCGCGGCGGCGGGTGATAGAGCGGCTCGCTCTCGATGCGGTTGTAGCGCGCGAGACGTTCGGCCACGGTGCGCGAGTTGGCGAAGACCTTGCGCGCCTCGGGGATGAATCGCTCGTCGCAATGGCGTATGAGGTCGCGCACGCGCGCGCCGTCAGGGTAGGTCGAGAGGTCGTCGAAGGCCGTGCCCCACAGATTGTAGGCCGAGCGATACTGGTGCATCACCCATAGAACCTTGCGCGGATGCGCGACCGTGTAGGCGGGAAACTTCATCCCGACCACGAGGTCTACGGCACGGCCGTTCGACTCGGTCACGTCGAGCAGTCGCCACGCGAGCGCGCCGCGTATGATCTCTGAAGGCGGATACCACTTGAAGGGCAGCGCCGCCACCTCGGCGTTGTAGCCCGCTTCGATGAGCGCGCAGCGGAGTCCTTCGACGTGCGACTCGGCACCGCCCGTGGTGAACGGAACCTGCGTCGTGCAGATGAGTATGGTGCGTATAGGCATACGAGGTCGGAACCGCGAGCGATACTGTATCATGTGCTCGAAGGCGGAGGTGAGAATGGACGATAAGCGGGACGCTCTTGAGGTCAAGGAGCAGGGCACTCAGCGGAGCCTCGTCACGCACGCGGTGCTCGTGGGGCTGACGCCGCTCATCCCCTTGCCCTTCGTAGACGACCTGTTGAAGAACTATTTCCGCAAGCGCCTGCTCCGTAGTCTCGCGGCGGCGAACGGGCGCGTGCTCGTTGAAGACGAGTTGGACGCTTTGGCCGCCGAGCGCGAGCGCGGATGTTTGAGCGGGTGCCTTCTGGCGGCGCTCGTCTACCCCTTGAAGGCGATCTTTCGCAAGGTCTTCTACTTCCTCGAATGGAAGCGTGCGGTTGATTTGACGAGCCGCACTTATCACTTTGGCTATCTCGCGAGCTACGCCATGCGTCGGCGCGAGGGCGGCGCGAGCGCGCTCGACCTGTGCGGCGCGCGTGCCGTGGGCGAGGCGATACAGGCCGTCTGTCGCGAGGCACCCATCAAGCCGCTTGAGGGAGCGGTCGGCGGCACCTTCCGACAATCCAAGCGCGTGCTGCGCGCATCGGCGGCGCTCCTCGCGAACTCCTTGCGACGGCTCGCGGGCCGCGCACGCCCCGAGCAGGTGGCCGAGGCCGTCGAGCGCGTCGAGCCCGAAGAGGAGCGCGAGCTTGCGCCCGTCGTCACGCGCCTCCAACGCTCAATCGCCTCCGTGCCCGAAGAGCACTTCCGCACCCTGCGCTTCTCGCTCGACGCTCGCCTCGGCCTCCCAACGGGCGAAGAATAGGCGTCGCCTCAAGGGACTGCTTCGATGTTGCAGACGGCGATTGAAAGCTCGCGGTCGTCGCGATTCTCCGCGTCGTCGGGGCGCGGTTGCCACGTGCGGTCAGCGCGTATCTCAAGCACACACCGGCCACCGGTTGCGTCCATCTCCGACCGCATCTCAACCGGCACGGGAATCTCCAACTCTAGCCAACCCTGCCGGAACAGCGAGAAGTCACACAGGCACTCGCCGTTTAAGAATATCTTCAGGCCGAGCGGGCGCTCCGACACGTCAGGGATATGTGTCGTCAGATCGAGGCGCAGCTTTGAGAGCGCGTGTGCGCGAAAGACTACGGTGCCGCTCCGCTTCATCCAGCGTGCGATTGGCGGCAGCACGTTCGGCTCGTACCAGCCGTCGTCGAAGGAGGCTTCGCGGTCGAGGCAGAAGGCGCGCGCAGCATCGACGGAAGCGTCGCCGGGCGCGCTCGTCTTAAAGAGATCGGAGCGGTCGCGGTGCTCATTGTAGAAAGGGCCGAGCGGCGCGTCCGATGCTTTGACGAGAACGTAGAGGCCGCTCTTGGGAAGACGCACGTTGAGGTCTGAGATTTTGCCGAAGACGTAGCCCATCGCCATGTCGAAGGCTCGCCGCTCGGCGTGCGAGAGAGTGCGCAGGTACTCAACGAAGTCGGGCTCGAATGCGAGCCCGTACTCGTCCTGCTGTTTGATGAACTCCTCGCTCGAAAGGCAGAGCGCGTAGCGCGGCTCCCATGCAACGTGGGAAAAGAAGCGTCGGAAGCGCGCGGCGTGCTCCTGCTCCTCTTCGAGCCCGACGTGGCCGTCCACCGCGACGAAGCGGCGCAGCTCATCCTCGGTCATCTCCTCGTAAGACTTCTGCGCGCGCCTGTCCGTGCATTCGATGCCGTGCAGCGTCACGCCCCCGGCGCGCAGCACGCGTCGGACTTCCGCGAGCACCGCGTCCTTCTCGTCGAACCCGACATGGCCGAGCACGTCGAGGCTCACGACGTAGTCGAAGCTCGCGTCGTCGAAGGGGAGTTGCGTGAGCGCAGCCGAGCACGTGAAGTCGTAGCCGTTGCGGCGCGAAGCCAGCGCGCACTCGGGCGAGAGGTCTACGCCCGCGAGCGTGACGCGCTTGCGCTTGAGCAGCGCGAGCACGCCAGCGCCGCACCCGAGGTCGAGCACCGACGCGCCCGCGCGCACGTTGTCATAGACCCACATCGTCCGCGCAAAGCGCATGTCGAAGCGGTCGAGCGCGCGAAAGTAGCGCGCATCCAGAACCTCGTCCGAGACGAACTTCGTGCGATAGAACTCCGCCGGGTCTTCGACGCCCGCGCGCCTGTAAAGGTCGTCTTTCATCGAACTCGGAGTCTAGAGAACGGTCTGGAGTCTAAGGTCTGGAGTCTGAAGTCGAAGACAAAGCATGAGAGTCGCACTGTCTTGACTCCATACTTCATACTTCATACTTCAGACTCTTCTCCGTCACTGCTTTCGTCTCAAGCGCGTCGATGCGCGCTTCTAGCTGGCGGCGCGCGCGGTCTTGCATGACGGCGGCCTCGCCCGCTTCGAGCGAGAGCTGTTTGAAGCAGACGCGCTGCTCTTCGAGCAGGCCGTCAACGCGCTCGCTCATCTCGGCTTGAAGCTCGGCGGTGCGCTTCGCGTTCCGCGCGCTCTGCTCTTCGCGCAGAGCTTCACCGAGACGCTCCAGCCCGGCGGCGAACGCCTGTCGCAGTTGCGCGGTGCTCGCCTCAAAGCGCGCCTCCGCGTGCGCGAGCCGCGCCTGTAGTTCCGCAGCGCGCTCCCTGTCGGCCTCGGCTTCGGCACGCTGGCCGCGTAGCGCGCCATGTAGTTCTTCGCGTAGCTCTTCTTGTTCTTCGCGCATGCGCGCGAGCGCCCTGTCGTGCGCGGCGAGCGCAGCGCGCACGTCGCCGAGCGCATGGTGAACGGCCGAGTTGAAGTTGACCTGCTCCCACGTGAACCAGTGCGCGGCGCGCTTGACCAGATGCTTGAGCCAGAGTTCAAGCCGAGCCGCGACCCCGCGCCTGTAGGTCAAAAGCGGTGGCAGGCGCGACCAAGCGCGCCCGGTCGTAGCGAGGTTCGCGTCCATGCGTGCGAGCGCATCGCCCGAAGCGTGCCTGTTAACACCTACGGCCTCCGCGCCGGATGCCTCAGGCGTGGTGAGCGCGCCACCCGTTGACGGGACGCGCCGCTGCGCGTCGGCAAGCACGCGCTCGCGTATCTCGCGCAGTGTGTTTTCTACTTCAAGGTCGGCCATGCACACCTCTTGGATTGGTTCGATGAGTCATTGATTCATTTGTTGATTGAAGCATGAACCAATGACTTATTGAGCCGATCACTTCATTCCGTATTCCGCAACGGGTACGTCCGCGCTGCGCAGTCCGATGCGACGCGCCGTCGCGCTGGCGTTGAGGTTCGCGATGCCTTCGACGAGGACGGGGCTCGTGACGCGGAAGAAGAGCACGCCGTCGAGCCAGTCGTAGCTGACGCCGTCGCGGCTGTGGACGGCGAGCGAGACGGAGAACTGGTCGAGCCCGAGCCAGCAGTCGAAGGCGAAGACGACCTCGACCAACTCGCCGCGCACGAGCCGCCCCAAATCTATCTGCTGCTCCTTTGTGTTCGTGCCATAGGCGTGGACACCGCGACTGTCGTTGACGAGGAAGCCGAAGACCGCATCGTCCACCTCACGTTGAAAGCGCGCGCGGACGCGTACCATCAGGGGCGACCCCGTCTCGACGACTCCGACGGGGCGGCGCGACGCGCCGTCGAGCATCTCGGCGCTCACGATCTCGGCGCTGCCGTCGCCGTGCCGGTACGTGTAGCGCAACGGCGCGAACTCCGCCTCGCTGCCCGTGTCCTGCTGCGCTCCCTCGCCCGACGCGGCCTCCTCCTCTTCCTCGAACGCCTGCTCGCGCTCCATGACCGTCTTCTGATAGTGGTTCAAGACCTCGATGGGCACGCCGTCTGAAAGCACGCGCCCCGCGCTCATCAGGATGGCGCGCGAGCAGAGCGCGCGCACGGCCGCCGCGTCGTGCGAGACGAAGAGGACGGTCGAGCCGCGCTCCTGAATCTCTTTGATCCGACGCAGGCAGCGGTGCTGAAAGACCGCGTCGCCGACCGCGAGCGCCTCGTCGATGACGAGGATGTCGGGCTCGACGTTCGAGGCGACGGCGAAGGCGAGACGGACGAACATTCCCGACGAATAGGTCTTGACGGGCTGGTGTATGAACTGACCAATCTCGGCGAAGCGCTCGATGTCGGGGAAGAGCCGGTCGGTCTCGCGTCGCGTGAGCCCCATCAACGCGGCGTTCATGTAGACGTTCTCAACCCCCGTGCCTTCGGGGTCGAAGCCCGCCCCGAGTTCAAGAAGCGCGGCCACGCGCCCTTCGCGCCAGACGCTTCCCCCGGTGGGTTCGAGCGTGCCCGCGATGATTTGCAAGAGCGTAGACTTGCCGCACCCGTTCGGCCCGATGATGCCCGTGGTCGTGCCCGCCTCGACCTCGAAGCTCACGCCCTTCAAGGCCCAGAACTCGCGATGGCGCTTGAGACGACCGCGCGTCAAAGACTCCTTCAGACGGTCGCCCGGCCGCGCGTAGATGCGATACTGCTTCGACACGTTTTCGACGCGCAACGCCAGTCCCATGCGCGGCAATTTAACAGAGTAGGGAACGCGAAGGCCAGAAGGTCGAGAGGTAAAGCCTACGTCACTTAACCGCGAAGAGAGTCCTTCTTCCGCCCGCTCCGCATGCTTTGACACGTCTGCATTGCGCCGCGCGAAAGCGGTGTGTTACGCTCGGGTCTCCCCTGAAAATCGAGTCGAAGACGGGGCTGTATCCTTTAGATGAAGACATGCCCAACATGCGGTAGACAGTACGGCGACACGAACACTCTGTGCCCGGCCGACGGGACGGTGTTGAAGCGTGCGGGCGGCGAAGACCGTCTTCTCGGCCAAGTGCTCGCCGGTAAGTATCGCATCGAGGAGAAGATTGACGAGGGCGGCATGGGCTGCGTCTATCGCGCCACGCACGTCCTGATGGAGAAGACGGTCGCCGTCAAGGTGCTCCACCCGGCGCTCGCCGCCGACGATAAGATCGTCGCACGCTTCACCAGAGAAGCTAAGGCCGCCTCGCGCATCTCGCACCCGCACGCTATCAACGTCACCGACTTCGGCGAATCTGACAACGGTGTCGTCTATCTCGTCATGGAGTACCTGAAGGGGCGCACGCTGAAAGAGGTAGTGCGCTCGGGCGGGCCGATGCCTCTCGCGCGCGTCGTCGAGATCGTTCATCAGGTCTCGGGCGCGCTCGAAGCCGCGCACGTCGAGGGCGTCGTTCACCGCGACCTCAAGAGCGACAACATCATGCTCGAAGAGGCGGCGGGCGGAGGCGACTGGGCCAAGGTTCTCGACTTCGGCATCGCCAAGATTCAGCAGACCGCGCAGTCCATACACGAGACCGACCCCGGACTGACCGCGCCCAACCTCATCATCGGCACACCGCAGTACATGTCGCCCGAGCAGTGCTCGCAGGCTTCTGACATTGACGCGCGCTCCGACGTTTATTCTTTCGGCGTCATCATCTACGAGTTGCTGGCCGGTCACGTCCCCTTCACGGCCGACTCACCGACCGGTGTGATGATGAAGCACATACAGGAGCCCGCGCCCTCGATACTCGACGAGCGGAAAGACCTGCCCGCGAGCATCGGCCGCGTCATCGCGCGCGCGCTTGCCAAGCGACCCGAAGAAAGATTCCAGAGCGCGGGCGAGCTTTACGAAGCTCTCTCTGTGGCCGCGACCGAAGAGGCTCCGGCGATTGGTGCTGTCGCCCCCGCGCTCGACACGGGCCGCATCGTCATCCCGACTTCGCCGAACGAACCGGCGCGCACGACCGTCAGCCGCGACGACGATGATGCAACGGTCGTCAGCTCGAACTACGGCCGACCCGCGACGGACGAGTTGCCACCGCCAATCGCGCCGCTACCCGAGCCCTCCTTCAACCCGTGGCGCATCGCCGTCCCGGCCATCGCGGTCATCGCCATCGTCTTCGCGGCCTTCTTCGTCTACCAGCGGCGCGGCGTCTCTTCCGAACAGCAGCCGCAGCAGCCGCTCCAGACCGACCCTAACGGCCAGCCCGTCCAGTCCATCACGCCGCCGACAGGACAGGCCGAGCGCAACCTCGTCGTGCCCGCCAACAGCACTCCGACCCCGACCGCAGGCGAGCAAGTCGGCGTGCCCGTCACCACCGCGCCCGGAGTCAACGCCAACAATGCCGCAGCAGCAGCAGCGGCGACGCCTACGCCCGAGCACGGCGGCAAGGTCAACTCTAACCAGAACGATCAGGCTCCGCAGAACGACAATCAAGATAACGCCGCGCCCGAGCCGACGCCCACGCCTGTACGCCGCAACAAGCGTCTGCCCGACATAAACGCCAACGTCGAAGCGCCCCCGCCCTCTCCGCCCAAACAGGACAAGCCCAAAGAGGACGCTACGCCCGACAAGCCGCCCAAGCTCGACGACGCACCGCCACTCCCCGGCGGCCCCGCGCCGAGAGTCGGCGACAGTTGAGACGAGTCTCTGACAGGTAATAAAGAAGAACGCCGGGACGATTGACGCCCGGCGTTCTTCTTTCACGTCGAATCTGCTTCTGCGCGACTTCAGCCCGGCACCGACAACGCCTTTCGCAGAAGGCCGAGCATCACGCCCTCGTCTTCAAACTCCAAATCGATTTCGACGACGTAGCAGGGGAGCGCGAACTCCATCCCATGCAGCTTCACCGCGTCCTTCGCCGTCGTCAGCAGCACTCGCGCGCCGCGACTACGAGCATCGCGTGCAAGCGACTCGACTTCGGAAGTTGTGTACGCGTGATGGTCGGGGAAGGCGCGCGTGTGCAGAAGCTCAAAGCCTTCGCGGCGCACGTGCTCGAAGAAGGCGCGCGGGTTGCCGACCGCGCAGAACGCCGCGACCGGTGTGCCCTCTTCGACTTGAGCACGCGATGTAGCATCTTCGACTTCAGCACGTGATATACAATCTTTAACTTCTACGCCCGACCTACTCAACGGCGTCAACGCACGCGTGCGCACGCGCGAGGCGACGACCACCGCGCGTCCACCGCACAGCCGCACCACCTCCGCGCGCAACTCTTCGAGGTTCACGGCGAGTTCAGCGCGCGTGATGACGACGCAGTCCGCGCGGCTCAGTCCCGACGCGGGCTCGCGTAGGCGACCTCGGGGCAGCAAGTGCCCGCCGCCCCACGGCGCAGTCGCGTCCAACGTCACTACGTCGAGGTCGCGCGCGATTCTCAAATGCTGAAACCCGTCGTCGAGGACGAAGACATCGGCTCGCAGATTCTCTTTCGCCCAACGCGCAGCCGCCACGCGGTCGCGGTCGCAGACAACCGACGCCGCACCCAACAGTCTCTCGGCCAGAAGCCTCGGCTCGTCCCCGCACTCCGAGACCTCGGCCAGCACGCGCGCGCCGTCGGACGCGACCACGCGTCGCCCCTCGTCCGCGCGCCCGTAACCGCGCGTCAACACGCACACGCGCCGCCCTTCGCTCGCCAGAGCACGCGCCGTCCACTCGACCAGCGGAGTCTTGCCCGTCCCGCCCGTCGTCAGATTACCGACGCTGATGACGGGCGCGCCCACGTTTTCAGATTTGAGGAAGCCGGAGCGGTAGAGCCGCAAGCGCGCCCGCGCCACTGCGCCGTAGAGCATCCCGAGCGGTGCGAGTGCGAGCGACATAAGAGCAGATGTCAGAGATTAGAAGTTGGAAGTCAGAGGTCGGAGGTCAGTGCTTTTCCTCCTACCGACCTTTGACCTCTGACTTCCAACCTCTGTTGAAGAAGTGGTGCGAGCAGCTTGACGGTGCGCGCGGTCGCGCCGCGATTCTGTTCGAGGACTGCACGCGCTCGCTCGCCCGTGCGCCGACGCTTCTCGTCGTCGTCGAGAAGATCGCGCAGCACGTTCGCGAGTGCGCGAGTAGCCTCCGCTCCTTCGACGGGCGGGAGTTGCACGAGCGCATGCTGTTCGAGTAGCGCGGCGACAATTGATTTGAAGTTCGAGGTGTGCGCGCCGGTAACGACCGTGCGCGCCGAGAGCGCGGGCTCAAGGACGTTGTGACCGCCCACGTGCGCGATGCTCCCGCCGACGAAGACCATCTCGGCGAGCGTGTAGACCGCGCGCAACTCGCCGATGCTGTCGAGCAGTATCACGTCGCACGTCTCGTCGGACTCGCGCGCCGCGTCGCTCCTCCGCGACCAGCTCAGTCCCGACGTTTCGATCTGCGTGGCGACCTCGCCGAAGCGCTCCGGATGTCGCGGCGCGATGAGCAGTCGCGGGCGTCCCGCCACGTTCGACTCACTTGAGTTCGATTCCTCTGAGCCTTTGCGAGTTGCGCCCATGTCAGCCGCGAGCTTGAAGGCGTCGAGCAGGATGCGCTCCTCGGGCGCGTGCGTGCTCGCGGCGACGACGAGCGGGCGTGTCTCGCTGATGTGAAAACGGCGGCGCAACTCTTCCGTGAGCGGCTGCTCGACGGCGGGCTCCTCGATGTCGAACTTCACGTTGCCCGTAACGCGTACACGCTCGGGCGCGAGACCGAGCGCGACGAGACGCGCCGCGTCCGCATCGGTCTGCGCGGCCGCAACGGAGATGTCTGCGAGCACGCGCCGGATAAAAGTTCGGACGATGCGGTAGCGCCCGAACGACTTCTCAGAGATGCGCCCGTTGACGAGCGCGACGGGCACGCCGCGCTCGCGACATTCGCGAAAGAAGCGCGGCCACAACTCGGTCTCCATCACGAGCACCAGTGAGGGGTTGATGGCACGCAGCGCACGTCGCACGCTCCAAGCCCAGTCGAAGGGGAAGTAGAAGACGAGCGCGGCGCGGCCCGCAAAAGCCTCGCGCGCCACACGCTGCCCCGTTAGAGTCGTCGTCGAAACGACGAGCACGTGTCGTGGGTACTCTTCCAGAAGCGCACGCGCCAACGGCCGCGCCGCCTGCGCCTCGCCGACCGAGACGCAGTGGAGCCAGATGATAGGACGCCCGCCCGCGTCGAACTCGGGCAACGCACCCGCGCGCTCGCTGAAGCCCGCGGCGTACTTGCCGTGCCGCACTGCGTCCAAAAGAAACCTCGGCAGCAGCGCGGTGACGCCGATGCCGAGGAGGATGCTGTAGAGGAAATACATCGGTGATGAGTGATAAGCGATGAATGATGAATGATGAATAAAAAGCTGCTCGCCCTTCATTCATCATTCATCATTCATCACTCATCACTTTTATTTCGCCCGCTCCATGTAGCGCCCTTCCACGGGGTCAACGCGGATGCGGTCGCCCTCGTTGACGAAGGGCGGGACGGAGATGGTGACGCCGTTTTCGAGCTTGGCCGGTTTGTTGACGTTCGAGACGGTCGCGCCCTTCATCGTCGGTTCGGTCGAGACCACGGTCAACTCGATTGAGGGCGGCAGGTCGATGCCGATGGGCGAGCCCTCATAGAACTCCGCCTGAATCTTCATGCCGGGCAGGAGCCACTGCGCCATGTCACCGAGGTCTTCGTCGCTCAAGGCCGTCTGCTCGTAGCTCTCCGTGTTCATAAAGTGATAGTGCGCGGCGTCGGCGTACATGAACTCCATCTCGTGCTGTTCGAGGACGGCGCGCTCAACCGTGTCGGCGCTGCGGAAGCGATGCTCGAAGGACGAGCCGGTGCGCAGGTCGCGCAGCTTCGTCTGCATCATCGCGCGCAGGTTGCCGGGCGTGTGATGGCGCGCGTCGAGCACCTTGCAGGGCTTGCCCTCGAAGACGATGACCATGCCCTTCCGGATTTGGGTCGCAGAAATTGCCATAAGAGATTCTAACTCCGAATGCGATAGGATTCCGATTTACTGTCGCCGAAAGACGCTGCGCCCCTACAGGGAGCTTCATGACGCCTTTCGCAAACCTCGTAGTCTAGCGAGCCACGCGCTCCTTTGTCCAGCGAGCATCAGCCGGTTAAATCCGCGTCGCGAACGCGAACCTGAACGTCGCTCAAGTTGTCTTCGTTTGAAAGCAGGGCGGACGCTAACACGCGCATGTGTGCGAGTCAAGAAATACGGAATCGCGGACGAAGGCGAGAAGGTTGGATCGCATAAACCCTTAGAGCGGGCGAGTGACCGAGAGAGACATCGGAGGGAGTGATGTCGTCTCTCAATCGCCCGCCCGCTCTTCCGGAGGAGCCCACCTTCCTGAGCGATTAAACGACGACCCCCCGGCAAAGTTTCCTAAAAATTTTCGACTTGAAATTCTTCGCCGCGAGTTCTTCGTCTTCAAGCGGCGCGCGCGCGAAGTGTGCGGCGCTGGCGCGCGACCTGATCGAGCCAACTCTGCGCCTCCTGGTAATGAGGGAAGCGCTGCTCGTCGGTGCGGAAGGCTTTGGTGTGGTAGTAGCGGCGGCCGTTGATGAGGCGGGCCGGGTGCTTGATGTGCAGCATCTCGTGATAGAGGATGTACTCGACGAACCACTCGGGCACTTCACGCGAGTCGAGTGTCTTGCTGATGACGATGGTGTCGTGTACGCCGTCGTGGTGGCCGAGGATGGTGCGCGTCCGTCGCTGCGACCACGTGAGCGTCGGCTGCTCTATCTCGCCGCCGAAGTAACGCTGGTTCAAGCGCTGGAACATCCGTCCCAGATCGTAGACGCTCCCTTGGGCGGAGGAGACCATCTTGCGCCCGCGTTGGCGGCGCGCGAGGTCGGAGGCGCGCACAACCTCGGGCGAGAAGGCGTAATCGCGATAGACCCTCTCGTAGAAGGGCGGCGCACTGCGTCGCCTCAGCAGCTTGGAGACGAGTATGAAGGCGAGCGCGCGATGAACGTTTAAGGGCGCGCTCTTGAAGATGTCCGAGAGCCGCACGTAGACACGTCCCGAGCGCAGACGGATCGTGTGGTTCAAGCCCGCGTAAGGGTAGTAGCGCACGTCCACCTCGGGCGCGGCGCGCTTGGGCGCAAGCGTGCGGAAGGACTCGGTGAAAAGTGCGCTGAGCAGTGGTTGAGAGTCGGGCATAAACGTGGAACCCTGCAAAGAGACCGGGGCGTTTTAACGACCGGGAAGCCGCCGCTGAGGCAGGTGGTGCTGTCGAAACGCTAACCGGTAGTCAGGGCTTGATATTAAGAGGCACAGGAGCGGGGCGTCAAACAGCACTTTTGAGCTTGTCGCTAAGCCTTTTACTTGCCGATAAATGGCTGGCTGCCTCCTTTGCCCCTTCGAGGAGAGGTCAAAAATGCCCTCATCCAATCTTCTTTCGCTTCAACAATTTAACCCGCGCGGCATGAGATAGTTGTCGAGATGGCGTGATAAGTCGAATCCGTTCAGCGGTTAAGGAGGCGGGCGGGGACGCATCAGGCGAGCGCCGGGGCGGGGCCGATAGTTTGCGTGTGTTTTCGTCAATCCGTTATACTCCGAAAGGCCGCCGTGCGGGCCGAAGGGAAGTTCCCTTGCAGTGCCGCCGGGAATTTAGTTCTTGACAGCGCGCGGTGGGGACGGTAAACAATTTAAAGATGGCCGCCGAAGGTTGTGCCGTCTCTTCAGGGCGCGCCTCGGCGTCCAGCCATAAATCTCCTTGCAGTCCCGCACGCCGTCCTTAGAAGTCAATGGCAATCCGAGCTTCCACAACACCCACGCAGACCGACTGGGCACCCGACGCACGCGCACAGGCCGTGCTCTCCGCAATCATCAAGGAGCACTTGCGGACGGGCGAGCCCGTAGCGTCGCGCGCCATCTCGGAGCGCTTCCCCGGAGGTGCGGGTTGGAGTTCGGCCACGATACGAAACGTGATGGCTGAGCTTGAAGAGCACGGGCTGGTCGAGCAGCCGCACACTTCCGCGGGGCGGGTGCCGACCGACAAGGGCTATAGATTCTACGTTGACCACTTCGTCGGCGATGCGCGTTTGTCGCGCGCGGACATCTCGGCCATTGATCGCGGGCTCGGGCTCGCAGGCGATGCGGGCGCGCAGCCCTCGCGGTTGATGGAGAAGGTCTCGCACGTTCTGTCCGAACTTTCGGAGAACGTCGGCATCGTCGTCTCGCCGCCTGTGGCCGACAGCCGACTCGAACACATCGAGTTTCTGCCGCTCGCCGACGAACGCATTCTCGTCGTGCTGGTGCTCTCCTCAAATGTCGTCCAGAACAAGATCATACGCATTGATGAGCCTCTGACGCAGGATGAGCTTGAGCGCGCCGCGCGTTACCTCAACACGGAGTTCTCGGGCAAGACCTTACAGACGATACGTGCCGAGGTGCTGGCGCTGATGGGCGAGGAGAAGGCGCTCTACGACCGTCTTCTGCGCAACGCCGTGCTGCTCTTCGAGCGCAGCGTCGAGGGCGGTGAAGGCGAGACCGGCGATGTCTACATAGACGGCGCGTCGAACATTCTCTCCAAGCCGGACTTCTCGGACTTCGAGCGGCTGCGCGAACTCTTCCGCACGTTCGAGGCCAAGTCCCGTCTCGTCAAGATACTGAACGAGTGCATTGAGCGCGAGCCTGTCTTCGGCGACGTGCATGTCGTCATCGGGCGCGAGCACAGCGCGCCGCAAATGCGCTCTTGCTCGCTCATCATGGCACCCTATCGTCTGGGCGAGGGGTTCGTCGCGGGCACCATTGGCGTCGTCGGGCCGATGCGCCTCGAATACGAGCGCACGATGGCCGCCGTCAACTACGTCGCACGGCTCGTCGAGCGCGTGCTGCGCGAGGAGGTGCGCGCCTGAACTTTCGACGCGCGGAAGGCGCGGGCGCTTCGGCTTTCGGGGAAGGCTCTAAAGGGATGACTCAATCGAACATGACAGACAAGGGCAGGCGGAAGCCGAATCGCATTCCCGTGCGCTTCGTCGGCGACGAAGGGGACGAGAAGCCCGAGGCAGGTGCGCAGACGGACGGCGGGCTTACGCCCGACGAGTTGGGGCGCGCGTCTTCCTACGAGGACGCGACCGAGATGCAGCGCCGTGTTGACCGCGGAGACGAGACGGATGCGGAGTCAGGGCGCGAGCGCGCCGACGACGCAGACGTGGCCGGAGGCCCCGACCCTTCGGAGCTGTCGCGCAGCCGCAACGAGCAGGACACGACCGTCTCGCACTCCGAAGGGGAAGCGCAGGGCGGCGGTGGCGGCGCTTCGGGCGCGGCGCAGGAGCCCACGCGTCGCGCGGACGCGGCTTCGGGCCCCGAACTGGCCGAGTTGGTTGCCACACGCGCCGAGTTGCGGCGCGTCGAGGCGGAGTTGAAGCGGCTCAAGGACGAGCGGCACGAGCTTGTGGACAAGCTCGCACGTCGTCAGGCTGACTTCGACAACTTTCGCAAGCGCACCGAGCGCGAACGCTCTGAGACCTACAACCGCGCGCTCGGAGAGGTCGTGCGCCGTCTGCTCCCCTCGATTGACAACCTCCAGCGCGCGCTCGATGCCGAGCGTCTCGTCGAGGTCGGAGAGTCGAAGGAGTTCCGACACTTCCTGCACGGCGTCGAACTAATCAACCGGCACCTCGGCGGCGTGCTCGAAAGCCTCGGAGTCGAGGTGGTGCCGACAACCGGCGAGCTATTCGACCCGCACATACACGAAGCCGTCGCCACCGAGGAGACGGACGAGGTCGAACCCGACACGATCACGCAGGAGATGCAGCGGGGCTATCGCCTCGGCGACAAGCTCCTGCGCCCCGCAATGGTCAAAGTAGCTACGAGAGGGTGACGCGTGATGAGTGAATAAGTGATAAGAGAAAACAAGGCCCTTCCTTCTCATCACTCATCACTCGTCATTCACCACTAAAAAATTATGGGCAAAGTAGTCGGAATAGATTTGGGGACGACCAACTGTTGCGTGGCCGTGTTAGAGGGCGGCGCGGTACAGATCGTGCCGAACAAGGAGGGCGGGCGCACGACCCCGACCGTGGTTGGTTTCACGGACAAGGGCGAGCGGCTCGTCGGCCAGATCGCCAAGCGTCAGGCTGTCACCAACGCCGCCAACACCATCTACGCCGTCAAGCGACTCATCGGCCGCAAGTTCAAGGAGGACGAGGCCGAGCGCTCGCGCGAGACTTCGCCCTTCGAGATTGTCGAGGCGTCGAACGGTGACGCACGCATACAGGTGCAGGGGCGCGTCTACAGCCCGCAGGAGATTTCCGGCATCGTCTTGCAG
>JAVXWN010000179.1:0-31304 GCA_032230645.1 Acidobacteriota bacterium | reverse complement strand
TGTTTAACCATCACGACCCTTCTCTTTGATACCCGCACCAGTCTTGAAACTACTGACAGGTCGGGAGCCTGAAGGAAGCGATGCGAGTGCTCCAGTTGAACGTGCCGTTGGTCTTCAGGTACTCAGTTGTGTACCAGAAGGTGCAATCGTCAACCGGGTCAACCGTGAGCGCGCTGTAATCGCCCCAACGGCTGAGCGTCGCCGTCTGCGAGCCCGTGCCCGCGATGATGCTCGACTCAGCGCCGAGCGTTCCGGCCGCGTCGCCGGGCGCGCGCGTCGCGAACCGTATTGACGGTTGAAGCGCGGTGCCCGAGACGCTGTAGGCGGCAGCGATGTTGCCGACCTTATCCATTGCAATCGAGCCCATCCAGCGGCTGTTCGAGTCAATGGCGTAAGTCCCCTGTTGGAAGAGGCTCGGCGTGCCGCCCGAAATCCGTAGCTCGTACCAACGGATGCCCGAGGCCGCGCCAGTGCCGGGTGCCACCGAGTGGTTAGCGACCAACGCTTCGTGACCATCGGCGAAGTGTCGGTAGGCGAGACGATACATCATACGGTCTGCAAGCGAGTCGAGCTGTTGCGTCGTGCCCGACTGCGGGATACAAGTGCCACCGCTGCAAGCCTCGCTGAAGGCCGCGACCGCAATCGTGCTCGGCCCCGTCAGAGTCGAGTTGGCGGGCGTCACAAAGTCAACCTTGACCTTCCAGACGTTGAGCGAGTTCGCGCCGAAGCTGGCGAAGTATTCGGGCGAACCGGCGGGCGGCGCGATAGAGCCGTCAATGTCGGCGGGCAGAACGCCACCGAAGCTCGAACTCAACTGGAAGCACTGCTCCGACGCGGCAGCGCCGGTCAGCATCTTCGACCTGTCGTATGCGCACAGGCGCGCGCCCGTGAACGTGTTGCCCGCGAACATATTGTAGGTCGCGTAGTAGCCGTCGGCCCACACGCCGAACTTCGGATAGTCGTTAAAGTTCGGCTCCTTGAACGCATAGACGTTGTACGCGCCCGTCGCGTCCGAGGTCTGCGAGACGGCGATGCACTCGTAGAAGCCCTTGGTCGTGCCGTTGGTCACGGCGAACTGCGTCAGCACCCAGCGGTTGTTCGCCTTGTCATATTGAACTATCGGGTCGCCGTCGTTATCGACCGCGCACTGATGCGTCGCGCCGAGGCTCTGGAACAACTGGTTGCCGTTGGTCGGGCCTGCGAGGCGAGCACCGGTCGTCTTGCTGTAGACGGCGAATGCCTCATTGACCCACTGCACATACTGCGTTGCGCCAATCGCGCCGTTCGTATCGGGCGGCGCAGCGTTCGGTGTGTAGCCGCCGCCGTTGCCGAGACCGTCGAAGTTGAGCAGCGCCGAAGGGGTGGGCGTCGGAGTCGCCGTCGGAGTGGGCGTCGGGGTCGGAGTCGGAGTCGGAGTCGGCGTGCCCGTCGTGGCGTTGAGCGCGAAGTCGTCAACCACGAAAGAGGTTTGAAGCGACGCGTCCTCGGTCGCCGTCAAGAACACCTTGATGGTCTGACCCTGAAAAGATGAAACGTCGAAGGAGACCTGTCTATACCCGGTAGCCTTGTTGAGGTTCGAGTAAGTAGCCAGAGTCGAGAGCACCGTGTTGGCGGAGTTGCGAATCTGCACTGTGAGCTTGTCAAAGGCAGTCGTCGTAGTGGTCTCGGCCGAGTCGATGTGAAGCCAGAAGGTAAGCGTCGCGGTCGCACCCGCGGGGATAGTGATCTGCTGCGAGAGCGTGTCGGTGTGCGCGCTGCCGTAGCCGTCCATCCAAGCCTTCCACGTTCCAGAGTGCGAAGCCTCGCCCGCCGAGCTGTCAATCACGCCTGTGGTCGTAACCCACGGTGCGGGGCTGGCCGAGCCGTTCTCGAAGCCGGGGTTGCCGAGCAACTGCGTGGTGGCGTTGGGCGAAGGGCTGTCCGTCGCCGGAGCGTCGGCGGTAGCCTGCTTCATGAGGGGCGTCATCGAATTGTCGGATACTGAGGTCTGAACGACCGGGTCAATCGTGTAGCCGAGCCGTGTCAGCCCGTCGGGGTTGAAGAGGGCGCGATACTCCTTGTCGTGCGCAAGGTGCTTGCCCTTATCATTCCCCTTTACCATATTGCGGACGTGACCGGAGACGCCGTGCTCGCCGATCTGTACTTCCGCCCCTGACTGCACCGTTAACGGCGCGCCCTGTTGCGGGACGACGGCCGGTGAAGATTTTTTACCGCGGACGAGCACTGGCAGGAACGTGGCTGCGCACAGTGCGGTCACAATAAACAACGCGAAGACTTTCTTCATGCTCCCTCCAAAGTGTTGATTGACGGTGTGGAAGGAATACCGTGAGGGTAACCTTCCGGTGCAGGGGCTCCGTAATAAAATCGGTATCGCACAAATAAGATCGTTGAGGCAGGGGCGAGCACAGTCAAGATACAATCCGAGCTTAGTTAATCCGCAAGTAACTTGTTAATAAAATCCAACTACCGGCGATAGTTGTTATAAGTGCGTGTAACCATGCGGCAATGTCGGGAGCAGGAAATATACACCGGGCGGGCTGACAAAGCAAAACCAGACGACACTTAATCCGCTGACGGGTTCTCATCACCTATGCGATTAGCTTATCTCCAACAGTGTTGCGGGCCGCAAGCAGTTTTTCGTTGACAAATTGCGTGGCATGTATAACATGCCCGCTGAAATTCAATCACGGTCTCTGCAAAGGTCGGCTTCTTCAAATTTTCTCTACGCCCCTGAAATCTCACGCATTAGCTGTAAAGATGAATGAGTGCTTGCCGCCGCGCGAGTAGCCAATGACTCAGCCTGTCCCGACAGCGCCCTCCAACAACGGAGCGAAGGGGCCGTATCCGCCCACGCTCTCTCTCCCGAAAGGGGGCGGAGCGATTCGCGGCATCGGAGAGAAGTTCGCGGCCAATCCCGTCACCGGCACCGGGTCTTTGAGCGTCCCCATCTCTCTCTCACCCGGACGCGCGGGCTTCAACCCCGGTCTCTCTCTCTCCTACGACTCGGGTTCGGGCAACGGCATCTTCGGCGTGGGCTGGTCACTATCTCTGCCTTCCATCGCGCGAAAGACGGACAAGGGACTGCCGCGATATCGCGATGACGAAGAGTCTGACGTTTTCATCGTTTCGGGCAGCGAAGACCTCGTGCCCTGCCTGACGCAACAGGGCGGCGAATGGTCTTACACTCCGGTTACTCGAACGGTCGAAGGAGTTGATTACCGCGTTCAGGATTATCGTCCCCGCATCGAAGGGTTGTTCGCGCGCGTCGAACGTTGGACGAACATACATACAGGAGTCATCCACTGGCGCTCTATCTCAAAAGACAACGTCACCACGATCTACGGCAAGGACAACAACTCAAGAATCTATGACCCCGATGATGCGGACGCAGGCGGGCCGCGTCGCATCTTCAGTTGGCTCATCTCTGAAAGCTTCGACGACCGTGGGAATGTCATCGTCTATGAATACAAGCCCGAGGATTCGGTTGGAGTTGACCTCTCACAGTCGGGCGAGATGAATCGCACGACTGCGGCGCGCGCGGCCAATCGTTATCCGAAGCGAATCAAATATGGAAACCGCGTCTCGCGTCTGACCGACCCGGCCATGCTTGAGCCCCTTTGGATGTTTGAACTGGTCTTTGACTACGGCGAGCACGACAGCGGCGCGCCGCTTCCGGATGATGACGGAGCGTGGTTGTGTCGCAACGATCCGTTCTCCGTCTACCGTGCAGCGTTTGAAGTGCGCACCTATCGTCTCTGTCAACGAGTCCTGATGTTTCATCACTTCCCCGAGGAGGACGGCGTCGGCGAAGACTGTCTCGTGCGCTCGACCGACATCAGCTACAACAGCGTGCGAAACATTCCGGACGACCTGAAGAGAGGAAACCCGGTTGCCTCATTCGTCGGTTCCATCACGCACACCGGCTACAAGCGCACGGCGGGCGGGTATCTGAAGAGGTCGATGCCGCCGCTCGATTTCGAGTACAGCCAGCCGGTCATACAGGAAGAGATTCGCGAGCTTGACGACGAAAGCCTTGAGAACTTGCCCGCGGGGCTTGATGGTTCGCTCTACCAGTGGGCCGACCTCGACGGCGAGGGACTCTCCGGCATCCTGACGCGACAGGCGAGCCTCTGGCTTTACAAGCGCAACCTGAGCCCGGTCGGCATTCAAAGCGATGCGGGGAAGCAAAACGCCGTCGCACGCTTCGCGCCGGTTGAAGTGATTGCCGCACAGCCTTCGCCCGGCAACATGGACGGCGGACGCGAGCAGTTAATCGATCTCGCAGGCGACGGGCAACTCGACCTTGTTCAGTTCGACCGTCCCCTTTCGGGTTTTTACGAGCGCACGCAGGACGGCGACTGGTCACAGTTCGCACCGTTCAGCTCGATTCCCGACATCGCTTGGAACGACCCCAACCTTAGGTTTGTTGACCTCACAGGGGACGGGCACGCCGACATCATCTTCACCGAAGAGAGCGTGCTGACATGGTATCCGTCGCTCGGCGAAGATGGTTTCGGCCCCGCCGAGCGCGTCTGTCAGGCGCTCGATGAAGAGCGTGGGCCGCGGACAGTCTTTGCCGACGGCACGCAATCCGTCTATCTGGCGGACATGAGCGGCGACGGGCTCACCGACCTTGTTCGCGTGCGCAACGGCGAGGTCTCGTACTGGCCGAATCTTGGCTACGGGCGTTTCGGCGCTCGCGTGACGATGGACAACGCCCCTCTGTTCGATTGTCCCGAGCTATTCGATCAACGTCGAATCCGCCTCGCGGACATTGACGGTTCCGGCGTCACGGACATTCTCTATCTGGGAAGCGAAGGCGTTCTCATCTACTTCAACCAGTCGGGCAACAGTTGGAGTGAAGCGCGACGGTTGAGCCAGTTCCCACCGATAGACAATCTGGTTTCGGTGATTGCGGCCGACCTTCTCGGCAATGGCACGGCGTGTCTCGTCTGGTCGTCAACGCTTCCGGGCGCGGCACGACGCTCGGTGCGTTACATAGATTTGATGGGAGGCCGAAAGCCGCACCTGTTGGTTGGAACCAAGAACAACATGGGGGCCGAAACTGTTATTCAATACGCCCCCTCAACCCGTTTCTATCTTGAAGACAAGCTCGCCGGTACGCCCTGGGTAACAAGACTGCCCTTCCCCGTCCACGTGGTCGAGCGCACAGAGTCCATCGATTACATCTCGCGCAACCGATTCGTCACACGCTACAGCTATCACCACGGATACTTTGACGGGCTCGAACGCGAGTTTCGCGGCTTCGGAATGGTCGAACGCTACGACACCGAGGAGTTCGCCGCGTTAAGCGCGAGCGACCTTCTCCCCAACGCGAGCAACATCGCCGCCGCCTCGCATGTGCCTCCGGTTCTCACAAAGACTTGGTTCCACACGGGAGCATGGACAAACGAGCCCGTCATCGGCAAACAGTTCGAGCACGAGTATTACAACGAGGGTGATGCGAGCATGGGCACGGCCGCACTGAGCGAGGCGCAGTTGAATGCCATGCGTCTTGACGATACCGTCCTGCCCGGCTCCGTTAAGCTCAAGGATGGAAGTCGAGTGCCCCGGACACTCTCGGCCGACGAGACGGCTGAAGCACACCGCGCGCTCAAAGGCTCAGTCCTTCGCACAGAGGTTTACGCCCTCGACAACATTGAGGAGAGCGACCGGCCTTACAGCGTCTCCGAGCGGAACTATACGATTGAGTTGCTACAGCCGCGCGACGCAAACCAGCACGCGGTCTTTCTGGTTCATCCACGCGAGGCCGTCGAGTTTCACTACGAGCGCAAGCTCTACGACGCGGCCAACGGAAAGCTCGCAGACCCCCGCGTCTCTCATTCGATGACGCTCGCGGTGGACGGCTTCGGCAACGTCTTGCGGACGGTGGCGATAGCATACGGCCGCCGACGCGAGGATGCAGACCCGCTGCTCACCACCGCCGACAAACAGAAACAGAGTCATGCGCTCATCACGTGCAGCGACTACGGCTACACCAATGGAGTCGAGGAGCCGGACGCTTACCGCACGCCTTTGTTGTGCGAGTCACGGACATACGAGTTGTATAACGTCGCACCGACAGCAAGCCATCAGGATGTAACGAACCTTTTCAACTTCGACGAAATCGCGGCCGTGATGCAAACGGCCGGCGACGGGCAGCACGACGTTCAGTATGAAAATCATGATGCTTCCGCCATCCCGCAGGGCGCTCCTCGTCGTCGTCTGATTGAGTGCGAGCGCAGTATCTTTCGGAGCGACGACCTGACGGGCCCGCTCGCGCTCGGAACACTCGAATCGCTGGCGCTCGGATTCAACATCTATAGATTGGCTTTCACGCCGGGGCTCATCGCGGCCGTCTACCGGCGGCCTCAATTGAATCAGCCGCCCGAGAATTTGTTACCCGATACAGTAGCCGTACTTCAGAACGAAGGAGGCTACGTTGATCTCGACGGCGACGGTCACTGGTGGATTCCTTCAGGGCAAGTCTTTTATCACCCCGACGAGAACGCCACGCCCGCGCAGGAACTTGTCCATGCGCGCGCGCACTTCTTCCTGTCACAACGCTACCGTGACCCGTTTCTCAACAACATCTTCGTCTCCTACGACAAAGACGCTAACGGGTTGGAGTACGATCTTCTAACGAGTTCCGTCCGCGACTCCGTGGGGAACGAGGTGAGCGGCCAAAACAACTATCGAGTGTTGCAGCCGCAATTGTTGATTGATGCGAACGGCAATCGCAGCACGGCCGCGTTCGATGCGCTCGGCATGGTCGTCGGCACGGCCGTCATGGGTAAGGAGGGTGAGAACGTCGGGGATTCGCTCGACGATTTTGCAGCCGACCTTGATGAGCAGACCATCATCGCGCATCTTTCAGACCCGCTCGCAGCGCCGCTCGACATCCTCAACGGCGCAAGCGCGCGTGTGGTGTATGACCTCGAACGTTATCAGCGCACGAGCGGCTCGAACACACCGCAGCCAAACGTCGTCTACACGCTCGCGCGCGAGACGCACGCATCCAATCTCATCCCCGGCGAAGCGACAAGAGTGCAGCACAGCTTCTCATACTCGGACGGATTCGGGCGTGAGATTCAAAAGAAGATTCAGGCCGAGCCGGGGCTCGTCAACGCTGGCGACCCGCCATCGAGCCCTCGCTGGATAGGAAGCGGCTGGACGATCTTCAACAACAAAAACCGGCCCGTCAGAAAGTACGAACCTTTCTTCAGCGCGACGCACGAGTTTGAGTTCGCCTCAGTGACAGGCGTGAGCCCCGTCCTGTTTTATGACCCGATTGAACGCGTGGTTGCCACGCTGCGCGCCAACCACGCGTATGAGAAGACCATCTTCGACCCGTGGCGGCAGGAGACGTGGGACGTTAACGATACCGTGCTGGAGGACGACCCAAGAGCAGACCCGCACGTCGGCGACCTCTTCACTCGTCTGCCGGAATCAGAGTTTCTACCGACGTGGCACGCACTGCGCGCAGGCGGCAGCATGGGCACGGACGAACAGGCGGCGGCAATCAAGGCGGCCGTCCACGCCGCGACTCCGGGACGTGCTTACTTCGATGTGCTTGGCCGCACCTTCCTCGCCGTCTCACACAATCGCTTCGAGCGCAACGGCTCGACGATTGAAGAGAAGCACGCCACCCGTTTCGAGTACGACATCGAGGGCAATCAACGCTCCATCACCGACGCGCTCGGTCGCGAAGTGATGTCGTATGAGTACAGCATGCTCGGCGTCGGTATTCATCAGAAGAGCGCGGACGCGGGCGAGCGTTGGATGCTCAACGATGTGAGCGGCAAGCCGCTGCGATTCTGGGACAGCCGCGATCAACAGGTTCGACACGAGTACGACGCCCTTCATCGAACGCTGAGACTCTTCGCGCGGACGAGCGGCGACGCGGAAAAACTCGTCCAACAAATCGTCTATGGCGAAGGGCAACAGAACGATCAGGCTTTGAATCTGCGCGGCAGAGCCTTTCAACAATTCGACGGCGCGGGCGTTGTCACAAACAACGAATACGATTTCAAAGGCAACTTACGAAGCTACACGCGCCGCCTGCTTCAAGACTACAAAGACGAACCGGATTGGAGCCTGTCGCCCGCGCTCGAAAGCGAGACCTTCACCACCGAAACGATTCACGACGCGCTCAACCGGCCCGTGAGTCTGACCACCCCGGACACGAGCGTTGCACGCCCCGTCTACAACGAGGCGAACCTGCTGGAACAACTGGTTGTGAACCTGCGCGGCGCGGCGCACGCACGCACGTTTATAAACAACCTCGACTACAACGCACGCGGCCAGCGCGAGCGCATCGAGTACGATAACGGCACGACGACGGTTTACGCTTACGACCCCACGACGTTTCATCTCTTCAACCTCAAGACGACCCGCGCGGCGGACGGCGCGGTGTTGCAGGACTTGACCTACACCTACGACCCCGCGGGCAACGTCACCTCTATCCGCGACGCGGCGCAGCAGACCGTCTACTTCAACAATCAGGTCGTCTCCGCCGACAGCGAATACGTCTATGACGCTGTTTATCGTTTGATAGGCGCGCTCGGGCGCGAGCATGTCGGACAAGCGGCGCAACCTCAACCGACTTGGGATGACCAATTCCGCATCAACCTACCGCACCCCAACGACGCACAGGCGATGCGCCATTACGAAGAGTCATACGAGTACGACCCGGTCGGGAACATGCTCAAGCTGGCGCACGCGGCCGTGAACGGCAGTTGGACGCGCACCTACAACTATGACGAGCCCAATCCCGTTGCGTCCAACAATCGCCTGACCAGCACCGACACGGGCGCGACACATGAGCAGTACGTGTGTGACGCGCATGGCAACGTCGTCCGGATGCCGCATCTGCCTTTGATGGAATGGGACTTCAAGGATCAGTTGCGCGTCACGCAAAGGCAGGTGGTGAACAACGTTGCGGCGGAGAAGACTTACTACGTCTACAACGCGACGGGCGCGCGCGTCCGTAAGATTACCGAGCGGCAGAACGGGACGAAGAAGCAGGAGCGCATCTATCTTTCCGCCTTCGAGCTATACCGTGAATACGACGGCGGCGGCTCGACCGTCCTCGAACGCGAGACGCTGAACCTGATGAATCAAGAGCAGCGCGTTGCGTTGGTCGAGACGAAAACACATGACTCGACGCTTCCGCCGAACACGCCGCCCGTCACCGTGACGCGCTATCAGTATTCCAATCAGCTCAGCTCCGCGACATTAGAACTGGACGAGGCGGGCGCTGTGGTCTCCTACGAGGAATACTATCCTTACGGCAGCACGTCGTATCAGGCCTGCACATCGGCGGCCGAAGTCAGTCTCAAGCGGTACCGCTACACGGGCAAGGAGCGCGACGATGAAACGGGTTTGTACTATCACGGCGCGAGATATTACGCGCCGTGGCTGGGCAGGTGGAGCAGTTGCGACCCGAGCGGCATCAGCGACGGCGTGAACGTCTACGCCTACTCTCACAACAATCCCGTCTCGCTGCGCGACCCCGATGGCCGCGACGCGGGCCCACCGGCTAACACCCTCTACTTTGACGACATCACGCCCGCCATTCTTTCTATCCTCAAGAAGAACAGCATCGGCTTTGAAAAAGCCCTGTTCCTCGTCACGCAGGCTTACTCCGAACAAGGCCCGAGCACGGGACTACCATCGCGGGGCGACAATCGCATTTTCAACCATCACGGCACGGATGAAGACCTCGCGGATAAATTCGGTAAGGACAAGGTCGCCGAGAAAAATAAAGAGCTTGACGACAAGAAGACGGTGGACTTCGACCACGGCGTGCATCTCAGGAAGATTTCTCAAAACGAGTCAACCGATCTCAGTAAGCCCAAGATGCTCAGCAGCCCGACCTACTTCTACGACAAACTCGAAGACTCGGTCTCTCATCATCTTGAGTTGATAGAAAAAAGGTTCACCACCGCCAATAAAGTTTTGAAAGACCCCAAGGGCACCTTTGAACAATACGCTAGAGCCCTGCGCAGCTACGGGCATCTTCTTGAGAAGGATCAAAGGCTCGAACGAAAGGCGCTGGAAGACAAAAAGGAGAAGATCACCGACGAAGCGCTGATGTTTTATGACGAGATTCTTCTCCAGAAAAGATTCTCGCAGGTGCGCACAGAGTTCCGCGCTTGGGCGCTCTACAAGCAGAAGAACATGACGGCGGCGATCCAGTCGGACGAAAACTATCTGGAGAAGCTGAAGACCGACATCAGCGCCGCGAAAGATAAGGAACAGGTTTTATACGACGAGTACAAGAAGACGGGAGAGGGAGCGGAGGCGCTGGGCCTGCTGCGTGGACAGCTCCACGACATGCAGCGAGACCAGAGTGCAACCACCGAGAGATTGAAGACCTTGAGGACAATGGAAACCGACATCAACACGCTCGTTGATAAGTTGAAATAAGGTCGGCGCATACGGCGCGCTTCTCGACCCCGGCGGCGGCCTCGCTACCCGCTCGCCCGTCTCATGGCCGCGTTCGCGCGGGCCGCAATCTCGACAAGAACACTATCTGCATGTGAACGCGTTCCGGCCGCTCAAGAGTGGAGGCGGCAAGCACTGGAGGTGTGATGGCGATAACAAACCTGCCCGAAGCATCGTCGGATTACGAACAGGCGAGCGTCAGCGGACGAATCTTCTTCTCGCACGGTCTGCCCGCCGCGGGCCTCACGGTTTGTGTCTACCATCGCAGCTACGGCTGCGCCGAAACGCCACTGGGCGAGACTAAAACCGGTGAAGACGGCTCCTACCTTTTGTCCTATACACCGGTCGGCAATCCCACCAATCTCGAAGTCCGCGCGGCGGAACGCGATGGTCATGAGGTCTCGCTCTCCGCTACAAGGTACGACGCCCAACGTCACGAAATATTCAACCTCGTAGCGCCCGCGAGCCTGCGGCCTCTTGCGCCGGAGTACGCGCGCCTGAAAGCCGACCTCGGCAAGCACCTCGGCCACGAAGAGAATCTTTCAAAGGCGCGCGAGAATGCCGCCTGTCAGGACATCTCGCTCCTGCACCGCGCGACGCGTTGGGATGCGCGCTTGATAGCGTTGCTGGCCGTTGCCGCCCGTCTCGCCGCCGAGACGCGGATGAACGAAGCCGCCCTCTACGCGCTGTTCCGCCGTGGCATGCCGACCGACAAACGACTGCTCGCGCACGTCAGCGCAGAGGCCGTCGTCAATGCTCTCAAAGAGGCGGTCGCGGCCAACATCGTGAGCCTGAGCGACGAACAGATAGCTGCGACGAAGGCGGCGTTTAAAACCTTCGCGCGAAAGATTCGACGCGCTTCGAGAGCAAGCGGCGCGGCGTCGAGCTTCGCAGACCTTTTGAAGAGAGCCGGACTGAAACAGTCTGAGCAAGTTGCCTTCGAGAATCTCTATTTCGATCATCGCGGAACCACCGCCGAGTTGTGGCAGCAGGCAGAAAAAAAAGGCATCTCACATGCCGCAATCGAAAGGATGCAGCTACAGGGTAAGCTGGCCTACCTCACGCTTAATAACGCCGCTTTAATCGAAGCGATTCAGAAAGGTGTTGACTCGGCGGCAAGTCTGGGTGCGCTGGTTGACGAAGATTTATACAGGGAAGACGCATGGCAAAAGCGCATCCTCTCGCTGGCGGGTAATAAAGAGACGGCGCTCGGCAAGCTCATCCCGTCTGCTTACAAAGGCGAGAAGACCGCCGACCGTCTCCAATCCTATAGCGCTGACCTCGCACGCAAAGTGCGCCTGAGTCTTCCGACGCGGGTCGTCGCGCGGATGATAGAAACGGACGAGCTTCATCTGGGTAAGCAACACAAGGCGTTGAAGAAGCCGGTCAATACATTCTTAAAGAACGCCGACGGTCTCGGGTACTCGCTCGGGCGTGTTCCCATCAATAAATTCATCAAAGAGAATCAACAGGCGGCCTTTCAAGGTATCTCCGAAGACGACCTCGAAGCCACGACCCGCACCGTGAAGAAGCTTCACAGGCTGTATCAGATTACACCCACGGACGAGGCGCTCAACGTCGCTCTCAGCGCGGGCTTCGGCTCGGCTTACGATGTCGCCGCGCAATCCTACGAAACTTTCATCAAGAGCTACGGCGATAAGTTCGCGTCGGACGAAGCGTTGTCGCTCGAAGTGGCGACGCAGTTCTATCGCAAGGCGCAGCAGGTCGCGTCGGTGACGTACAACTTTTTCACCTCGGCGAAACAGTTGGAGAGCGCGCCGATGGTCTATGCGATTTCGCCCACGACGACGACGACGGTTCAAGAGGCAAAGAACGAGCTGATCAAGCACTACCCTTCGATGGAGTCGCTGTTCGGCTCGCTCGACTATTGCGATTGCGAGGCGTGCCGGTCGGTGTTGAGCCCGGCGGCGTACTTCGTAGACCTGTTGCAATTCATTGACCCCGACGTGCCTTCTTGGAACGGCTTCACGGCTTCATGGAAGCTCACGCACAACGGCGAAGAATACACGGCGCAACACAAGAAGGCTTACGACGCACTCATCGAACGTCGCCCCGACCTCCCGCATCTGCCGCTCACCTGTGAAAACACAAACACGGCGCTGCCCTACATCGACCTTGTCAACGAGATACTCGAATACTACGTCGCGAACGGCAATCTCGACCCCGCGGCCGTCCACGATACAGGCGAAGCGACTACGCCGGAACTGCTCGCCGAGCCGCAAAACATCCTGCGCGGAGCTTACGACAAGCTCAAAGATGCGCGTTATCCCACGGGGCTGCCGTTCGATCTCTGGCTCGACACCGTTCGACGTTTCTGCGAACAGTTCGGCATCCCTCTGTGGCGTGTGCTTGAGGTGTTTCGAGGCACGGAAAATCTCTTCTCGCAACCCGGCGACACCGCGCCCTACGACCTCGCGGTCATCTTCAACGAGTACCTGAATCTCTCCCCGTCCGAGTATGCAATCTTCACCGACGCTGACCCGCTCTCCGGCTGGCATCTGCTTTACGGGTTCGACGACCCGGCGAAGACCGCGACCGAGAATCAACAGGACGCGCTCACCGCGCTCGCGTCGGCCAAGACACTCGCGCGGTGTTTGGGTCTGAGCTACAAGCAGTTGATTGACTTGGTGCGCGCGGGCTTCGTCAACCCGCGTTTGGAGACGCTGGTCGTACTCCGCAAGCTCGGCGTGGAAGTCGAAGACGTGTTTCGCTACAAGACCAACGAGGGGCTTCTCTCGGCGGACGAGTCATCACTGACGCAACAGCAACTCGGGCTGCTCGCGGAACTCAAGGCGTTTCAACAACGCCTCGATGCTCTGGCAATCACCTTCCCCTCGTTCGATGCCGCCGCGTGGCTCGACGAGGCGTGGCAGGGCAACCTCTTTGACGAAGTTCTCGTGCTCGCAGACCCCGACACCGGCTGCGATTTCGAGGCGACCACGCTCGGCTACGCCGACGGCACGGCCGTTGACGCGCTGGCGCTGATAAAGATCAACCTCTTCA
Source organism: Acidobacteriota bacterium (assembly GCA_032230645.1). Classification (GTDB taxonomy): domain Bacteria; phylum Acidobacteriota; class Blastocatellia; order Pyrinomonadales; family Pyrinomonadaceae; genus QHXN01. The sequence continues at coordinate 17,831 of JAVXWN010000179.1, read as the reverse complement.
CACGCCTCTGGAAAAAACTCGGCTGGACGATTGAGGAGATTGACCGCGCGCTGCGTGCTTTCCTGCCCGCCGCTTCACAGCCGCTCACGGCCGAAGGGCTTGGTGAAGCATTCAAGACCGCGCTGGTCTACACGGCGCACTTCAAGTGGCTCGACGAAAGAGTGAAGGTCGGAGCGAACAGGCGCGTGAAGCTTCTGACGCTCTGGTCGAACCTGCCGACGACCGGAAGCGCGCCGCTCTACGCACAGCTTTTCCTCACGCGCAGCGTTCTCAAGCAGGACGACGTGTTCGACGACCCGCTCGGCGATTATCTTTCGCAAAGCGGCATTCTCATCAAAGACCACCTGCTTGCGCTACAAGCCGCGTTGAGTTTGACGGCCAACGACATCGCAAGCATTCTGGCGGACGCGGGCGACGCGCTCGACGCAGCCGCTCTTTCGCTTGAGAACGTCTCGCTGCTCTACCGCTACGGCCTACTTGCGAAGGCGCTCAAGATTTCCGTTGCCGAGTTGATAACTCTCAAGGCGCTCTCGGGGCTCGACCCCTTCAAGCCGCTCAACGCCTCGCCGTTGACCACGCTCGAAGAGGATTATCCTTTCACTCAAACGCTGCGCTTCGTCAATGTCGCGGCGACGTTGAAGGAGAGCGGCCTGCACGTCGAAGACCTCGACTATCTCTTTCGCCAACGCTTCGACCCCGTCGGCAAGTATCGCTTTGACCCCGATACGTTGCTCGCACTGGTGAGAAGCCTTGCGGCCGCACTCAGCCGCATGCGAGACGAACAGGCTGTTGCGGCGAGCCTCACGGACGACCTGCTCAGGCAGAGGCTCGCGCTCGTGTTGACGCCCGAAACTCTTGCCGCCTTCGTCGGGGCCATCAACGACACCGCCGAAGCCGAGGCGATACAAGAGAACGTCCCGCCTGCTCAAAGGCTCGACCCGAAAATTCTCGCGAGCGAGCCCGGCATGCGTGCCGGTTACGACGACGTGCTGCAACGCCAGCGGCTCACGAGTCGCGGGCTGCTGCTCGACGCCGTAAAGTTGCGGCTCACAAATGAGAACCCCTCGCAGTTGCTCTCCGACCTGCTCGACGCGGCTCAGACGCTCTCGTTCACGTCTCTGGGGAGGCGGATAGAATCCGTTGTCGCGGCGCTGATAGACACGACCGAGTACCACACGTCTCTTGAGAATGTTCAGCCCGCCGACAAGCTCGACCCCGAGGCGCTTGCCGACGAGCCCTCGGTGCGTGTCGCCTTTGACGAGACGCGCAACATCCAGCGTCTCACATGGCGCGGCCTGCTGCTCGACGCGAAGAAGAACCTTCTCAACGGCTCTATCAATTCGCCAGTCCTCTCTGAGTTGCTGGACGCGGTACAGGCGCAGGGCAGGAGCGAGGCCGAAGCACTCATCAGCGCCTCGCTGGCGATGTCGGTCGCCGCGCTTGAGTTCACCGCTGTCGAGACGGATGTGCTCCTCGCGGACAAGCTCAACCCCGACGGATTCGGGCCCCGTATCCGCGTCGCTTATGATGACGCCCCGGCGTGGGACAGCGCGACCACGTATCAAGCGGATGGTGCGGTCAGCTTTGGCGGCGCTGTCTGGGTCGCCGTGCAGGCGAACACGAACGTCGAGCCCGTGGACGGCAACGATTGGAGCGGCCCGCGCGGCAGAAGACAGAGCCTCACTCTTCAAGGCTTGCTCTCCGACGCGAAGAAGACGCAACTGACGACAGCCAATCCGTCCGCTGCTCTGTCGAGCCTGCTCGACGCGGTTCAGATTCAAACGCAAGCTCTCGTCCAACAACTGCGCGCCGGGCTCCTCGCGTCGAGCGACTTTGATTCGCTGTTCGCGGAGCTTCCCGCGCTTGGCGATGCGAATGAAGATTCGCTGGCGAGACTCGGACGGGCGGTCTCTCCTTTCGTCATTCGCAAGCTCACGCGTCAACTCGTTGTCGAGATAGTGGCGGCGACGCTCGGCGCAGACCGCGACCTCGCCGAAGCACTCTTGACCGACGCTTCTCTTCTCGTAGACTCCACGGGGCACGATGCCACGCTCATGGATGCGTTCGTGACCGCGAGCGACCACGGCGTGTCGGCGGCGTTTTTCGCTTCGACCGACTGCTCGGGCGCTCCGCTTGAGACACGCCCCGTCTCGACCCCTGACACGGCCGACAAGCCATCGGGCACAAACAGCGCGCGCTTTGAAGGCTACGTAGAGGTTCCGTCTGCGGGCCCTTATCGCCTGTTCGCTTTATCGTCGAAGCAGGATGCGGAAGTCGAATTACGTTTCGCGCACCTGCCCGACCCGCTCCTGCAAGTCAAGGCCGCCAACGACGATGCCGAGAGCAGTGCTTTCGTCGAACTCAAGCCGGGCATCTCATATGCTTTCACATTCAGCGCGAACAACCTGAACGGCGGCGATGCGACGCTTCTCGTTCAGGGTGAGAACCTGCCGAAAGGCTCGCTTGCGCGACTCGGCCTGCATCCTTCGGAAGCGGTCGAGCGCGTGCGACGCGCACAGGTCTTGCTGTCAAAGTCTCTCTCTCTCTCCGAGAGTCTCGGACTGACCGCGCGCGAGGTGCGCCACGTCCTGACGCATACGGCTGACTTCGACGGGGTCAGCATGAACAAGTTCCCCACGCGCGAAGCAGACGCAACGCCCGCGCTCGCAAACTCTCTGTTCGGCTACTTCCTGCGCCTCGTCGAATACACACGTCTGAAACTCGAAGTCGCCGGGGGAACCGACGACCTGATAGGCGTCTTTGAAAACGCTCGTCACATCTATCCCGTGGCGACGACCGACGCGAGTGCGGCGCAGGATGCAATGATCGATGACCTCTGCGAGCGGATTGCCGACCTCACACGCCGCGAGTTCAACGTCATTCGCGAGGCGGCCGACAGCCTCGGCTTCAACGCTACGGCGACGACCGTTGGCGACAAGCTTCACGTCGAGTCCGTCGGGTTCGCGCAGGAGAAAGGCATACGGCGGCTGTGGGATGCGCTGCAAGCGGTCGAGACGCTCGGCGTTACGGTCAGCGCCGTCATCCGTTCCACCGGAATCATCAGCCCCGCGAAGACGCAGGATGAAAGGTTCGCCATCGCAAGCGACTTGCGCAACACGGTCAAAGCGCGGTACGAGCCCGAGAACTGGCAAAGAATCGCCCAGCCCATCTTCGACAAGCTTCGTCAACGCCAGCGTGACGCGCTCGTCGCACACATCATGCACCGCAACGGCTTCGAGCGTGTCGAAGAACTCTTCGAGTTCTTCCTCATTGACCCCGCGATGGAGCCGGTCGTTCAAACCTCGCGGCTGCGGCTGGCAATCTCGTCCGTGCAGAGTTTCATCCAGCGCGCGCTTCTGAATCTTGAGCTACAGGTTGACCCTTCGGCCATCAACTCGACCCACTGGGAATGGATGAAGCGATATAGGGTGTGGGAAGCGAACCGGAAGATATTCCTGTTCCCCGAGAACTGGCTTGAGCCCGAGTTTCGCGACGATAAGACGCATCTGTTTCAGGAGTTGGAAAGCAACCTGCTCGAAGGCGACGTTTCAAACGACCTTGCCGAAGATGCTTTCTTCAACTATCTCAAGAAGCTCGAAGAACTCGCGCGTCTCGACATCGTCGCGATGTATACGGAGGAGAAGCCGCTTGACCCTGCATCAAACACGGTACACGTCATCGGTCGCACCTACAGCGTGCCGCACAGATACTTCTATCGCCGTTACCAGTACCGCATGTGGACGCCGTGGGAGCCCGTGCCCGTCGAGATAGACGGCGACCACATCGTCGCGGTCATCTGGCGGCAGCGGCTTCACCTCTTCTGGGTGACGTTCATCGAGAAGGCGAAACTGAACACCAGCGGAGACCCGATAAAGCTCGACATGCAGAACATCCAAGTGCCCACGGCTCCCGCCCGTCAGGTGGATGTGCAGTTGAGTTGGAGCGAATACTTTCAGGGACAATGGACGACGCGTGAGACGAGCGGCTTCAGTAAGCCGATTACGGTGGATGTCTCGCTTGATTTTCATAAGCGCGATGTCTTCATCTTCGCCGTCAAGGAGTATGACAAAGACGGTGAAGAGAGCGCCGTCAGGATTCAACTCTCGGGCGAAGTCAACATGCAGGAGTACGCGGGCGAGGTTCAGTTCACGGGCAACAACCAGATGAAAACGGCCTTCCGCGTTGTCAATAAACACAGCGCGCCAAAGGTCGTGACCAGAGACCCGACGCAGCCCTTCGACATCCCGTATACGAAAGACCACGCGGAGGCAAACCACTACGTCGGCGACAACTCGCTCGAAGTCAGCTTCGTGGAAACCTTCGTAGAGGAAGGCGGCGTCCCGCAGGCCAATCCCAAAGTGTCCAAAGAGATTCTGCGCAAGGCCGAAGACTTTTCCATCATCGCGCCCGGCAACCTGCCCGTCTTTGTCACGCCGGAGTTCGGCCCACTGGTCAACCCCTTCTTCTTTCAGGATCGCCAACACACGTTCTTCGTCGAGCCGACGCTCACCGAGCAGACCTTCGTTGAGTGGGAAGACTGGATCGTGAAGGTCGCGGTGCCCGACCCCGTAATCAACGTACCCATCACGGTCGGAGTCCCCTTGTGGCTCGATCCGGGTGGGCCGGTCGAGTTCGACCCTCTGGCGCGTTTCGGGCTTGAGAGCGGCGGCGACTGGCTCACGATTCCGCAGACCCTTCTTCAATTCGACGGGGCGTGGGTCGGCGTGGGTGGAGGCGTCAACGTCCAACAACTGCCCGGCATGTCCATGACCTCTTTCAGCCTGTTCACGAACGGCGGCATGCGGCCCACGATGATTGATGGAGGCGGGCTTGGCTCAGTCGCTTTGAAGAGTATCAACGCAGGCAGCAAGGCGCTCCCTTAGTCGGGGCTTTGGCGAAATAACGACAACTTAGATTCGATAGGCGGTTAACGGAGGATACCCCGGTCATGGGCAAACCATTTCACGGTTACTACGACGAGCAGCTTGGCCTGAGCCCGGCGGTCTCGTTTGAGTTGGAGGCCAATCCCTCCTTCGGCAAAGAGATCACCACGCGGCAGCGGACGCTCAGTTATCTCTTCTCCACACACTTTCACCCTTACGTCCCGAATCTCGTCAGGCGGTTGATAGAGAAGTCTGTCGCGGGGCTTCAGGCAACCGACACGGAATACATGAAGAAGAGTGACGGGACGTTTGTGACTCTGCCCGGTGGGAAGCCCAAGCCGGTTCTCTACGACGAGCTTTTCTCCGCCGCGAAATACGACCCGTCGAAGATGGTGACGAAGCCTTACCCCGTGAAGGATATTGACTTCACGTCGGGCGGCGCTTACTCGGTTTACAACTGGGAGCTTTTCTATCACGTGCCGTTTACCATCGCCATCCATCTGAGTAAGAACCGGCGCTTCGAGGACGCGCTGCGTTGGTTCCATTACGTCTTTGACCCGACCGACAACAGTCAGGAGCCGACGCCCGAACGTTTCTGGAAGGTGAAGCCGTTCCAGTTCACCGACGTGAAGATGATCGAGGAGATTCTCGTCAACCTCGCCACGGGCGCAGACCCCGCTTTGCAACAGGACACCATCAACAACATACACGCTTGGAAAGACGCGCCGTTTCGTCCTCACGTCGTGGCGCGCTACCGGCAGACGGCTTACATGTTCAAGACCGTGATGGCCTATCTCGATAACCTCATCGCGTGGGGCGACGACCTTTTTCGACAGGACACGGGCGAAGCCATCAACGAAGCCGAACAGCTTTACGTGCTCGCGGCGAACATTCTGGGGCCGCGGCCACAGGCAGTCCCGAAGAAGGGCTCGGTGCGCCCGCAAACTTACGCCAATTTCAAAAACGACCTCGATGCGTTCGGCAACGCCCTCGTCGAGTTTGAAGGCGACATCCCGTTCGACCTCTCTCCGTCTCCCAACAACGCGTCCGACGACGGCCAACTGAGCGCCGTGCGCAGCATCGGCAACGCGCTCTACTTCTGCATCCCGCGCAACGACAAACTGCTCGGCTACTGGGATACGGTTGCCGACCGCCTGTTCAAGATTCGCAACAGCCTCAACCTTCAGGGCATCTTCCGGCAGCTTCCTCTCTTCGAGCCACCGATTGATCCGGCTCTGCTGGCGCGAGCCGTCGCCTCCGGGCTCGACGTGTCGGCCGTCGTCGGCGGACTCAATCAACCGCTGCCTCTCGTCCGGTTCATGCCGCTGCTGCAAAAGGCCGCCGAGATAGCTCAGGAGGTGAAGTCTCTAGGAAGCAACCTGCTCTCCGCCATCGAAAAGGAGGACAACGAAGCCCTCGCACTGCTACGCGCACGTCACGAGCGAATCATCCTCAGCCTCGTCGAGGCGGTCAGGTACGCGCAGTTGCAGGAGGCCGTCAAAGCACGTCAGGGGCTTGAGCAGACGCTCATCAACGCCGCACAACGCTTCACCTATTACGAGCGTCTGCTCGGCAAAGAGGAGAGCGAAATCAAAATCCCCGAGCTTGACGAACTCGATAAAGACAATCTCTACAAGTTGAAGCTCAAGCAGGGCGAGCCCGAGCTTGAGCCGCGCGACATCGAGATTGACATCACCCACGATACGAAGGGCATCACCGACGGCAAGAAGGTCAGCTCCTACGAAGTCAGAGAACTCGAACTGCTGCAACAGGCGCGCGACAAACAGAACTCGGCGCTCATGGACGAGTTAATCAGTTCCGACATGGCCCTCATCCCCGAGTTCGGCGCGCAGGCGCAGCCGATGGGCGCGGGCGCGGCCGTCAAGTTCGGCGGGATGTTCCTCTCCAAGATGTTCTCCATGATGGCAATGAGCGAGCGCGGCAGCGCCGACCAGTTCACTTTTCAAGCCAACAAGACCTCGAAGATCGGCTCATACTCGCGACGTGAACAGGAATGGACGCTGCAAAGCAATCTCGCCGCAAAGGAGATCACGCAGCTTTTCAAACAACTGCGCGCCGCGCAGATTCGCGAGGCCATCTCCGAGCGAGAGTGGACTAATCACCAGCAGCAGATTCGTCAGGCCGAAGAGGTCGAGCGGTTTCTGACCGAAGAGAAGAACGGCAAGACTGCTAACCGTGCGTTCTACACTTGGCTGCGTCGTGAAGTGAAAGGTCTCTACAGCCAGTGCTTCCAGTTCGCCTTCGACGTTGCGAAGAAGGCCGAGCGCGCGCTGCAACACGAACTGGGCGACCCGTCTTTGAGCTTTCTACAGTTCGGCTACCTTTCGGGGAAGGAGGGTTTGCTGGCCGGTGAGAAACTGCACCTCGACATCAAGCGCATGGAGATGGCCTATCACGACCTCAACCAGCGCGAATACGAATTGACGCGGCACGTGAGCCTGCTTCAACTCAATCCGAAAGCGTTATTGCAATTGCGCACGCTCGGCCGCTGCACGGTCTTTCTGCCGGAAGAACTCTTCGACCTCGACTGCCCCGGCCACTACTTCCGGCGCATCAAGACGGTCTCTCTGAGCATCCCGAGCGTGGGCGGGCCCTATTCGAGCGTCAACTGCACGCTGACCCTGTTGAAGAGTTCCATCAGGCGAAGCTCTCTGGTCGGCGACGACGGCTACGCGCGCGACGGCGCGGACGATGCGCGCTTCAGCGACCACTTCGGGAGCCTTCAATCAATCGTCACCAGCACGGGGCAGAACGACGGCGGGCTGTTCGAGACGAATCTGCGCGACGAGAGGTATCTGCCATTCGAGGGTTCGGGCGCGGTCAGCGAATGGCAGTTGGAGTTGCCCGCCGTCGTGCGCCAGTTCAACTACGACACGATCAGCGACGTTATCATTCACATGCGATACACGGCGCGCGAGGGCGGCGTCGCTCTACGAAACGCCGCGACCGTCAATCTCAAGACCGGCATCGAAGAGGCCCGGGCCGTAGGCTCAGTGCGCCTGTTCTCGGTGCGGCACGAGTTTCCCGGCGAGTGGGCGAAATTCAAGAGCGCGAGCGCGTCGAACAACCCACAACTCCGTTCGCCGCTCATGCTCAACTTTCGCGAAGAGCACTACCCGTTCTGGAGCAGGGGCAATCTTGAAGCGATAAAGTGGACGGACGTGTATGCGAGGACGACGAAAGCCGCCGTCGAGATCACCACTACATCCGACGGCTCGGGGCCGAAAGATACACTCGTCCCCGATGCCTCGCTCGGCAATCTCAGGGCAGGCAGACTGAAGAACGTGCCGCCGCCCACTCCCATCGGGACATACACCATCTATCTGAATGACCCGGCGATGACAGACCTCTGGCTCGGGCTAGCTTGGGGGAAGGAATAAGGCCCGGCGTCGGATGAGTTACGACGAGATGAATCGGGTTGATGCCGAGGGACGCGGGCAGGGCGAAAGTATTCGACTCTTCTTCGCGTTGGAGTTGCCGGATGAAGTCCGCGACGCCGCAGCCTCACACGTCGCGCGCCTGCGGCGTGACTTTCCCGGCGTGCGCGTGAGTTGGCCGCGACCCGCGAACCTTCATCTCACGCTCAAGTTCATGGGCGAGGTCGAGGCGTCGCGTGTCGAGTCTCTTTCGCGCGCAGCCTCAGTAGCGGCGGCAGGGCTCGCGCCCTTCCGTCTGTCAATCGAGTCGGCAGGCGTGTTTCCGCCACGCGGCGCGGCGCGCGTGCTCTGGCTCGGCGTTCACGACGACTCGGGGCAGCTCGCGCTCCTGCAACGTCGCCTCGAAGACGAATGCGCGGCCCTCGGCTTCGAGCGCGAGCCGAAATCCTTTAAGCCTCACCTGACACTTGCGCGTCTGCGCACGCCGCACGACGCGAGCGCGCTTTCCGAAGCCCACCGGCAGACGCCTTTTGGCCCGCACGCCTTCGACGTTTCGGAGTTCGTTATGATGCGAAGCGAACTCGGCCCCGGTGGCTCGCGCTACACGCCGCTCTCACGACATTCGTTTTTGAGTAAGCGAGAGTTCAACACAGAGACACGGAGGCACAGCTAAGTATAAAGCCGTGCCTCCGTGTCTGCGGTGGTGAATTGCCTATCGAGTTACGCTCAACTCGCTCCCGACTCTTCTTCAACCGTTCGGCAACTGGCGCTGGCGGCCGGGCGGCAACTGCTGCGCGCCTTCATCCTTTCGCTTCTCGCCCGTCTCCGCGAACATCTCTTTGATGACGCCGACGCTCGAAAGCATGGCCGAGGTCTCGACCGGCATGAAGATGACCTTTGAGTTTTGGCCGAGCGACATCTCTTTCAAGCTCTCGATGTAACGCTGCGTGATGAGGTACTGCGCGGGGTTGCCGTGGTCGAGCATGACGCGCGCGACCTGCGCGATGGCCTCTGCCTCGGCTTCCGCGTTGCGGAGTCGGGCCTGCGCCGCACCCTCGGCGGCGAGGATGGCCGACTGCTTCTGCCCTTCGGCGCGCGTCACGGCCGCCTGCTTCTCGCCTTCGGCGCGGGTGATAGCGGCCTGCTTGTCGCCCTCGGCTTGAAGGACGAGCGCGCGACGCGTGCGCTCGGCGGTCATCTGCTTCTCCATCGTGACACGCACGTCTTCGGGCGGGTTGATGTTCTTCACGTCAACGCGCGTCACCTTCACGCCCCACTTATCGGTCGCTTCGTCCAACCCGATGCGCAGCTTCGCGTTGATCTGGTCGCGCTGCGAGAGCGTGTGATCCAAGTCCATGTCGCCGATCACGGCGCGCATGCCTGTGATGGTCAACTGCACGATAGCACCGGTGAGGTCTGCGACCTCGTATACAGCACGAATGGGGTCGGTAATCTGCCAATAGACAACCGAGTCAACGTGAATGGTCACGTTGTCGCGCGTAATGACGGGCTGCGGCGGCAAGTCTATGTACTGCTCGCGCAGGTCAATCGAAGTGAGACCGGGCCTGACGTTCGTCCAGTAGAAGGCGCGAGGCTTGTCCAGAAAAGGGACGAGGACGTTGAGGCCGCTCGCCGCGAGGCGGTTGAATCGCCCTAACCTCTCGACGAGAAGGACAGTTGACTGCGGCACGATCTTGATCGTCTTGGCGGCGATGATGAGCGCGGCCAGCGCAAGGAACATGAAGAAGACAAGGACACCAATTTCCATAAGACCTCCGGCGGCGCGTGACACTCGCCCGCGCGCTTGGTTCTATTCTCGTTCGGCGAGACTATAACGGATTAGGGTTCGCATTTGGAAGGGACTCTGCGGGCGGCCGCTGCCATCCGCCGAGCGCACGCTCGATGATGCGCGCGGCGGCGAGCACGCGCTCCTCTTCAAACGGCCGACCGACTATCTGCACCCCGATGGGTAGTCGAGCACTTGTTCGTCTCGCGGGCACGCACACGGCGGGCAGGTCGAAGACGTTGGCCGCATGCGAGTCTGAGAAGGCTCGAAACGTCGAGAGGGCGTGACCTTCAAACTCGACCCGCCCGTACTCTTGATGAAGAAAAGCGGGCACGGCGCCAACGGGCGCGATGAAGATGGGCGTGTGCTCCATCCAACCCAAGAGCGATGCGCGCACGCGGTCGCGCTCATCCCAAGCCGTGAGCACTCGTTCAAACGCGGGCTCGCCCCAACGTTTCGCGCGCTCCAAGATGACACGCGCCGCGCGCCCGGCCTCGTCCTCCCTGCCCTCATATGCCCTGCGCACGAAACGCTGCGTCGCATACTCGAAGAGTGAGAGCCAAAGCTCGGTCGCGCCACCGACGCCGGGCGGCACCTCTTCAACCACCGATAGCCCCGCGTCTTTCAACGCGTGCGCCGCATCTCTCACCGCACCGCGCGTCTCTTCCGAAACGGGCACCGCGCCATCGTCCGCATACCAAGCCACGCGCAGTCGCTTCAAACTTTCCGCGGATACGTCCACGTCATCAACATCGGAAGCCTTGTCGTCAAGAACGGTAGAGGCGTCGGCGATGCTCGCCAGCACTTGAAAGAGTAGCCGCAGGTCTTTGACCTCGCGCGCGAGTGGGCCGAGGCTCGCGCCGAGCGAGTGAAGCCCCGCGAGCGGCGGCGTGTGCCCTTCACCGGGTATGCGACGTGCCGTTGGCTTCAGAGCGGCCACGCCGCAGAAGTGCGCGGGGATGCGTACAGAGCCCGCGAGGTCACTTCCCAAGCTCGCCGCCGTCATGCAGGCCGCGACCGCCGCCGCGCAACCGCCGCTCGAACCGCCGGGCGTGCGTTCGAGGTCGTGAGGATTGTTCGTGCGACCGAAGACCGGATTCTCCGAAGTGTAGTCGAGCGCGAATTCGGGGCAGTTCGTCTTGCCTAATATAATCGCACCCGCCGCGCGCATGCGCGCGACCGCAGGCGCGTCCGCTTCAGGCACATAGTCGGCGCGCATCGGCGAGCCACAGGTTGCGCGCATGCCCCGCACGTCAATCGTGTCCTTCACCGTCAAGGGCACGCCGTGTAGCGAGCCCAACGCCTCGCCGCGCATGACCCCCGCTTCGGCCCCCCGCGCGACTTCGAGCGCGTCAGGCGCAAGCGTCACGACGGCGTTGAGACGCGGGTTCACGCTCTCGATGCGACGAAGGTGCGCCTCGACCACCTCAACCGGCGAGACGGCGCGAGCGCGTATCAACCCGGCGAGCCTCGTCACGGACATTTGCGTTAACTCTTCAGACAGCGCCGCAGACCTCCCTCATACTTCCAACGACAGACCGTCTAGAAATCTCTCCACCTCCGCGCGCGAGCGCAGGCGAACGATGCGCTTGTCGCGAGAATGCTCATCAAGTAATGCGAGTATCTTCGGCCTCCTGCTCGAAGAATAGCTCCAGACCCAGTAGAGAAACTTCAAGTCGAACCTCTCGCGACAACCCTCGGCCATGTCGGGCCGCGACGACTGACGGTACATCAACCGGCGCTTAATCACGCGCCAGAGACAGACTGTGCGCGGCAGGTCGAGGAAGATAACGGTGTCGCACGCCGCGAGCCTCAAGTCGAGCGTGCCGCCGTAGTTTCCATCCATGACCCACGCCTCGCCGCATGCCAGTTCCCCAACCTTCCGCCTCCATTCGTCCTTCGGCGTTTCGACCCAGCCCGGCCTCCAGTACGCCTTGTCGAGATGTAAGACTTCAATCCGCAGGCGGGCACCGAGACGGCGTGCAAAGGCGGACTTGCCCGAGCCGCCCGAGCCTATCACCAGAATCCTTCTCACGCCTTTGCGCCGTCCGCCTTTTTGGTCTTCAGACGCTTGCCGCCTTTGTCGCCGTCAACGCCCGCTTCGTCGTGACGCTGTAGCAACTCGACGAGCTTGCGCGCCGCTGTGCCGAGGACGCGGTCGCTGCGATAGACGACGCCGACCGTGCGTTCCCACTCCGCTTCGGCGAGCGGGATGACCGCAAGCTGCCCCGAGCGCCGCTCGTCAAGCACAGAGGGGCGCGGGACGATTGCGACTCCCAAACCGACTTCGACCGCGCGCTTGATCGTCTCGATGTTATCGAACTCGGCGGCGCGAACGACTGAGACGCCGTGCGCTCGCAGGATGCGGTCGGTCGCGCGCCGCGTCGGGATGTCGCGCTCGAAGTGAACGAAGCTCTGCCCCTGCAAGTCTGACGCACGCAGCTTCTTTCGCCGTGCGAACGAATGCTCGGGACGACAGATGAAGACGAGACGGTCGCCACCCAGCGGGACGACTTCGAGGCCGCGCCGCTTCTCCGGGTATGCAACGACGCCTATATCAACCGCGCCGCTCAGAACGTCGCGCACGACGCGCGTGGTGCGGCTGTATTCGAGGTCAATCTTGGCGCGCGGGTAGAGCGCCATGAACTCGCGCACGACGGGCGGCAGTTCGTGCAGGCCGACGCTGTAGACGGTTGCCACGCGCACCGTCCCGCCTACGGTGCCAGAGAGTTGACGCATGTTCTCTTCCAGATGCGCGTATGCCTGCAAGACCTCGCGGCTGGCCTCAAAGAAAGCCTCGCCCGCCTGCGTCAGATGCAGGTCGCGACGGCCGCGCACGCGTTCCAACAAACGTCGCTTGAACCTGCTTTCAAGTCCGCGCACCTGCTGACTCACGGCCGACTGCGTGACGAAGTTGCGCTCGGCAGCCTGCGAGAAGCTGCGCGTCTCGACCAGATCACAGAAGATTTTGAGAGTTTCGATCTGCACAACTGTTATAAGTACCTCTCAGATGCTTGCCTTATATTTTTCATTTTATCTTATATTCCGTCTGAACTAAACTGAGCACATCGGAGTAAGCAAAATGCCGATGCAACAGATACAGGCGGCGAGGCGAAACAGGGTGACATTCGCGCCCGAGTTGACGCTCGGCGAGGCGCGCTCGCGGCTCTTCGCGTCGGGCAACCTCGGCGCGGACGGCGGCTACGACGAGGCTTGGGTGAAGTTGAAGCTGGGGCGCATCCCGCTGGCTTTTCCCAACACCGAGGGGCGACGCCGCGCAGTCAGGTTCCATGACCTGCACCACGTCCTGACAGAGTATCCGACGACGTGGCGCGGCGAGTTCGAGATCGGCGCGTGGGAGGTCGCAACCGGCGTCGGCCCGTACTGGGAAGGGTGGCTTCTCGACCTGCTCGGCTTCGGCTGCGGGCTGATTGTCTTTCCGCGCAGCGTCTATCGAGCCTTTCTGCGTGGACGGCGAAGCGCGAACCTCTATGGCGATGTGTGGAACGAATCAATCCTCTCGCGCCGCGTCGGCGAGGTGCGCCGCAGGCTCCATCTGGATGAGGACGGCGCGGCGCAGCCGACTCAGAGCGACAAGCGAGCGTTCGCAGCGTGGGCTGCCATCAGCCTTCTGACTTATGCGGCGTCGTGCGCCGCCGTGCTCATCCCCTTGCTCGCGCTGCTCGCGGTCTTGTGGCTGTGGCTCGCTCGTTAGTTGAAGCGGCGGCGGGCGATTGCTTTTCCGCACCGCGTCGTTATAATCATGGCCGTCCAACCAGACTTTAACTTTCAAGCGCCGCGCATCGCGCCGCGCCCCTGCACGGGGCGAACGGCACGCACGCATGGGCCTTGCGGCGTACACTGCGAAGGAGAGGCACTTCTGACATGGCCGTCCGTCTGAGCAGTACGTTTTTGTTTCGCAAGCTCCACCAGTTGACGGGTATCATCCCGCTCGGCTTCTTCCTGCTGGAGCACTTCTACACCAATTCAAAGGCGATGACCGGGGCGGGTGATTTCAACAACGCGGTCAAAGACCTTCAGTCAATCCCTTACGTCATCTTCGTCGAGATCGGGGGCATCTTCATCCCGCTCATCTACCATGCGGTCTACGGACTGTTCATCACGTGGGAGGCGCGGCCGAACAATCTGGCCTACCCGTATCCGCGCAACTGGTTCTACACCATCCAGCGCGTGACGGGGATGATTCTCTTCTTCTTCATCTTTTTTCACGTGCTCAACTTCCGCTTCGGACTCATTCCGGGACTCAACGAGTTGTCGGTTGCCGAACACCCGGCTCAAGGCTACGACATCGTGAGCCGCGAGTTCTCGAACACCATCATCTTCATCGTCTACCTTATCGGCATCACGGCCACCGTGTGGCATCTTGCGAACGGCATCTGGCTCTTTGCGGTTGACTGGGGCATCGTCATCGGCGAGCGCGCGCAACGTCTGACGGGCTACGCCTGCATCGCCATCGGGCTCCTGCTCCTCGCCGTCGGCATCAACGCGGAGGTCGCCTTCATTCGCCCCGGCGGACTGCTCGGAGGGATACTTTACTGACATGGCAAACAACCAGATACGCGTGGCGATTGTCGGCGGCGGGCTCGCTGGACTCGCGGCGGCGATGAAGATAGCCGAAGCGGGACACGCGGTAGACCTCTTCTCGGTCGTGCCCGTCAAACGCTCTCACTCGGTCTGCGCGCAGGGCGGCATCAACGGCGCGGTCAACACCAAGGGCGAGGGCGATTCGCCCTTCAAGCATTTCGACGACACGGTCTACGGCGGCGACTTTCTCGCCAACCAGCCGCCCGTCAAGGCGATGTGCGAGATGGCCCCTTCGATCATCTACCTCTTCGACCGCATGGGCGTTCCCTTCTCGCGCACGACCGAGGGACTGCTCGACTTCCGACGCTTCGGCGGCACGCTCCATCACCGCACGGCCTTCGCCGGAGCCTCGACGGGTCAGCAACTCCTCTATGCTCTGGACGAGCAGGTGCGCCGCCACGAGGCCGAAGGGCGTGTCAAGAAGTACGAGCACTGGGAGATGTTGTCGCTCATCCTCGACGGTCACGGTGTCTGCCGTGGGTTGGTTGCGATGGAGCGTTCGACGCTTGAGTTGAAAGCCTTTCCCGCCGATGCTGTCATCATGGCGACGGGCGGCCCCGGACTCATCTTCGGCAAGTCTACGAACTCGATGGTCTGCACGGGCTCGGCCGTCGCGGCCTGCTACCAGCAGGGCGCGCGCTACGCCAACGGCGAGTTCATACAGGTTCACCCGACCTCGATTCCGGGCGAAGACAAGCTGCGCTTGATGAG
Organism: Acidobacteriota bacterium; assembly: GCA_032230645.1. Lineage (GTDB taxonomy): Bacteria > Acidobacteriota > Blastocatellia > Pyrinomonadales > Pyrinomonadaceae > QHXN01. Next base: position 2,448 of record JAVXWN010000179.1, on the reverse strand, counting down.
CGAGTCGGCACGCGGCGAGGGCGGGCGCGTGTGGGTTCCCAAAGCGAAGGGCGACAAGCGCGGCCCCTCTTCCATCCCCGAGGGCGAGCGCTGGTACTTCCTCGAAGAGAAGTATCCGGCCTACGGCAATCTCGTTCCGCGCGACATCGCGACGCGCGAAATTTTTCAAGTCTGTCTGGATGGCTACGGCGTCTACGGCGAGAGTCAGGTCTATCTCGACCTGACGCACATCCCCGCCGAGACCTTAGACCGCAAGCTCGGAGCCATTCTTGAAATCTACGAGATGTTCGTCGGCGACGACCCGCGACACGTCCCGATGCGCATCTTCCCCGGCGTACATTATTCGATGGGCGGCCTCTGGGTTGACTTCGAGCAGCGGACGAACATTCCGGGACTGCTCGCCGCCGGAGAGTGCGACTACTCGATTCACGGCGCGAACCGTCTGGGCGCGAACTCGCTCGTCAGTTGCGTCTACGGCGGCTTCATCGCCGCGCCCGCGGCAATAGAGTTTGCCAAGAACGTCGAGCGCAACGGAGCGGACGGCTCACGGATTTATGACGACGAGTTGAAGCGGCAGCAGGAGATCAACGACGGGCTGCTCAAGCAGTCGGGCTCGGAGAACCAGTACGTCATCCACGACGAGATGGGCAAGTGGATGACGGACAACGTGACGGTCGTTCGCTACAACGACAAGCTGAAGGCGACCGACGAGAAGCTGCTTGAGTTGATAGACCGCTATCATCACATCTCTTTGAACGACTCGAACATGTGGGCGACGCACGCGCTCCCGCACGCGCGCCAGCTTCAAAACATGCTGCAACTGGCGCGCGTCATCACGCTCGGCGCACTCAACCGCAACGAGTCGCGCGGCGCGCACTACAAGCCCGACTTCCCCAATCGCGACGACGAGAACTTTCTCAAGACGACCGTCGCCGAGTTCTCGGGCGAAGGCCCGGTCTTCTCTTGGGAGCCGGTGGACGTTGGACTCATCGAGCCGCGCAAGCGCGACTACTCGAAGGGCAAGCAGGACAAGGTGAAGGCCGCGTCGGGCGGCGAGGCCGAGAACTCTCCGACCAAAGAAGGCGCGGCGCAGGTGCCCGCTTCCGGCTGGGAGCAGAAGCCGCCCGACACCTCTGGCCCCGCTGTCTGGGGTCAGGACAAAGAGAAGGTTGACCACGCCGTCTCGGGCGAGGTCGAGACGCGCCGCGAGCGCGGCGACTCAATCGAAGACGCAGGAGGAAAAAACTCCTAGCGCCCGGCTTTAATTTTGGTAAAGGCCATGTCAACACTAACGGTCACACGCGTGACGCCCGACGAATACCTCGCCGCCGAGAGGTTGTCTGAAACCAGAAGCGAGTATCTCGACGGAGGCGTGTATCCGATGACCGGAGCGAAAATCGATCACATCAGGGTTGTTGCTAACCTGACAACTGAACTCGTTACTCAGTTGCGTGGACGACGGTGTGACGTTTTGGCGAGCGAGATGAAGGTCAGGCTCCCCGACTCGCGTAAGTTTTTCTACCCCGACTTGTCGGTCGTCTGCGGCGAGCCGCAGTTTCATGATGACCGAAGAGACATCATCCTCAACCCCGTGCTCGTCATTGAGGTTCTGTCCGAAAGCACGGAAGCTTTCGACCGGGGCGCGAAGTTTCATGCTTATCAAACGCTCGACTCGTTGGAGGAGTACGTGCTCGTCGCGCAGGACAGACCCATCATTGAGCAGTACGTCAGGAGTGAGGGCGGGAAATGGACTTACACCTCGGCCGAGGGGCTTGAGAGTTCGCTCACGCTGCCATCGGTCGAATGCACTTTGAATCTGAGCGCGGTCTATGACAAGGTGGATTTAAATTCATGAGCGCACACACAAACGCTGAAGAGCACCATCAAGGCTTGAAGAACCCGCCGCGCGAGGTCGTCCTGCGCATACGTCGGCGAGAACGGCAGGATGCAGAGGCGCGTTGGGAGGAGTTCGCTATTCCCTACCGCCCGAATCTCAACGTCATCTCATGCCTGATGGAGATTAGAAAAAATCCCTTCACGCGCGACGGGAAACAGACGACGCCTCCCGTCTGGGAGATGAACTGCCTTGAGCAGGTCTGCGGCATCTGCACGATGGTCATCAATGGGCGAGCGCGCCAGTCGTGCTCAGCGCTCGTTGACAACCTCGAACCGCACAAGCCGATCACGCTTGAGCCGATGTCGAAATTCCCAAACGTGCGCGACCTCGTCGTTGACCGCTCGGAGATGTTCAATCACCTCAAGCGCGTCAAGGCTTGGGTCGAGATAGATGGGACATACGACCTCGGGCCCGGGCCCCGCATGTCGCAGGAGGACGTGGCCGAGCGTTACGCCTACTCGCGCTGCATGACGTGCGGCTGCTGCCTCGAAGCCTGCCCGCAGTACGGCGACGGCAACTACATCGGCCCGCAGGCCATCGCGCAGGTGCGT
>JAVXWN010000157.1:0-6670 GCA_032230645.1 Acidobacteriota bacterium | reverse complement strand
GAGGGCGCGCATCGAGGACGCCCGACTGCGCGAGGTGACGCACGGTCGTCATGCGCGGCGAGTTGAAGACGACGCCTCGGCGCGCATAGCTCTCCGCGAAGGAGCCGTCGCCTTCGAGCATGAACGACTGTTCGGCCGCCGACTCCGCCGCGTGCATCATCAAGGGCACCCGTTCGTCGAGCGCGAACTGCGCGAGCATTCGTAGAAGCGGTGGCGCGACCGTGTAGGGCGAGTGCGGCGACAGTCCCAACGTGACGAGCGCCGTCTCGACGCCGCGCAAGGAGTCAACCTGCGCGCGCACCTTCTCGAACTGTGCGGCGGCCTCGCGCTCGTCCACACCGAACGCCTCTTGAAAGACGACGGCGCGAAGCCCCGCGTCGCGCAGAGCACGCATCGTGGTCGCGCCCGACGCGCTTGCGTCGCCGACGCACGTCACGCCCGCGCGCGCCGCCTCGATTGCGCCCCAGACGGCCGAAGCATAGAGGTCACCGGCGCTCATCCTCTCGTTGCGCGAGACAGTGACCTTGCGCAGCCAAGCGAAGAAGTCACCCTCCTCGGGTTCGAGGAGGCCGCGCAGCGCCGTCAACTCAAGGTGCGTGTGACAGTTGACGAAGCCCGGCATGATGGCCGCCTCGCCCAAGTCATCAACCTCGCCCGAAGGGAACTTTTCAACTACTTCGGCGCGCGTGCCGACCGAAGCGATGCGCGTCCCCTCGACGGCGACAGCGCCGCCCTCAATCGGCTCGGAGACAATGGGCAGAACCCAACGCGCGCAGTAAATTTTCGTCATGCAGCTTTTAACTCACGGTTGAAATTCATTCCTTCGCCTCACGTCGCCGCGTCTCAGTACGAACCAGAGCAGCCCCGAGAGGATAACCACACCACCGCCCCCGGCCGCAACGGCGCGGATGCCTGCGCGGTCGGCCGCCGCGCCCGAGACGAGTATCGAGCCGACCATCATCAGTGTCGTCAGCGTCTCGTATGAGGCGAAGACGCGACCGGCGAATGCGTCCTTTGTCCGTCTCATCAAAAGCGTCTGCTGCGCCGTCCACCAGATGGCGAAGTTCATCTCGCGCGCGACGAGCACCGCCGCCGCGCCGAAGAGGTTCGGCATCAGGCTGAAGACGAGCAGCCCCGCTCCGTCAAAGACGAGCGAACGACCCATGCGCGCGCCGAGTCCTTCGACCGCCCCACGGTTGAAGCGACGCGCGAGCGGTGCGCCGAGCACACCGCCTAAGCCCATCGCCACGAACAGCACCGAGATGCCGAAGTCCGTCGGCCGCTCGGTGATTGCCGGTACACTCGCGCCCCACCCCACGGCCACGCGTTCGCCGAGCCTCGCGCCGAAGATGCTATAGAGGGCACGCGCCGCGCCGTTGCCTAAGCCCCACCCGGCCGCCACTATGAAGACCGACGCGAGCACTGCGTCGCGCTTGACGTAGCGCAGCCCCTCGCGGAAGTCACTGAAGTAAGCGTTGAGCGGCGAGCGACGAGCGGTAAGAGTTGAAGACGACGACTCAGTGGTTAATGGCGACTGAGAGGTTGGTTGTGCGTTGCCTTTAGTGCTCACTGCTCGCTGCTCGCTGCTCAACTTCTTCCTGATTCTCCGAATCATCTCCGCCGAAGCGATGAAGGTGAGCGCGTTGAGAATGAAGACCGCGTCGCGCCCGATGGCGGTTGCGATGACGCCGCCGAGCGCGGAGCCGACGGCGATGGTCGCCGCCGTGGTCGAGGCCGAGAGCGAGTTGGCGGCGAGCAACTCTTCGGTCGAGCCGACGAGGTTCGGGATCGAGGCGCGCTTGGCCGCGTTGAAGAAGGCCGAGACTGAAAAGAGCGAAGCGCCGACAACGTAGATGAGCACGAGCGACGAGTAGCGATTCGCCGCAAGGAAGCCGAGCGCCAGCGCCGCGCGTGCAAGGTCGGCGGCAATCATCACGCGGCGTCGGCTCACGCGGTCAACGACGACGCCTGCGATGGGGCCGAAGATGAAGAGCGGGAGATGTCGCGCGATGGCGTAAGCCGCGACCGCCAGCCCCGTGCTGCCCGCGCCCGCCAGCTTGATGACGAGCGCGAGCACGGCGATGTTGTTCAGCCAGTCGCCGACCTCCGAGACGACCTGCCCCGTCCAGAGCCTTCGGAAGTCGGCGCGGCCCGCGAGCAGTTGACGATAGGTCACTGCCTGCTGCCCGCCTTCTTCTTCCGGTAGCGTTCGAGGATGTTGGTGACGTAGGCGCGGGTCGAGGGAAAGTCTATGCGGCTGATGAACTCTTCGGCGGTGAGCGGTCGTTGGCCCGGCGCGACGCGGTTCCACTCGGCGGCGCGGCTCGGGCCCGCGTTGTATGCGGCGACGATGCGCGGCTCAGCACCGGGCGTGTCGCGATAGTCTTTCGCAATCTTCTCAAGATACCAGCAGCCGACCTGTATGTTGCGCTCGGGGTCGCGTAGCGCACGTTCGGGGTCGCGCCGCATCTGCTCGGCCAGTTCGCGCATCCCCGTCTCGGCGGCCCACTCGCGCCCGACCGCGGGCGTCACCTGCATCAGCCCGACCTCGCCCGCGTCTCCCGTCTTCCAAGGGCTGAAGTAGGTCTCCTCGTAGATGATGCTCCACACCAGATCGGGGTCGAGACGATAGACGCTCGACTGCCGCGCGATCAGCGCGTCGAAGCGATGAATCCAGTAGCGGTTGAAGAAGTAGAGCGCGGCGGCCGAGACGACAACGAAGATGAGTGCGGCGAGAGTGAATCGTCTGAGGGCGGGCATCAGGTTAAAGCGTTCAGCGTTCAGCCGTCAGCACTCTGTCGAGCGGTGTTGAGGCGATGGGGCCGATTCAGTTCCTTCTCCTGAGATGCGACCAGAGCGAAGCCTTGGAGGCCGCGGCGTCGCGCCCCTCGTAGCGCGAGAGAAGGGTGCGGCGGTCGAGGACGTGGCCTTGCAGCCAGACCTCTGCCGAGAAGGTTGCGCCGACCGCGAGCGCGTCGCCGCGCAGCGCCCTTCTGTTGACAAGCACTTCGAGCCGCAGGCGGCCGAGGTCGAGATAGACCCAGTAAAGCTCGGTGCCCGAGAGCGGATTGCGAAGCGGCTTGAAGGAGATGACGCGGCCCGAGAGAGACCAATCGTTCTCGTGCGCGGCGCGCGAGGGCGCGGCCTCTTCGAGCGGTTGCCAGCGCGTCTCGCCGGTCGCCTGCGGCGAGACGCGCGCGCGATAGGCGAGCCCGCACAGCCCGACGTGAAGCTCCTGCGCGCGGAAGCCATCGGGGCCGACCTCGGTCAGATTCTGTAGCTCGAAGAGCACCTCGGTCTCGTAGCCATCGTAGTAGCCGTGAACGATGGCTTCGCCATCCTCATCATACTCGGTGAGCGCCCAAGGGCTGATGCGCTGCGTGTAACGAGCGCGAAAGCCCGGGCGGCAGTCGGCGTAAAAGACCTCGCCCGTGCCCGACTCGTAGAGCACCGTCCAGACCTCCAACCCCTCGCCGAGCTTCCAGCAACGACCGTGGAGCACAGCCCCGCGACGGCAGAGCTGCGTCGCCTCGCCCTGATCGCCCGCGCGCTCCGCGAGATGGTTGAAGTCCTTCTCGCTCGGCACGTCAATCCCGATAGCCTCGAACGTCTCTTCCATAGCTTTAAAAGTCCGGAGCCTGAAGTACGGAGTCCGGAGTCAAGACAGCATAGCTCTCATCATCACTGATGTCATACTCCGGACTTATCTCGATGCCCTCTTCTTCGGCGCGGGCTTCGGCTCTTCGTCTCCGGCGTCTCCGGCGCGCGGGGCGCGCGTGCGAAAGCCGCGGATGTGGCGGACGGGGCCGTGGCGCGGCGGCGTGCCCGAGCGCACCATCTCGGCGAACAACTCGACATCATAGTCGGCCTCACGCGACATCTCTTCGCGGATGGCGTGCAGCTCTTCGAGGAATCTCGGCTTGCGATACATAAACGGTAAATGGTGAATGGTTAATAGTAAATGCTGAATGGGTCGCGGCCGTCAACCATTCAGCATTTACTATTAACCATTCACCCCTTCTCTGTCATCTCCGAAACAAGAAACTCGGGCGTCACGATCTGCGGGACGAAGAAGCCCGCGGCGGCGTTGAAGAGACGTATGCGAGCCTGTCGCCGCACGTTCGCGAGGTGGCCGAAGTTCCATGTGACTAGATAGTCTATTTTGTGTAACGAAGCAAGCGCGACGTGGACGGCGTCGCCGATGTACTTGCGGTGGAAGATGCCGCGCGCGATGTAGCCTTCGGCGAGGATGGCTACTTCGTCCGTCAACTCGACGCGTTCGAGCGGGGTGACGAGCTTGAGGTAGGCCGTGCGATGTGGCTCGGGCACGCGCTCAAGCTCACGCACGACGAGCGGCGAGACGACGGGGCGGTACTCCAACATCTCGTGCTCCCACCAGCGAATGGTGAGGTCGCGCCGGAAGGGCTCGCCGTTGTCGAGGTAAGCGCCGACGACAGAGGTTTCGAGATAGATGCTCTGCTTCATGACTGGCTCGTCACGACCGGAGTCTTGGCCTTCGTGTCTACGCCGGGCGCGGCCCCGGCAAGCGGCTCAAGCAGGACGCGACCGCGCGGGAAGTCGAACGTCACGCGGTAGCGCCCGAGGACGTTGCCGCCGATGATGCCCGTCTGTTCGAACCCTGCGGTCTCGTTGATTGGTTCCATGTCGAGCACCGCCGCATAGACGTTCTGCCACGTGTAGGAGCCGAGCACGATGCGCGGCAGCAGAATCGTCTGAATGTTCTCGGCGAGCCCCGCCGCGCCGTAGACCCTGATGCGGCCCGACTGCACATAGCGGTCGAAGCCCGCGCGCTCCGCCAGCGCCTCGGAGACGACCGAGATGGAAGCGCCCGTGTCAATGATGAAGTTGGCCGGTTTCTCAAGCCCGTCGAAGCTGACCTCGCCGCTCCAGAAGCCGCTCGAAGTCGTGCGGATGGGTAACTCAATTGTGCCAGCAGCGAGCGTCGCGGTACCGATTCGCCTCGCGTCTTCGTCGCGCAGCAGCGTCATCTTGTGCGCGCCGTAGTCAATCACGGTCACGAACTTGTTCAGCACCGAGAGACCGATGTAGCCGTCAATCGGCTCCTGCTCGTTGAAGAACTGTCGGATGTAGACGGGCACGCGCTCGACCTTCGCGTCGCCGACCTGAAGCGATTGGAGAAAGCCGTAGACTATCTCGAACCGGCCTTCGCCGCCGACGGCGCGCGCCTGCCCGCCGCGCGCGACAGATTTCAAACCGACGCGCTCGGCAGCCTTCGTCGAGACGACGCACATCCCCGCGCCGGTATCTATGACGAAACGCAGCGGCTCCTTCGCGCCGTTGACCCGCACGTTGATGACGGGGCGGTTGTAGACCATATCGAACGGGATGGAGACTTCATTGGGGCTGCTGACCCCAAGCAGGTTGCCCTGCGTGCCGAGATAGCGCAGGAAGTCTATGAGGCCGTGTATGCGCGCGCGGCGGTCGGCGTCCGTCTTTGGCGCGATGCGCAGGAACTGCTCGTAGGCGTTGGCCGCCTCCGCGTAACGCTCGGAGCGCGCCGCGACCTGCCCGAGATTGTAGATGTAGTCGGGCTCGTTTGAGTCGATGAAGGCCGCGCGCCGCAAACCCGCGAGACTCTGCGGCAGACGGTTCTCGTAGAAGTCAACCATCGCGAGACCGGCGATAGCCATCGCCTCGTCATCCTTGAAACTGAGGGCCGTGCGGAACTCTTCGACCGAGAGACGAAAGTCGCCCGAGCCTAAGAGCGCCGCGCCGAGCAGCGCGTGAGCGCGCGCCGAGACGGGCTCGCGCGCAAGGACGCGCGCCGCGTGGTCGAAGGCTTCGACGTTCTTGCGCTGCTTCAAGAGCGCGAGGCTCAAGCCAAGCCGCGCCGCCGTGTCCTTCTGGTCTTTCGCCAGCAGCTCGCGATAAATTTTCTCGGCCTCTTCAAAGTCCCCCTCGTGTATGGCTCGTGCGGCGCGAGCGCGCGCCTTGTCCTCCGCCGCCGCAGCCGTGGGCACGCCGCAAGCGACGACGGCCACGAACGCCACGATAAAAACGAGAGCGGCCACAACGCCTGCGGCCGGGCGGGACTGTTTGCTCATCTGATTAGCTCCTTGAGCATGATGAATGATAAATATTTCAACACGGCCCTACTCATCATTCATCGCTCATCACTTCAAAATCTCTCCCGTCTTCATTGACCATAGCACGAGGTCGAGTTCGTCGAAGTCAACGCCTAAGTCGTGCGCGAAGCGTCGGAGTCGCTCCTCGGTCGCGAGATAGCGCGAACGCGTCGAGGGCGGCTGCGGCGAGTCGATAACGCCGACCTCGGCCAGACAGCGCAGGATGTGCTTGTCGAGGATGGCGTAACCGCGCAGGCCCACGTTGCGCAGGAAGTGGCTCGACTCTTTGTAGCCCAAGCCCTTGACGCCCCGCTCACGCGCGAGCCAGTCGCGCCGCGCCAAAGGGTCGGCGAAGGATTCGAGCCGCTCGCGCAAACGCATCCCGCAATCGTCCGTGAGGAACTCGCGCGTCACGACGATGTAGCCCGAACGCGAGTTCGGATAACGATGCTTGCGCTGAAGCGCGGTCGAGAGTTCCTCATACGTGCCGCCCGCGAGCAGATGACGTACCGCCTCGATTGAGCCGAGACCCATCCGTGCCGAAGCGCCCGCAGTGAAGATGC
>JAVXWN010000155.1:0-8996 GCA_032230645.1 Acidobacteriota bacterium | reverse complement strand
ATGAAAGCCACGCCCTCTCTTATTCACCTTTTCTTTTGCTTTCAGCTTGAGCGGCTTGCCTTAGCTCATTGCAGCCCGAAGCGGGCGCGGTACTCGGCGGAGACGAGGAAGGCGCGTATCATCTCGTTGTAGTCGGCATCGGTGCTCGGCAGTCGGCGGTTGAGCTTGCTCACCCAGAAGTTGAAGCCTTCGGAGTCGCAAACCTCAGGGTCGCAACTGCGGCGCAGGTAGACGTAGTAGCCCTGTCGCACGAACTCGCGGTTGTATGCGGCCGTGCCGCGCAGTTGCTCGTTCAACTCGGGATGGAGGCTGATGAACTCGTTCGAGTAGAAGAAGGCGCGCGAGACATCAACGCTCTTGCGGTCGTTGCACGCCTCGTCCGTCCCGCACTTCTCAATCTCTCCGGCCCAGAAGTCCCAGCCCTGTTGGTCGGGGTTGCGCAGGAGGAAGTCGAGGTAATGCTGGCGCACGAGCGTCCGTGCGTGGCTGACGCGAACGAGAAGGCCGGGAAAGATTTCGGTGATGAAGATGTCCCCGCTCTTCGGGTCGCGCGCCATGCTCGTCGGCGAGATGAGCGGCGCGGCGAGCACGGAGGGCGTCGAGTCGTTCGAGTCGAGCAGCAGACGGCCCGGCGCGTTCTGCAAAAAGTCGGTGCTGAATTCGAGCGCGAGATAGTGCGTGGCATTGTCGGGCAGTCGTGCAGCCACGCCTTCATCCGACCGCGCGTTGTGTTGAGTGGGCTGGTGGTACACGCCCTGATAGGTCAGCACGTCGATGGCCGCCGTCAGGTCGCCGACGTATGATTGCTGCGCGCCCGTCACGGTGTTCACCTGCCGCACCTGCGCGACCCGCGCGGGGAACGGAAAGCCCGTGAGCGTCGGGATGAGAAGCTGGTCGCCGACGAGACGAACGCTGTCGGGCACGGCGTCCGTCTTCGGCGGGCCGAACGGGAGCGGGTTGTCGTATGGAGCGAACGCGGCGAGCGTCGAATAGCTGCCCGAGTCCGCGCCGACGACCATGACCTTGTTCAAGCTTGCATCAACGACGTAGAGCAGGCGACCGTTCTGCGCGATGCCGAAGGGGTTCGAGACGCGCACGTTGTCAGTGAAGTCGGGTCGCGGCGCGGACTCATAGTCGGGGAAGTTCGCGACCATCTCGACTGTCATCTTTCCGCCGTGGCCGTTCGAGAGCGAGAGCTTCGTGCCTCCGTTGAGTGCTGAATGGTCTGACGCGGCGAGCGCGAAGCCCGCGTCCGCCTCCTCAAAGTTCGCGGGCGCTTCGACGGCGAGCACCGAACTGAAGATGGGCGACGATGGTGAGGGGTTCGGCTTCTCACTTCCTTGCGCGGGGCCGGCGATGGTCGCGTCGCCGCCGCCGATGACGATGTAGATGGTGCGGCCGTCGAGCGCGAGGCCCGAGGGGCCGGACTGTCCGCCGTCGGCGCTTGGGCCCGCGGGCAGTCCGTCGAGCACGGTGCGCCGCTCGTGCGTCTTGCGGTCAACGAGCGAGACGCGGCCCGTGTTATTTCCCTGCCCGGCCTCCGCGACCAGCAGGTTGCCTTTCGAGGTCATGACGACCTTGGACGGGGCTTTCAATCCGCCCGCGAAGACCGAGACCGACTGCGCGCGCGCGGTCAAAGGGATGAGGACGAGGGCGAGCATCGCGATGACGCTCGGTAGAAGATTCTTAACTTTCATGGCGTTCCTCCTGTAACGGGACAAAAAGTCTCTGGCACGCGGCGCGAGGCTGCGGCTGCGGCCGGGGACGGCCGAAAGTTCTCTCTTTCGTGTCCCGAACATTTACGCGGGGCCGCGGCGCGAAATCCGGCACGTCGCGTCGTAAAAATTTTTCGTGCTCCAAATCGGGACGCATCGGCGCGGCGCAAAGGTGCTACAATCCACGCGCTTTTCCGTCCCCGCGCTTCGGCCCGAGACGCGCGCATGAGGTTCTCCGCGAATGACTTCCTCGACGCCTTCGCCGCAGGAGATGACCGAGCTGCTCGCCGCTTGGAGCGACGGCGACCGCGAGGCGCTCGACCGCCTGCTGCCGCTCGTCGAGCGCGAACTGCACCGCCTCGCTCATCACTACATGAGCCGCGAGCGTCCCAACCACACGCTACAAACCTCGGCGCTCGTCAACGAGGCTTACCTCAAGCTCTGCGACCAGACGCGCATGCGCTGGCAGAACCGCGCGCACTTCTTCGCCATCGCCGCGCAGACGATGCGCCGCATCCTGATTGACCACGCGCGCCGTCAACGCTACGAGAAGCGAGGGGGCGGGGCGCGCGCTCTTCCGCTAGACGAGGCGGCGCTGTTGACGGATGAGCGGGCGGCTGAACTGGTCGCGCTCGACGATGCCCTCGGCGCGCTCGAAAGGGTTGACGAGCGGAAGGCGCGCGTCGTCGAGTTGCGCTACTTCGGCGGGCTCTCGGTCGAAGAGACGGCCGAGGTCTTGAAAGTCTCGGTGGACACCATCGGGCGCGAGTGGAGACGCGCGCGCGCCTTCCTGCTGCGAGAGATGGAGAAGAAGTGATGAATGATGAGCGATGAATGATGAAACCGGCCGTGTTGAGATATTCATCATTCATCGCTCATTATTAATCACTTCTTTACTTCTTCACTTCCTCTTATGGATCGCGAACGCTGGCGGCAGATAGACAGCATCTTCAAGTCCGCGCTCGAACTTTCTTCGGATGAGCGCGCGGACTTCATCAAGCGCGCGTGCGCGGGAGACGAGGAGCTGTGCGCCGAGGTCGAGTCGCTCATCGCGCACGACCGGGAGGGCGACGAGCTTGAAGAGCCTGCGTTCGAGGAGGCGACACGTCTGTTTGCCGCCGAGGCGCAGAAGGAGCAGGCGCTCGCGGGTAAGATCGTTGGGCCGTACCGCATCGTCTCGCGCATCGGCGTGGGCGGAATGGGCGAAGTCTATCTCGCCGTCCACGAGCGGACAGGGCGCAAAGTGGCGCTCAAGCTCCTGCCCGCGCATCACACGCGCGACGAGCAGCGCGTGCGACGCTTCCAGCAGGAGGCGCGCGCCGTGCTCGCGCTCAACCATCCGAACATCGTCACCGTCTACGACATCGAACAGGCAGACGGCGCGAGCGTCATCGCTTCGGAGTTTATCGAAGGCGAGACGCTGCGCGCGCGTCTGTCGCGCGGGACGCTCGCGGCGGCCGACGCGCTCGACGTGGCCGCGCAGGTCGCCGCCGCGCTCTCGGCCGCGCACGCCGCAGGGATAGTCCACCGCGACATCAAGCCTGAGAACGTCATGCTCCGCCCCGACGGCTTCGTCAAAGTCCTCGACTTCGGACTGGCGAAGCTGACCGAGCAGACGGACGGAGCTAAGTCCGAGGCAGCGACGCGCGCCATCGTCAACACAGACCCCGGCATCGTGCTCGGCACGGTCAACTACATGTCGCCCGAGCAGGCGCGCGGGCGCGAGACGGATGCGCGCACGGACATCTGGTCTCTGGGCGTCGTCCTCTACGAGATGTTGACGGGGCGCGCGCCCTTCGCGGGCGAGTCGCAGGCCGACGTGCTCGCCGCGATTATCGGCAGGGAGCCGCCACCCGTCGCGCGCAACCTTCCGGGCGCGCCCGAGGCGCTCGAATGGATTACGACAAAGGCGCTGACCAAAGACCGTGAAGGGCGCTACCAGACGGCGAAGGAGCTTTTGACCGACCTGAAGCGGTTGAAGCAGCAGTTGGAGTTCGATGTCGCGGCCGAGCGCGGGCGTGGCGTGGTGACGGCTCCGGTCTCTGGCGCGCAGCCGAGCGCGGGCGTTGTGAGAACGACCGGCGCGGGTACTTCCCCAACCAAAGACGACGCCGCTCGACAGACTTCGAGCGCCGAAGTCATCTTCGGTGAGTTGAAGCGACACAAGCGCGGCGCGATTCTCGTCGCGGCCATCGCGTCGCTCGCGTTGATGGCCGGTGCGCTCGGCCTCTACAAACTTTTGCGCACGACGGGCGCGCCGCCGCTCGCCTTTCAGAAGATAAGCGTCAGGCAGTTGGCCGACACGGGTGAGGCCGTTGACGCCATCGTCTCGTCCAATGGCGAGTTCGTCGTCTACATCAAGGAGGAGGCGGGGCGGCAGAGCCTCTGGCTGCGTCAGACTTCGGCGGCGAGCAGCGTGCAGATTGTTCCCGCAACCGAGGGCCAACGCATTGGCGCGCCACTCTTCTCGCCCGACGGCGCGTTTATCTACTATCTCAAAGCGCCGCAGAGGTCGCTGCGCGCAACGCTCTACCGCACGCCTAAGCTCGGCGGCGGCGGCGAGACGAAGCTGGTCGAAGACATCAGCTTTCAGGATACGCGCAACAACTTCACGCTCTCGCCTGACGGCAATCGGCTCGCCTTCATACGACTCGACGCGGGGCTCAATCGCTCGCTCGTCATCACTGACCAAGATGGCGGCGGCGAGCGCGTCCTCTACGAACGCAAGCTCCCCGAGTTTATCTCCGGCGCGGCGTGGTCGCCCGACGGGCGCACCATCGCCTGCGTTCGGGGTACCTTCATCGGCGCGAAAGTATTGCTCGGCGTGAGCGTTGCGGACGGCTCGGTCAGAGAGGTGACCGGAAGGAAGTGGAATCACATCGCGGGCTTCGCATGGCTGCGCGACTCGGGAGGGCTCGTCGCGGCGGCGGCCGAGCACGGCGAACTATATCAGCTCTGGCGTCTGCCCTTCGCCGAAGGTGACGCAGAGCGCATCACGAACGACGTGAGCACGTACACGAGCGCGAGCCTCACGTCGGACTCTTCCGTGCTTGCCGCCGTGCAGGTCAACGTGGTGCAGAACATCTGGACGGCCGCGCCCGTCGCAAGGGGTACTACTTCCACTGTGGAGACGGAGGCCGCGCAGCTCACCTTTGGCGGCGGGCGCTACGACGGTCATCGCGGCCTCGTGTGGACGACCGACGGACGAATCGTCTACCACTCGCTCGCGGGAGGCAGCGACGACATCTGGATCGTGAACGCCGACGGCTCGGGACAGCGTCAACTGACGGACGGCAAGGGCACAAACGTTTATCCCGTCATCTCACCCGACGGCCGCTACATCGTCTACGACTCAGACCACGGCGGCAGTTTCGACCTCTGGCGCATGGGGCTCGACGGTGCGGACGCCAGACAGATCATGCGTGATTGTGGGATCGCCTCTGTCTCGCCCGATAGCCGCTGGGTGCTCTGCTACAAAGGGGGAAGGGGAATCGTCTGGCGTGTGCCTCTGGAAGGCGGCGAGCCGGTCAGAGTTCCGCTCAACGAAAACGAGCTTGCGGCGTCGCCCGTTATCTCGCCCGACGGCCGACTCGTCGCCTACAACTACACGACCACCGAGCCCGGCGCGCAGTGGCGCATCGCCATCTTCCCCTTCGAGGGCGGCGCGAGTCCGCTCAAGGTTTTCGATGTCATCGGCTCGCCCATCAGGACTCTGCACTGGACTGCGGACGGCCGCGCCATCTGCAACATAGATACGCAACAGGGCGTCTCGAACATCGTGTGCCGCCCGCTCGACGGCGGCGAGCCCTTTGCGGTGACGAACTTCAAGTCCGGTCTCATAGACAACTTCGATTGGTCGGCGGATGGGCGTCGTCTCGCGCTATCGCGCTTCAGCGCCACCTCGGGCGTCGTCCTCATCACGGACACGAAGTGAGGAGCACTCCCGTCAAGTGGGCGCTCGAATGGAGCGTGGCCTTTCTTTCCGCGAACGCTTCGTCGTAGAATGGCGTATCAGTTGACGTGAACTTAGCAGCACACGCCCGCACCGGAGATTTACAGATGAACTTTAAGATCGCACACGACGCGCGCCCGCAGGCAAAGGCTCTGCTCGCGGCTGCCGCGCTCAGCCTCGCGCTGTGGTTCATACCCTACGCGTGGGTTCTCTCATATCCCTTCCAGCTCTTCGTCACCTTCATCCACGAAGGCGGGCACGCGCTGGCGGCAGTCCTGACGGGCAACTCCGTCCGCTCCTTGAGCGTCGCGCTCGACACGAGCGGGCTGACCGAGACGCTTACGTCGCCCGAGGGCAGCTTCCTCTCGCGGATGCTGATTTCGAGCGCGGGCTATCTGGGCGCGATCTCGTTCGGAGCGTTGCTGCTCTGGCTGGTGAGGATGAGAGTCAAGGCGCGTGTCGTGCTCGTCGGCTCGGCCGTCGTCATCGCGGGGCTCACGGCGGTCTTCGGCTTCCTCGTGCCGCTCACGAACCTTTCGTTCAGCCCGTTCACGGTCATCGCGGGTGCAAGTATCACCGTGGCGCTGCTCGCCGCCGCGAAGTACCTCGGCCCGCAGGCGCGCAACTTCCTCGTCAGCTTCCTCGCCGTGCAGTGCGCGCTCGACGCGCTCTTCAACCTGCGCGACCTCTTCTTTCTTTCAGTTGGCACGAACGCGCAGACCGACGCGATGAACATGGCAGGTATGTTCCCTATCTGGCCGCTCAACACTTCGATCTTTTGGGCCGTCTTCTGGATCGCCGTCTCGGTCGTCATTCTCTCGCTGGCGTTGCGCGCATACGTCGCGGGCAAGGACAGGCCATCGCAGCCCGACTTGCCGTTCGACGACTCGCCGCTCGAAGTTTGAGGCCGACCTTTAAAGTCTGACATCGCGCGCGTGGACACGACACACGAGAGGCCGCCGGACGCCGTGGCTTACGAAGCCCCGCCCGACGGCCTCTCTCTTTCAACTGATGAACCTGCTACGACGTGTGCGCCGACAACACTCGGCTCGCTGCCCGTCGGCGCGCGCCTCATCCTGCGCTGCCGCAAGGACTGGCGTGCCGCCGTCGTCGCCGCCTTCGATGCCGAACGCGGGCGCGTCGTCTTAAGCGTCGCCTCGCCCACCGGCCACACCTATCGTGTCCGTCGTCCACACGACTCACCTCTCGCACACGACGGCCACTTCCCCATCCTCGGCGAAGGCTGCTGGCGCGCGGGACTCGCACGCTACGACGTGCGCTGGTGAAAGTGAAGTTTAAATTTCGACTGCGGGACGCAGTCTGACCCGATTGAACTCCGCCGCGTGTGCTTCCTCCCGCGCGAGCCTCGAAGCCGCGAGCAGGACGAGCCCAAGCCAGAGCAAGTCTGCGAGCAGGAGATGAACGATCTGCAACCAGACGGGCGCAAGCAGCGTCGCGTTCAAAAGCCCGGCCGCAAGCTGCGCCGCGACCAGCACGAGCACCGATGACGCCCAACGACGCACCCACACATCCTCGCTCGCCTTCAACATCGAGAAGGCGAAGTAAGCGATGTAGCCGCCGACCACAACGGCCAGCGCCGGATGCAGCTTGTAATGTCTCAGGCTGAAGAGCAGACGCGCCGCCGCGCTCATCCCCTCCACACCGACCGACGCCTCGCCGCTCTCTGGAAACAGCGTTGCCCCGAGCGCAGCAACCGCCCCGCTCACGCCCAGCGCAAGCGCGCCCACGAGCGCCGCTCCCACGCGCCCGCGCACAAACCCGCGCAGCCTTGGCCGCCCTGACTCTCCGACCGAAGCCCACCACGCCGTCAGCGCCAGCGCCGCAACGAGCAGGAACGTGTTGACGAGGTGAACCGAAAGATACACGGCGCGCGCCAACGAAGCGTTGTTCGCTACAAGCCTTAAAAGCACGAGCCCCGCGCCGATGAGCGACTCGGTTAAGATGAACAGTCCCGAAAACGCTGCGGCCTTGCGTACCGGATGCCCGCGCCTGTAAGCGCGAAACGCCCACACGCAGAGAGCGATGACGAGCAGGAACGCGATCCCACTCGTCGCGCGATGCGCGAACTCGACGAGCGTCTTAGCCTGCGATGCGTCGGGCATGACCGTCCCGTTGCACAGCGGCCAATGCGCCCCGCATCCATCGCCTGAACGTGAAGCGCGAACGTATGCGCCCCACAGGATGACCGCCAGCGTCAACGCCGTCACGAACCAAGCGTAGGCGGCGAACCGCCCCGGCCCGGCTTCCGAAGAATGAGCTCGGTTCTTGTCTTCCATGATCGAAGGATGAGAGCGAGTGAATTATCACGTCTCGCCGGGAGCAAATCAAATCACCTCACCGCTCGCCGCCACACGGCCGACTCGCCCTCGCGGCGCACGAGCGCGCTCACCTCGGCATAGGCCGCTGCATAGAGCGCGCGCATCTCGCGCGGCGAGCCCGGCCGTGCGAGACGGCGTTCGAGTTCTTCGGTCGTAATCTTCTCCTCCGGTGCCGAGCGTGCGAGTTGTGGCCCTTCGCCCGCGACGTGTGCGGCCAACCCTTCGACGAGCCAGCGCGGCGCACGCCCGCCGCCCGTCGCTTCGAGCGCGGCGTGGACGAACTCGTGACGCGGAGTCGTCAGCAGCACGCCGCGACGGCGCAACACGTCGAGCGGTTGAAGCTCGATGCGCCGCCCCGTGGTCACGGCCGCGACCCACGCGGGCTGTCCCGTCGCGCCGACAAAGTCGCCGGTCGTCTCATACAACGTAACCTCAACGTCGGGGACATTGCCACCAATCGAAGCACGCTCCAACCGCCGCGTTACGTCGGCGCGCGCCGACTCGAATGTGCGCAGCAGTGCCTCGGCATCGCGCCGCGCGACACGCGCCGGGTAGCTCAAGCGAAAGTGCTCGCTTCTGAGTTGATTACTCCTTGCCGTTTGCGGATTGCCGATTGCCGACAATGCGGGATGAGAACTGAGGGCTGCGGATTCGATGCCCGAGAGTTCTTGATGAAAGACCGCGTGTTGAAAAGTCGCGCTCACTGATTCGCCATCGGCGGATGACGAAGCGGTCGCGAAGCGAGGCTCGACAGCGCGGCTCTCATCAATGCTCAATCCGAAATCCGCATCACGTAACCCGGCATTCGTCTCATGCAATTCGGGACGGCCGACGCTCGTACCCGGAAAATACCGGCCGAGTATCTGCCGGTACGAAGCGCCGCGCGTGGCCGAGACGTGCGCGCCCGCCTGACAGAGCCCGAGCCCGTGGCCGAAGCCCGTGCCGTGAAAGACGTAGGCCGAGCCCGCACGCGCGACATCGAAGCGCGAG
>JAVXWN010000187.1:0-7777 GCA_032230645.1 Acidobacteriota bacterium | reverse complement strand
CACACTAGCCCGCGCTCCCGGCTTTAGTACGCTTTGATTTGTTCGCGGTACGCGTCGAAGTTGCGGCGCATCTCTTCGACGTGATCGCCGCCGAACTTCTCGCGCATCGCCCCGGCCAGCGTGATGGCAACCATCGCTTCGCCGATGACGCCCGCCGCCGGGACGGCCGTCACGTCCGAACGCTCGAAGGCGGCCTGCTCCTCCTCTTTCGTGTCAATGTCCACCGAGCGCAGAGCGCGTCGAAGCGTCGAGATGGGTTTGAGGAAGCCGCGCACGCGCAACTCCTCGCCGTTAGTGATGCCGCCTTCAAGTCCGCCCGCGCGATTGGTCGGCCGCGTGAAGGCTCGCGCTTGCGTGTCGTATCCTATCTCATCGTGAACGAGCGAGCCGGGAAGCGACGCAGCCTCGACGCCCGCGCCGATTGAGACGGCCTTGACCGCAGGGATTGACATCAAGGCGCGCGCGAGCATCCCGTCGAGTTTCGCATCCCATGAGGTGTGCGAGCCGAGCCCCGCGACGACGCCGCGCGCCACGACCTCGAAGAGACCGCCGAGCGTGTCGCCCTCACGCCGCTTCTCGTCAACGAGCGCGACCATGCGGTCTTGCACGCCCACGTCGGCGCAGCGCAGCGGCGCGTCGTCGGGGATGGAACCAATGCGCTCCCATTCAACTTCCAAAGGCCGTTCGGGTATGCCGCCGAGTTGGACGACGTGGCTGCGAATCTCCGTGCCGAAGACGTTGAGCAGCTGGCGCGCGAGCGCACCCGATGCAACGCGCGCGGCCGTCTCGCGCGCCGATGCGCGTTCGAGTATGTCGCGCAGGTCGCGCGCGTCGTATTTGAGTCCGCCCGCAAGGTCTGCGTGTCCCGGTCGTGGTCGCTTGACGCGCCGCGACTTCGCTTCGGGCGCATCTTCCAAAGCGCGCGGCGTGGCCGACATCACGTCCGTCCAGTTCTTCCAGTCCTTGTTCTCAATCATCAAGGCGACGGGCGAGCCAAGCGTGAGGCCGTGGCGCACGCCGCTCAGAATCTCCGCGCGGTCGCGCTCGATCTTCATGCGACCGCCGCGACCGTAGCCCCACTGCCGCCGCTCAAGCTCGCGGTTAATCTGTTCCGCGTCAACGGCAAGCCCGGCGGGCAGCCCCTCGACTACGGCGACCAGCGCGCGACCGTGCGACTCTCCGGCTGTGGTGAAGCGAAACATTTATGACCCCGGACGATACTTCCCTGCTCAAACGTCGAGAAAGCGTGAGCGCACCGCGACGGGCGGCAGCATGCAAGCGTCGTACTTGCCGAAGAGCCTGTAACGGTTGCGCGCGAAGAGGTCGTAGAGATAATCACGCGCGGGGCGCGGGATGACTTTTGCCGCGAGGAATACGCTCCAGAAGCCGCCCAGATATGAAGCTATCTTCAGCGCCGCGCCGGAACGAACGTAGACGCGCTCCGTGTTCGCGCCCGGCGAACCTTCGACAATGACCACCGAATCAACTTCGCGCAACTCCGGATGTCGCTCGATAATCGCGCGCGCGTAGTTGCTCTGCAAGGCCGCGAAGCGCATCGTCCCGCGCCGGTCGTGGCCGAGTATTAACTGCACCGACCTGTTGCAGAAGCCGCACACGCCGTCGTAGAGCATGACCGGCCCGGCCACCGTTGTTTCTATCATGAGTTCACTCTCAGCAGAAGCGTGGGAATTAAAACCTTAAGGCCGCGAAGTGCTTTGCGTCTCAAGCGCGGGCAGGAACTCTTCGGCGAAGATGTTGCCACGGCCGAGGACGCAGGACGGGTCAAAGGCGCGCTTGAGTTCCGCCATCTCGCGCAACGATTGTTCACCGTAGAGCGCGCGCAGGTACTCGCGCTTGATCTTGCCGACGCCGTGCTCAGCCGAGACCGTTCCGCCAAGCTCCACGGCGCGGACGATGAAGTGGCCGTAGATTTCGCGCGCGGCCGCGGCTTCGGCATCGTCGCGCGGGAGAATGTTGACGTGGACGTGATTGTCGCCGATGTGGCCGAAGATGACGTATGCCAAACGACCGGCGCGCAGCGTCTCCTTGTAGAAGCCGAGCATCTCGGGGAAGGCCCCGTCGGGCACGGCCATGTCGGTCGAGACCTTGCGCTGGCCGCGCCGCGCGAGCCACTCGTTGACCATCACGGGCAGCGCGTGGCGAAAGGCGCGCATCTCGGCGCGGTCGTGCTCGTTGGTGCCGAACCACGACTCGTCGGCCAGCGCATCGTTCGCCTCAACGAGTTCCAGCCACTCGCCCGTCAACGCCTCTTCGGTCTCGTCGGTCGTCTCCTGCTCGAAGAAGACCGCGCCCGCCGCGCGTAGCGGCACCAAAGGGTAACGCTCGCGCAGAAAGTTGAGCGACTCCCTGTCGAAGAATTCGAGAGCGCGCGCGTCAAGCCCTCGCCCGTCTGCCGAAGGCGCACCTTCGCGTGAGACGGCCGCGCGAGACTTTAAAGAACGTTCGCGCGCGCCTCGGACGAAGGCGAGCAGCGACTCTTCCGTCTTAAAGAAGACGACGCCCGACAGGACGCCTTCGGGCCTTGGCAACAGCGAGACCTCGACTTCGGTGACGACGCCGAGCGTGCCTTCGCTGCCGATGAAAAGATCAATCAAGTCCATACCGGGCGCGACGAAGTATCCGGCGGCGTGCTTGCGCGTCGCGGGCATGCGGTACGTTGGGAGACGCGCTTCGATGCTGCGCTCGCCATCGAGCGGAACGTCGATGCTCCCATCCGCACCCGCGAAAAGCTCGCCGCGCTTTACGTCGAGCAGGTCGCCTGTGGTGAGCGCCACTTGAAGACGACGCACGTAAGCTCGGGTCGGGCCGTACTTGAAGGTGCGCGCGCCCGAGGCGTTCGTCGCGACCGTGCCGCCAAGATAACAACTGCCCTCGGTCGGGTCGGGCGGGTAGAACAGAGCGCGCGCACTCGCCTCGCGCTGGAAGTCCGAAAGCACAACGCCCGCGCCGACAGTCGCTCGCCCTCCCGCACCTTCGCGTTCGATCTCGCCCACGCGGTTCAAGCGCGCGGTCGAGAGCACGACGCCGCCAAAAGGCACGCGCCCGCCGACTACGCCCGTGCCCGCGCCCGCGACCGTGACGGGCATGCACTCCCGCGACGCGGAAGCGAGCGCGCGCGCGACCTCCTCCGCACTTTCGGGAAAGACGACACGCGCGGCGCTCCCGCCCGCCATGTTGCTCGCGTCGGCGAGAAAGGATTGAATCTCGTCCTGTTCAGATTTAACAAGCATCCGTGCAAAGTGCGCCGCCGCATCAGGTCAACTGAAGTTCGCGTTCACGCAGGTACTTGATGCGGTCGCGCAGTTCGGCGGCGCGCTCGAAGTCGAGGTTCTTGGCGGCGGCGCGCATCTGGAATTCGAGGCGGGCGATGGTCGCTTCGATGTTGGCGGCGGTGTAGTCCTCGATTGCGTCGAGTTCGAGCGGCACCTTGAAGTAGTCGGCCTCGTAGGCGGTGACGAGCGTTGACTCGATTGACTTGATGATGGTCTGCGGTGTGATGCCGTGCTCGCGGTTGTACTCCTCTTGGATGACGCGGCGGCGCTCGGTCTCGCCGATGGCGCGGCGCATCGAGTCGGTCATGCGGTCGGCGTAGAGTATCGCCATGCCGTTGCTGTTGCGCGCGGCACGCCCCATCGTCTGGATGAGCGAAGACTCACTACGCAGGAAGCCCTCCTTGTCGGCGTCGAGGATGGCGACCAAAGAGACTTCCGGCAGGTCGAGCCCTTCGCGCAGGAGGTTGATGCCGACGAGGACATCGAACTCGCCCCGGCGCAGGTCGCGAAGAATGCGGATGCGTTCCAAAGTCTCGATGTCTGAGTGCAAGTAGCGGACGCGGACATCAACTTCGGAGAAGTATTCGGTCAAGTCCTCGGCCATCTTCTTGGTGAGCGTGGTGACGAGGACGCGTTCGTTGCGCTCGGCGCGCGCGCGGCATTCGCCGAGCAGGTCGTCTATCTGCCCCTTCACGGGTCGCACCTCGACCGGCGGGTCTGTCAGGCCCGTCGGTCGAATGATCTGCTCGACGACTTCGCCGCCCGTGCGCGTCAGCTCGTATGGGCCGGGGGTGGCCGAGACGTAGATGGTCTGGCCGATGCGCGTCTGGAACTCCTCGAAGTTGAGCGGGCGGTTGTCCATCGCCGATGGCAAGCGGAAGCCGTACTCGACGAGTGTGCGCTTGCGCGACTGGTCGCCGTTGAACATGCCGCGTATCTGCGGGACGGTCTGGTGCGACTCGTCTATGACAACCATCGAGTTCTCGGCCAGATAGTCGAGCAGCGTCGGCGGCGGCGAGCCCGGAGGCTTGCCCGTCAGGTGGCGCGAGTAGTTCTCGATGCCGCGACAGAAGCCCATCTCCTTAATCATCTCAAGGTCGTACATCGTGCGCTGGTGGAGCCGCTGCGCCTCGACGAGCTTGCCTTCCTTGATGAGCATTGGCTCCCACTCTTCGAGTTCGGCGCGGATGGTCTTGATGGCGCGCTTGACCGTTGCCTTCGGCATCACGTAATGCGTCTTCGGATAGATGGGAAGTCGCGACGTGTGCTTCTCAAGCACCTCGCCGAGCAAAGGGTCAACGGTCGAGACCGAGTCCACCTCGTCGCCCCACAACTCGATGCGGTAGGCCCTATCTTGATAAGAGGGGTAGACCTCGACCGTGTCGCCGCGCACGCGGAAAGAGCCGCGGTCGAACTCGATGTCGGAGCGTTCGTACTGAAGCTCGACGAGGCGTTGGAGAAGCTGCTCGCGCGTCGTCTTCATCCCCGGCTCGACGAAGAGAATCATGTTGTAGTAGGCATCGGGGTCGCCCAGTCCGTAGATGCATGAGACAGAGGCGACGACAATCACGTCGCGCCGCTCGAAGAGCGCGCGCGTGGCGGAGAGACGCAGGCGGTCTATCTCCTCGTTGATCGTCGCCTCCTTCTCGATGTACGTGTCAGAGGCCGGGACGTAAGCCTCGGGTTGATAGTAGTCGTAGTAGGAGACGAAGTATTCGACCGAGTTCTCGGGAAAGAAGCTCTTGAACTCCTGATAGAGCTGCGCGGCGAGCGTCTTGTTGTGAGCGATGACGAGCGTGGGACGTTGCGTGCGCTCGATGACCGAGGCGATTGAGAAGGTCTTGCCCGAGCCCGTGATGCCGAGCAGCACCTGATCCCGCGCGCCCTCTCCGAGACCTCGCACGAGCGCCTCGATGGCGGCGGGCTGATCCCCCTGCGGCTTGAATTCGGAACGGAGTTTAAATGACATGATACGGAATGACCCAAGACCCTCTGGCCTGTGAAATGACCTCTCGGAATTCTTCTCCGGCATTATAACCTCTGACGCCCCGCCTTAAAAAACGTTGCATCATCACGCGTTTGATGATAAGTACCGTTGCTGCTGCCCGGCGGCCTCGCGCAACCCGCCGCCGATTGGGCCCCGCACGCCGAGGACAAGAGATGTTCGCGGACGACTCATTTCTCAGCCGACTGATAGACAACCAGCGCTCTGCCGTGAGGTTCTACCGCGCCTTCGCGATAACCATCTTCGGGGTGGGACTCGGGGTGATGGTGTTGGCGCTTGTCTGGCCGGGCGAATCCGTGGGCGAAAGAATCAAGACACTCATGACCATCGGCGGCGTCGTCATCTCTTCGTTGAGCACCTTCCAGTTAAAAGAGATTTGGAACCGCAAGGACAAGATCGCGGCGCTCGAAGCCGTGCGCGCGCACGTCGGCAAGCTCAACGAGGGCGACGCGGATCAGGCGGAGCGGACGCGCGCGGAAGAGTTCCTGAGTCAGCTCGTCGGCAAAATTATGGGGTGAAGCGATGGACGCAGAGAGTGAACAGAGGCAGGCGCTCTTGCAACGCCTCGGTGCGCGCGAGCGGAGGGCGCTCATACAGTCGGCGGCCTTCACGCTGCTTCCGCTCGCGCTCGTCGCGACGCTCGTGACGCTCAGCGTCCGCTGGGTCGGCGCGGCCGAACGCGAGGCGGCGGCTGCGCGCGTCGAGGCGGCGCACTACCAGCAGGAGCTAACCTCGGGCGACCGCCCTACCACTGACCTTGCGCGCGAGGTGCTGCAATATCAGGCCGCGCTCGCCGCACGCGACGAGCAGTTGAAAGCGGCTGAAGAGAAGACCGCACGTCTTGAACAGGCGCTACAGTCAGGCGCGCAAACGTCCGGCGATGCGAAGAAGACGATTGATTACGAAGCCATCATCAACCAGAAGGACAAGCAGATCGCGACGGCGCGCGAGGAGGGACGCGCGGAGGGAACTCGAAGCGTCGAGCAGGTACTCACGCAACTCCGGGCCGCCGAGGAACAGGCGCGGGCGAGGGAGAAGGAGTTGAGGGATCAGTTAAATGCTCTGGCGCGCGCGAAAGAAGAAGAGGCCGCCGCGAGGGAGAGAGCGCAGCAAGAGCTTAAGAACGTTCAGGACAAGGCGCAGCAGGATGTCAGGGAGGCGCGCGACAGGGCCGCGCAGGCCGAGCATGATGCCGCGCAGTCGGGCAAGTGCTGCGACTCGCTCAAAGCGTCCGACACAGGGCGCGACGAAGCAGTAGCAAAGCTCGACCGGTGTCAGGCGGAGCTTAAAGACTGTGAGCGTAGTAAACAGACCGACAGTCAACTGGAAGAGGCGAGACGCGATGCCGCGAATTGGAAGACCGAGGCCGCGAACTGGCGAGAAAAATACGAGGCTTGCCAGAATGATTTGAACAACTCCCAAAGGGTTTGTGAAGCGGATATGAACAAGCTCAGGCAGGAGAACGAGAGACTCAGGGCAAGGCTCAGGCAGTTCGAGAAAGAGACCCCTCCGTAAAAACGGCGAGGGGTGACGGCGGAAAATCTCACGCGCGTCACCCCTCGCTCATCCAATCCTCACAACCTGTTTCATGCCGCCGAAGGCTGGCTGCTGCTGATCTGGTAGATGGCCTCCATCACGGCCGAGCGCACTTCGGTCGGAAGCGAGCCGCGCACGGCGAGTCGCCGGAAGGCAGGCAGTATCTCCTTCTGGCCCGAGAGCGCGAGCAGCTTGACGACGGCGAGTCGTACCTCGTTGTTCGGGTGGCCTTCGATAGCACGCACGAGCGGCTGCACCTCGCCCGCCTTCGCCATCAGGAAGAGCAGAGAGAAAGCCTCGTAAGTCTTCTCGCGACTCTCGCCCGTCAACTGCGAGATTGATTCGGCGGCGAGACCCGACGACGAGATAGCCGCGCCGATCTCGCGGCGGCGCTCTGGTGTGGCCTCGCGCAGAGCGCGCGTGAACGACTCGGCACGGTCGGTACGCAACTCGAAGAGTGCGCGCGCGGCAGCGCCGCGAACATCCTTCGACTCATCGTCAAAGGCCGAGCAGATGTGCTGGAAGGCTTCGTCCGTGTCAACGTGCGAAAGCTCGACGACGGCAGCGGCGCGCTCCGACGGTTCATGACTGGCGAGCCGATGCTGAAGCGATGCCGGGACGGTCGAGAACTCGTCAATGGGCGCAAGCCCCTTCTCTCTCACATCCGAAACGGGCGCGCGCTCTTGCTCGGCGGGCGCTTGCATTACGGGTGACGGCGAAGGCTCATCGGCGCTAACTACTTCAAGGTCACGCGCCGTCTCCATCACGTGCGGCGACGGCTCTTCGGCAACCGCTTCGGCTTCCGCTACGACGGGCGCGGAGATAGTCTCACCCGAGGAGGATTCGAACACGGACGTGTGAGCCGACGAAGGCTCGGCTACGGGCTCGCCGGTCGCGGCCGTTTGCCCTTTGCCGTGAAGCTCGCTCATGTCGAAGTCGAACC
>JAVXWN010000159.1:0-6944 GCA_032230645.1 Acidobacteriota bacterium | reverse complement strand
CTGCCTGAGACGAGCGAAGCGATGATTTACGTCGCCATGATTCGACTCATGCTCGCCCGCCTCGCTTGAATGGGGCTTTTAAAACGCCCTCTTAGCGCGAGCGATAGGATGTCCGGGCGGGGCGGCTGGCTTACGGGTCGAAGCTAAAAGTGACTGCTCCTCGTGCTTGCCCGACTGCTTTCTTGCTGTCTTCTTCATCGAGAGTCTCCGGGGACGCGAATGACTTCGCCGCGCATGCTATGCGCCCCGTCGTTCTCGTGTCAACGCTCGGCCGGTATGCGAAAGACGACCGGGGCACGTCGAGTGCCGCGCCGGTCGCCTTCGTCGAAGCTTCTTTCTAAGGTGATTTGCCCGCGCCTGTTGAGGAGAGACAGGTGCGGCCGAGAAGAGTCTAAGCCTTGCTCGTCTGCGGCGTCGCATCGGGGAACAGAGTCTTGATGGCCTTCGCCGTCTCGGTGCGGCGCTTCTGCTGAAACTCGTTGACCCACTGCGACACGGTCGCGACCATGTCACGCGCAGTCTCTTGCGGAGACTTGCGTTCGATGACGACCTCGTTGACGGGTTGTGGCTGACGATTCCTCTCGTCGCGCTTGATGATTTTGATCGGGGTTTTCTTCTGCATGATGACTATTCCGTTTGTATCAATGTTCGCTCAGTTAAGACGAACAGGCGTGGTCAAAAGTTCCCTTTTGTTCGATTACCGCCTGCACCCTTGGGCTCGCACTGAGAAAAAGCAATTAAAGGGCCACAACCTTCCGGCGCAGGACGGATGAGCGTTGCCTGCTGCTCGTCGTGAGACCGCCGCGATAAAACTTTGACATCTCAAGGCCGGTCGGCCACTGTGCACGAGGTTTTGCAGGAAGGTTTCCGTGGTAGCAACATAACTGATGCACGAACGCGCTCTCGTGTTGCCTGAACAATTCAGACACCCGCGCGACCTTTTTCATTCGCGCGCCGCAACAGGCCCGGACATCAAGCGTGTGAGCGTGGCCTTTTTGCGAACAGCTTCGCTCAGGCGTGGCGCGTTTGCAGAATGCCAAGCCGGGCACGCGCACGCGCTCTTTGCCAAAACCGTTGACGCTGACAGCGAAGACACGTCGAACCCGCCCGAGACTTCGCGGCCCAACGAATAAGCCAAAAACTTCTCTCCGCCGCGAGCGACCTTGCCTCTTTTTCTTCGCTCATCGAGCACGCACACAGTTGGCATGTGCGTTGCCCTTCCGTAGTTCGCCATGCTCTTGAGCGAACTCTTCATCATCTACTTCGCGGCGGCGGCACCCTTCGGTGTCTCGCGCTTCCTCTCCGAACACGCGAAGGGCACCGACGCACAGCCCGCGCTCTTCAAGGCCACGTGCGCGGCGCTGGCGTGGCCCTTAACGTCGCTTCCACGTTTGCTGCGCCGCTCGACCTCACGTATGAACGACGGGCACACCGTCATTAAAAACAGCACGCCCGACAATCACATGGTTGAGCAGTTGACGCGCGCCACGGTCAACTCGCTTCGCATGGTCGAAGACCTACTCGCCTGCGAGCGCGCGGAAGAAGATACCACCGCGCGTCACGCGCTCTTCGCCGCACGCGAGTGCGTGGAGCGTTACTCGGGGCTCGCGCTCGCCTGTGAGTGGACGGACGCAGGCGCGTCCCCTTCGCAACGCGAGATGGAGTTGTGCCGCATCGCGGGGCGCGCGGGCGATGATCTGCTTCTCGCGGGGCGCTGCGTACATCGTCGCAACGTCACGCGACTCGTCGCGCATCGCGAGCGAGCGCGTGCCGAACTCGTCCGTGCGCTCGTCGCCGTGTGTGAAGCAGCACCCGGCCCGTCCGCAAGCGACGTGAACGCGGAGCCGTCTTTCAATTCCACGGAACAGACGGGCGTTGAAGACTCGAAGCCTCTGACGACGGCGATGGCGAACGCCTTTTCGAGCGTCATCGTCCTGCTCTCGCTCTTCGACGACCAAGCGACGGCGAGTGACGTGGCGCGACTGCTCGAAGGTGTGAATGCGCGGCGTGGCTGCTCCCGGTCAAGCGCGGGCGCAGGGGCGCACGCCCCCGCCGCCGCATTGGAAGGAGAAGAATCATGTACGACACGGGCGGCTCATACAGCGTTTGCTACGCAGCGCCTACGGACGACAATCTCGCACCGCGGCTGAACTGGTTGAAGGGCGAACTTGAGCGTCAGGAGTTGCCGCGCAAGACTCCGCGTCGAGTCGCCGACGAGTGGCGCGCGCTGCGCTCGGTCACTGTCGGCAACGCGTTCACGACCGGCGAGGCTTATGCGTGGTTCGGCACCTTCCTCGGTCTCTTCCCTCCCTTCGCCCTCTTCACGCGCATGCTCTGGGCCGCGTACTCCGGAAGGGCGAGCGTTGACAACGCGATTCTCTTCTGGGGACTGCTCCTCATGTTGATGAACGCCGTCTGCTGTCTCGTCGGACGTAAGATGGGCGGCTTGGTCGGGCGCAAGTTCGGCGACCCGCGCGCTCGCTCTTTGCCGGTGCTTCTACTCTGCTCGCTGTTGATGGCGGTCGTGTGGGGCGTCATCACGGGTGCGGCCGGAGGCGCGGTTGGCTTCCTCGTCGGCGCGGTCTTCGGCGTGGCCTGCGCGGTGCCCGTGGCGGTCGCGGCCTTCCCCGTCTTCGCGCTTCTTCACCACGCGCTCTCGCGCGGTGGTATGATTGAAGAGCAACGACTCTGGCCGCTCGCGTTCGGCGTCCCGCTGACCGCCGCCGCGCTGATACTGAGCCCGTGGATTAAGTAGACAGTAGTCAGAAGTCGGTAGACTCCGCTTAGCGTGCGATGAGTAAGAGCACGTTGGATGCCTGCTGATATAGATTTCTACTGACTACTGACTACTCTCTACCATCTACCGTCTACTCTCTCATGCTTCTTGCGCTGCTCCTCGTCTCGCTCTTCACGCTGGTGCTGCTCGGCTTCTACGTTCTGGTGGCGGCACCGCGCAGCCGCGGGCATCAGACGTTCGCCGCCTTCATCGCGTGCCTCGCGCTGTGGACGATCAACGACATCGTGATGTGGGGCTTTGGCGGGGGACGCGGGCTTGCGGCGTGGTGGGCCGGGTCGAGCTTCGCGCTCGCGCTGATGCTGCAACTCGCCTTCGTCGTCTTCGCGTGGGTCTTTCCAGAGAACGCCGAGGTGCCTCTGCGGCGCGCGGCCGTGATGTTCGCGCCCGGCGCGGTGCTCGTACCGGCGGCGCTGGCGGGGATGATGTGGGAGCGTATAGATTTCGACGGCGCAGACTTCAGGATCAGACTCACCCCGCTCGCATACGCCTTCGGGCTCTACATCTACGGGCTGTTCGCTTACGGCTTCGCGGTGCTGTTGCGTAAGTGGCAGCGCTATCGTGGCAGCCTCTGGGGGAAGCAGCTCGGCGCGATACTCTGCGCGCTCGTCATCACGGCGACGTTGAAAACGGCGGCCAACATCGCGCTCCCGCTCGCGGGCGTCTACACCTTGCTTCCCGTCGGCTCGGTCTTCGTCCTCGTCGGCGCGGTCATCTACGCTTACGCCATCACGAACTTCAAGCTCTTCTCCATCCAGTCGGCGCTCGATCAGTTCCGCCTCTTCCCCATCGCATACAAGGTGGCCTTCTCTATCGCGGCGGTGGCGGTCTTGAGCTTCGCGCTCTTTCAGATTCCGATTGTGTGGTGGAGCTTCGCCGACCGCACGGCTGAGGCTTGGAAGCGTTATCTAGTCTTCAGCGTCATCACCGCGCTCGTCCCCAACCTGTTGCTGGTCGCGCTCGTGATACGCATCATCTCGCGCCCGCTGCGGCGGCTGACCGAGGCGGCGGTGGACGTGGCGGGTGGAGCCTACGGCACGCAGGTCGCGTTGAAGAGCAACGACGAGGTCGGACTGCTCGCCGCTTCGTTCAACGAGATGAGCCGCAAGATGGCCGAAGACATCGAGCGACTGCGCTCGATGAGCGAGTATCTCGTCCGCGCCGAGAAGCTGGCGGCCACGGGCGCGCTCGCGGCGGGCGTGGCGCATGAGGTCAACAACCCGCTCGCCTCGATCTCTTCGCTCATCCAGATTTTGCAGTCGCGCCCGCTCGGCGCTGAGAACGAAGCGGAGGCGCGCGAGATGCTGCGGCTCGTCTCGACGCAGATAGACCGCATCTCACACGTGCTGCGCGACATGATGGACTTCGCGCGCCAGCGCCAGCCCGAGCGCGCGCCGCTCGACGTTGCGCACGTCGTCGAATCGTCGTTGCGTCTCGCAAGCTTCGACCGTGCGTTTAAGCGGCTGCGTGTCACGACGGAGTTCGACGACGACGTACCGCAAGTGCTCGCCGACGCAGACCAGTTGCAGCAGGTCTTTCTCAACCTTCTCCTCAACGCGCGCGACGCGATGTCGGAAGGCGGCGAACTCGACATCAGGGTCAGCTTCAACGAGTACGACAGCGAAGTCATCATCACGCTCTCGGACACGGGGCACGGCATCCCGGTTGAGGCGTTGCCGCACGTCTTCGACCCCTTCTTCACGACGAAGCGCGCGGGCGCGGGGCTCGGCCTCGCGGTCTGTCAGGCCATCGTCACGGCGCACGGCGGTCGCATCAGAATTGACCCGAACGAGATTGCGACGGGCACGACCGTCTACGTCTCGCTGCCGTCGGGCGCGGCTGCGGCGAAGGGGCTTGCGCAGGGAGCCGCCGCCGTGCAGACTTCAACCGCGGGCGAAGCGTTCGACTCACGCCCCATGTCAAACACCGATGGAGGGTGAGACCTTGTTCAGCCAGCGCATAGACGACGAACTCGAACTGCGCCCCGTAGACGAACGGTACGCGGAGGAGTTGACCGCTTTAGTCCGGCGCGACCTCACGCATCTGAGTCCGTGGATGCCTTGGGCAAGCGTGCGCTATTCGGTCGAGGACGCGCGCGAGTTCATACGCCGCAACATACGGCAGTACGCCGAAGATCAGGGCTTCTCCACCATCATCACTTTTCAAGGGCGGGTCGCGGGCAGCATCGGCTACAACAACATTGACTGGTCGAACCGCAAGACCGACATCGGCTACTGGCTCGGCGCAGACTTTCAGGGGCGTGGGTTGATGACGAAGTCCTGTCGCGCGCTCGTCGAGTATGCCTTCAAGGAGTTGAAACTCAACCGCGTCGAAATCTACTGCGCGACTGAGAACCGGCGCAGCCGTGCCGTCGCCGAGCGACTCGGCTTCATCGAAGAAGGAACGCACCGGCAGGCCGAGTGGGTTCACGACCACTTCAAAGACCTCGTCTCCTACGCGGTGCTCGCGGCCGAGTGGAAAGATAAGAATCGAAAATGAGCACGCAGCCACTCATCCTCGTCGCCGAAGACGAAGACCTGATGCGCGCGATTGTCTCGCGCCTGCTTGAAGAATCGGGCTATCGCGTCGCAGCCGTGGCAAGCGCCGAAGCTGCGCTCGAAGCCTTCGCCGCCGAAGACGTTTCGGTCACGCTCACGGACATACGCATGGCGGGCATGGACGGGCTCGCGCTGCTCGACCGCATCAAGGACATTGACCCCGAGGCACTGGTTGTCGTGATGACCGCCTACTCGTCCGTGGATTCGGCGGTGGCCGCGCTGCGCAAAGGCGCATACGACTACATCACCAAGCCCTTCGTCAACGAAGACCTTCTTCAGTCGGTCAAGAACGCGCTTCGCCAACGCGAGTTGTTCCGCGAGAACCGGCTCCTGCGTCGTGAGCTTGACAGGCGTTACAGCTTCTCCGAGATCATCGGCACCTCGGAATCTTTGCAGCAGGTCTTTCGTCTCGTCGAGAAGGTCGCCGCCACGAACACCAACATCCTCGTCTACGGCGAGTCGGGCACGGGCAAGGAACTCATCGCGCGCGCCATCCATCACAACAGCTCACGCGCCGACCGGCCCTTCGTCGCCATCAACTGCGGCGCGCTCCCCGAGACGCTGCTTGAGTCAGAGTTGTTCGGCCACACTAAGGGAGCCTTTACGGGCGCGACGCAAGCGCGCCCCGGACTCTTCCGTTCGGCCGAGGGCGGCACAATCTTTCTCGACGAGATAGGCGAGATCAGTCAGGCGCTACAGGTGCGACTACTTCGCGCCGTGCAGGAGCATGAGGTCACACCGCTCGGCTCCAACGCGCCCGCGCGCTTCGACGCGCGCATCATCTGCGCCACCAACCGCGACCTCGAACGCGAGGTCGCGGAAGGACGCTTTCGCGAAGACCTTTTCTATCGCCTCAACGTCATCGAGGTTCACCTGCCACCCTTGCGCGAGCGCCGCGAAGACATCCCGCTCCTCGCTCGCCACTTCGTCAAGCGCACCGCGCGCGAGCAGGGGCAGGACGAGAAGCCCGTTGATGCGTCGGCCATGACCGCCCTCATCAACTACAACTGGCCCGGCAACGTCCGCGAACTCCAGAACGCCATCGAGCGCGCCTTCACCCTGAGCGGTGAGAGGCTCGATGCGGCGAGCCTGCCTCCACGCGTCCGCGATTCGGCGGGCCCGCACCCGGCAGTCCTCGACCCTGACGGCCTGCGCCCCACGCTCGAAGAGGTCGAGCGCCGCTACATCCTCGACACCCTCACCTCGGTCAATCAAGACAAGACCCGCGCCGCCAACATCCTCGGCATAGACCTCTCGACCCTTTACAGAAAACTCAAACGCTACGACGCGGTGTGAGGCTGGGACAAAAAAAACGGCGGGGTTGAGTTCCGCAAAAACTCAGCCCCGCCATGCGCAATGCGACCGGAGGAATGCGCTTCTATCGTATCGCGCTAAAGAATCAATTCAAGTCTATCGCTTACTCTTCGTCGTCACGACCACGACGACGCGAGCCTCTGCGACGAGCCGGCGCGTCCGAGGTGGTCTTGACCTCGGACGGGTCAACGTTCGGGCTGGCCGTCGGCGGGTTCGCGCCCGAAGGCACCAACCACAACTCAACGGTCAAGTCCTCTCGATACCCACCATCCACCGTC
>JAVXWN010000158.1:0-13039 GCA_032230645.1 Acidobacteriota bacterium | reverse complement strand
AGACCTCGGCGACGTGACCGGCACGGTCTGCGACTGCGGCGTGATCCCTGTCCCGAACGTTCCAAAGGGTGGCTTCCCGTGGTGGACGCTCGTCGGCATCCCGCTCATCTGCGTGACCGGCATCTGCAAGCCCGGCAATGAGACCACGCCCGAGTGCGTCACCTGCGGCCCGACGCCCACGCCTCCGCCTTCGGGAGTGCCCGAGCCGATGTCACTGTTCCTCTTCGGGTCGGGACTGCTCGCGCTCGGCGCTGGCGCGCGCCGCCGCAATGGCCGCCGTCGGCTCGAAGAAGAAATCCTGAACGCGACGACGACGGAGGAGGTCTAAATCATGCTGCGACCGAAAGGCACGAAAGACTCCTTGCGCGCCGCGCGCGTGCTGGCTGTTGCCGCCGCCATCGTGATGCTTGCCGCCTCCGCCTCGCTCCTTTCCTTCAAGGCGCAGGCCAAGCAGAAGAGCAAGAAGAATCAGCCGGTCACGGGGCGCATCGAAGTCTCGACCAATCCGGGCGGCTATCCCATCACCATTGACGGCCAGCCCGCGGGCGAGACGACCGACTACGTCCGCGCCATCGAGCTTGAGCCCGGCACGCACACCGTCGACATACAGTTCCCAAACAACACGCGCTGGTCGCAGGTCTTCAACATCATCGCGGGGCGCAAGAACTGCATCGCGCTCAACTACCGGCCGCGCACCATCGACATCCCGGCCGTTCCCGTCTCGCCCTGTCCGTATCCCGTCAACGTTACCGCGCCCGCCTCGGTCGCCGACGGCGACATCGTTACGTTCACGGCCGACGTAGGCTACACGGGCCCCTCGGCGCTCAACTACACCTGGACGGTGAGCCCGCCCGCGGCGCGCATCCTCTCGGGCGTCGGTACACCGACCATCACGGTAGACTCTTCGGGCTTAGGCAATCGGCGCGTGACGGCCATCCTCGTCGTAGACGACGGGTCGGGCGACCGTTCGTGTCGCCAGACGGCACAGGCCGCCACGGGTGTCTCGGCTCTGCCGAGCATCACGCCTGCCAAACGCTTCGACGAGTTCCCCTCCGTGGCGTTTGATGACGACAAGGCGCGGCTTGACAACCTCGCCATCGAACTCCAGAACAACCCCGGCGCGACCGGCTACATCGTCGCCTATGCGGGACGCAACAGCCGCGCGGGCGAGGCCGACCGGATGGGCAAGCGCGCCGCCGACTATCTCTCGGCCACGCGCGGCATCAGCCGCGACCGGCTCATGGTCGTCAACGGCGGCTATCGCGACGCCAACACCTTCGAGCTGTGGCTCGTGCCGCAGGGAGCCGAAGCCCCGCGCCCGACGCCGACCGTCAGCCCCGACCAGATTCACGCCGCACCGGCCTCGCGCCGCACGCGCCGCGACTGACGAGTGGACGGACGCGAACTTGAAACCGACGAGCGCCGTGTTTCTCAAACGAGGGCACGGCGCTCCTCGGTTTTCTACAGCTTCGCTTTTCTACGGCTTCGTCTTTCAAGGGCTTCGCTCTTCGCCTTTCCACTTACTCGTGTGGCACGCCTTTTCCTATAGTGATTCAAGGAAGTGCCTCGCGTTTGGTAACAGTACGCGGGCGCACGTGTCGGTTACTATCGTCGTTTAGTTTTAGGACTTTTAACCTCGCGGGCGCACGTTTCGGGTGCGGTTAACAAGAACGGATTTCGAGGAGGATTCAAAGACAATGGCTGACTCTGATAGCTCAAGCAACACAGGCGTGGTCGCTATCCTTGTGATATTTCTGATCGTGGTCATCGCCGCGCTCTTCGCGTGGCGCAGCGGTGTGTTCGGCGGCAAGTCCACGAAGGTGGACGTGAACGTCAGCGCGCCGTCGGCACCCGCGACGAAATAGCGCGAGAGCGAGCAAGCGTGAAAGCTCTCTAGAGGGGCGAGGTCGAGCGGCCTCGCCCCTCGCTTCTTTTCAACTCCGGCGTGCGACTGCTAACATGCTGGTAAATAGTAAATGGTAAATGGTGAATGGTGTGCGAGTGACTGCGGCCCTCCATTCACCATTTACCATTCACCATTCACTGGAGAAGAACATTGGCAGCACCGAATATCGACACCATCGTATCGCTCTCAAAGCGGCGCGGCTTCGTTTTCCCTTCGTCCGAGATTTACGGCGGGCTCGGCAGCGCATGGGACTACGGCCCGCTCGGGGTGGAGCTATGCAACAACGTCAAGCGCGCATGGTGGCGCTGGATGGTTCACGAGCGCGACGACATGGAGGGCATCGACTCAAGCATCATCCTCAACCGCTCGGTCTGGAAGTATTCGGGGCACGAAGAGACTTTCAGCGACCCGCTCGTTGATTGCCGCGAATGCAATCAGCGTTTCCGTTCTGATAAGTTGTGGGAAGAATACCGGCAGCAGCGTTTGAGCGAGGCGAAGGAGGGAGTCATTGACGCAAGGTACTTCCTTAATATGCCAAGTGAGCGCGCAAAGTCATTTCGTGAAGGAAAAATTCCGTGCCCAAACTGTGGCAAGAGCAACTGGACTGAAGAGCGCGCCTTTAACCTGATGTTTCGCACGACCATCGGCGCGGCGGCGGAGGAAGACGATCCGACGGCGCTCGCTTACCTGCGTCCCGAGACGGCGCAGGGCATCTTCATCAACTTCCTCAACGTGCAGACGACGATGCGGCGCAAGATTCCTTTCGGCATCGCGCAGATCGGCAAGTCGTTTCGCAACGAGGTGACGCCCGGCAACTTCATCTTCCGCACGCGCGAGTTCGAGCAGATGGAGATGGAATACTTCGTCCGCCCCGGCGAGGACGAGCGCGTGCATCAGGAGTGGATTGATTACTGCTTCGACTGGTTCAAGACTCTGGGCATCAGTCCGGACAACCTGCGCTTCTACGAGCAAC
The DNA here is from genome assembly GCA_032230645.1 of Acidobacteriota bacterium. GTDB lineage: Bacteria > Acidobacteriota > Blastocatellia > Pyrinomonadales > Pyrinomonadaceae > QHXN01. The sequence continues at coordinate 10,160 of JAVXWN010000158.1, read as the reverse complement.
CGAAAGAGGAGTTGGCTCACTACGCCAAGCGCACCGTTGACATTCACTATCGCTTCTTCCCCGAACGCGAGGACGACGAGCGGCAGTGGGACGAGTTGATGGGCATCGCCAACCGCACGGACTTTGACCTCAAGGCGCACTCGAAGAAGCCGGAGGATGAAGAAGGCAAGCGCCTCAACCCGGATTCGACCGAAGACCTGTCGTACTTCGACGAGGCGACGAAGGAGCGCTACTACCCTTACGTCATCGAACCGGCGGCGGGCGTCAACCGCACGGTGCTCGCCGTCCTGATGGACGCCTACTCGGAGAAGGTGAACGACAAGGGCGAGAAGCGCGTCGTCCTTAAGCTTCACCCCGAGCTTGCGCCGATAAAAGTCGCGGTGCTCCCGCTCGCTAAAAACAAGCCCGAGATCGTCTCGACGGCGCGACGCATCAAGTCGGAACTCCAGCCCACGATGCGCGCCGTCTACGACGACACGGGCGGCATCGGCAAGCTCTACGCGCGGCAGGACGAGATCGGCACGCCCTTCTGCGTCACCGTAGACCACCAGACGCTCGAAGACGAAGCCGTCACCGTTCGCGACCGCGACACATGGGAGCAGGAGCGCGTGCGTGTAACCGAGCTGGCCGAATACTTGAAGAAGAGGATGGATGTCAGAGGCTAGATGCTGTTGAGAAAGCAAACTGTTATCTAACATCCGACATCTGCTCAAATGGCTGTAGTCAAAAAGAGAAATCAGCAGACCGAGTCGCGTCTGCTCCTCGAATCGAACGAGCCGGTAGAGCTTCCGCCCGCCGAGGTTGAAGAGTCGGCGGTCGTGCTTCAATTCGAGCAGTTCCGGCAGTACGTGCCCGAGCTTCTGGAAGAGTTGCGCGACGGCGTGCTGGTGGAGCCCGTGCCGGTGATGATGGACGGCTCGACCTTCGTCGTCCACGGCGACACGCGCAGCTTCTGGGTCAAGCTCTGGCACTCTTCGCCCGAGCAGACGCGCATCGAGCGCGTGCAGATCATAAGCTGCCTGCCCTCTACGCGCGGCATGCAACTCCTCATCGAAGACCCCGAAGGCTATGACGACGAAGACGGCGCAGACTACGCCGACGAAGATGACTTCGACGCCGACGAAGGCAACGCCGCTTAACGGCTCGCGAATGACTCGCGGCGGCGCGACTTGCTTCCTGCTCTCTTTCCGATGACTTCTCCCGTCACCGAAAAAATTCTGCGGCTGGCGCGCGCCGTGCGTGTCGCGGGCGGGCGCGCTCTGCTCGTCGGCGGGTGCGTGCGCGACCGTCTGATGGGATGCGAGGTGAAGGACTGGGACGTTGAGGTCTACGGCGTCGAGCCCGCCTCTTTGCGCGAGCTGCTCGAACGCTTCGGCCGCGTCAACGTCGTCGGCGAGGCGTTCACGGTCTACAAGCTCGGGCAGGACTTGGATGTCTCGCTCCCACGACGCGAGCGCAAGACGGGGCGCGGCCACCGCGCCTTCTACATCGAAGGCGACCCTTCGATGTCTTTCGACGAGGCCGCGCGCCGCCGCGACTTTACCGTCAACGCCATCCTCGAAGACCCGCTCGCGGACGAAATCATAGACCTCTTCAACGGGCGCGCGGACATCGAGGCGAGACTGCTGCGCGCCGTCTCGCCCGACACCTTCATCGAAGACTCTCTGCGCGTGCTGCGCGCCGCGCAGTTCGCCGCGCGCTTCGACTTTGATGTTGAGCCCGAGACAATCGAACTCTGCCGCCGCATAGACCTGACCGACCTTCCCTCGGAGCGCGTGTGGGGCGAGTTGGAAAAAATTCTCCTCATTGCGCAAAGACCCTCAATCGGCTTCCAGTGGCTCGATAAACTCCGGGCGACGGCACAACTCTTCCCCGAGATCGAGTCGCTCAAAGGTGTGCCGCAGGAACCCGAGTGGCATCCCGAGGGCGACGTTTTCATCCACACTCTTCTCGTCTGCGACCGCGCGCGCGAGCTTATCTCAGACCTCGACTACGCGCGGCGCGTGACTGTGATGTTAGCCGCGCTGTGCCACGACTTCGGCAAGCCTTCGACGACCGCGCTCGTCGAGGGGCGCATGCGCTCGCGCGGGCACGACGAGGCGGGCGTCGTGCCTACGCTCTCGCTGCTCGACCGCTTGAAGCTCTTCACGCTCGACGGCTACGACGTGCGCGCGCAAGCGGTCGCGCTCGTGCGCGACCATCTCAAGCCCGGCGAGTTCTACCGCACGCGCGAAGAGATTACCGACGGCGCTTTCCGCCGCCTCGCGCGCCGCTGCGAGCTTGAGCTTTTGTATCGCGTTGCGAAGGCCGACTCTTTGGGACGCAACGCCCCCTGGGTGCCGCGCGAGCGTTGGTTCAACGCAGACGCGCAGGAGTGGTTCATCGAGCGAGCGCGCGAGCTTTCAATCGAACACCGGCCGCCAACACCGATACTGATGGGCCGTCACCTTCTTGAGATGGGCGTCGAGCCCTCGCCGCTCGTCGGAGAGGTTACGCGCGCCGTCTACGAGATGCAGCTCGACAACCGCGTCCGCACGCTCGAAGAGGCAAAGGATGAGGCGCGCAAGCTGCTCGAAGACGAGGTGGGCGGCTCGGACTCTCCCGCGCCCGATGGGGCATGAATGTCGCTCGTGGGTCTCATGACTTTTGCGCGGGGCGTGTTGTAAAATGGCGCTTACTTTTTGCCCCCGACTGACAGTCACGAACACTAAACAAGTCGGCCCGCCTCTGCCTCGCGCGGGCCTTTCATGCCGAACAAATTCATGAGGAAGAGAACCCGAAATGATTGACTTTGAGTTGACCGAAGAGCACAGGGCGCTCGTTCAGACCGTGCGCGAGTTCGCGCAGGGCGAGGTCGCGCCGCACATCAAGGAGTGGGACGAGAAGCAGCAGTTCAACCGCGAGGTGCTCGGCAAGATGGCCGCGCTCGGCCTGCTCGGCGTCTGCATCCCCGAAGCGTACGGCGGCGCGGGCTTCGACTACATCTCGCTCGGGCTGGTGTGTGAAGAGCTTGAAGCCGTGGACACGTTCCTGCGCGTCGTGATGAGCGTTCACACGGGATTGAACTCGCTGACGCTCTACGCGTGGGGAACCGAAGAGCAGAAGCGCAAGTACCTCGTGCCGCAGGCGAAGGGTGAGAAGATTGCTACTTATGGTTTGACCGAGCCGGGAGCGGGGAGTGACGTTGTCGGCTCGCGCTCTACCGCGCGGCGCGAAGGCGACGAGTGGGTCTTGAACGGCGAGAAGATGTGGATTTCCTTAGCCGACGTGGCCGACAACTTTCTCTTTTTCTGCTGGACGGACGAAGAGAAGCGGCGCGCACGTGACCATTCCGGCATGTCCTGCTTCATCGTCGAACGTTCGATGCACGGCTTCTCTTCGGGAACGATTCACGGCAAGCTCGGCATACGCGCGGGCAACACCGGCTACTTCTCTTTACAGGACGTGCGCGTGCCCGCAGAGAACATGATGGGCGAGGAGGGAGAGGGCTTCAAGATTGCGATGTTCGCGCTCGAACAGGGGCGCTACACCGTCGCGGCGGGCGCGACCGGCGTTATCCGCGCCTCGCGCGACGCATCGGTCGCATACGCGCTTGAGCGCGAGACGTTCGGGACGAAGATCGCCAATCACCAACTCGTCAAGCAGAAGATCGCCGACATGGAGGCCGATTACCAGATGTCGCATCTGCTCTGGCTGCGCGCCGGGTGGCTCAAGAACGAAGGACGCCCGAACGCGCGCGCAACGAGCTTAGCCAAGTGGCAGGCGACCGTGCGCAGCGAGCATGCCGCCTCGATGGCGATTGAGGTTCACGGCGCGAATGGTTACTCAAACGACTACCCCGTCGAACGCTACCTTCGCAACTGCAAGGCCGCGATCATCTACGAGGGCACGCGAGACATACACACACTCATGCAGGCCGATTGGGCGCTTGGTCTCAAGGGCGAACGCCCCGCGCGTAGGACGCTCCCGCCTTACGCCTCGGCCGAGTCGCGCGACGCAGTCGCCGCGGATTAAGACGCAATCTCATTTAAGGAAAAGCGTTCGGGGCGACGACACCGGAAGGGTTGGTGTCGTCGCCCCGTGCTGAAGCTCAAGAGTTAGGCGGGTGAATGAGCTTCAAAGGTGGGACGTTGGGGTAGGGGGAGACAGTCGAATGGTTTCAGTGACGGACTTGGCGGAGGCCGGTGAGTTGGCCGCCATTGAAACGATGAAACCAAGAGTCATCAGGCTTATGCAAATACGCTTTCTCATGATCTTCTCCTCCGTCGCCATACTTCATAACAAGCGGCATGCCGCGCCGCGCCGCATCCTCTCAATACCAAGCGGCCTTGCCCTGAAACGTTGGACTACATCGAGTTAAGCGCGGGGCGTCGTCGGAGTGCGGCGAGTCGCGGAGTATGGTGAAAGGGCGGCGCGGCCTATCCGAAAAGATAGTCGTCTATCCTTCAGGTTAGTCCGGGCGTGCGCGCGGGTGGGCAGTGACTTTTGACGCGCGAAGTGTTATTTGTCGCGCAACACGCACGCGCGAGGTTTCGGACGTGCGCGCAGGTCAAATGATGAACCCGAGAGTCGTCGTCATCGCAGGGCCCTTGAAGGACTCGATCTTCGAGCTGGGTGAAGATGAGTTATCGGTCGGTCGCGACTCTTCAAATCGCGTTCGGCTCGCGGACTCTCTGCTCTCGCGCCGCCACTGTCTCATCAGAAACGCGGGCGACTCCTTCCTACTCTCTGACCTCGAAAGCCTCAACGGCACTTTCGTCAACGGCCGCCCCATCGGCGAGTACGCGCTGTCGGACGGCGACCAGATCGCGGTCGGAGACTCGCGGCTCGTCTTCCTGCTCGGCGAAGGCGAACCGCCCGCGCAACCCTCGAACACCGTCCGCATGAGTGAGCTTAGCCTGACGGCGCACACGACCGTGCGGTTGAAGGTTGACGAGGCGCTCTACCTCCGGCCGGAGTCGGAGTGGACGCGTCTGCCCGCGCTCGCCGGCATGGCGCGCGACCTTGCGCTGCTGGTACGCGTCAGCACCTCGGTCAACTCCATACGCGAGACCGAGACGTTACAGCGCGAACTGCTTCGTCTCATCTTCGAGGTCGTGCCCGCCGAGCGCGGCGCAATCCTCATTGTCGGAGACGGCGGAGAACTCGTCTCCGAGTTCGGGCTTGAGCGCAGCGGCGATGCCTCACGCCCCGTCGAGGTAAGCCGCACCATCATCCGGCAGGTGATGGAGGAGGGAAGCGCCGTGCTCGCCGCCGACCTCATCGAAGGCAGCTTCGACACGTCGGAGAGTTTGAGGGCGGCGCGCTTAAGCTCGCTCCTCTGCGCGCCGCTCGTGCTCTACGGCCGCGCGCTCGGCGTCGTCTACCTGACCGCGACCGACCCCTCGACGCGCTTTGAAGAGGAGCACCTGCAACTCGTCACCGTCATCTCGGGACTGGCCGCCGTCGCGCTCAACAACGCGCGGCACGTCGAACAGCTTGAGAGTGAGAACAGCCTCCTGCGCGCCGAGAGCCACGTTGAGCACGGCATGGTCGGCGACAGTACGCGGATGCGACAGGTCTACCAGTTCATCGCGCGCGTCGCGCCGACCGACACCACGGTTCTCATTCGCGGCGAGTCGGGCACGGGCAAAGAGCTTGCGGCGCGCGCGCTCCACCTCAACAGCACGCGCCGCGAACGTGCGTTCGTCGCCATCAACTGCGCGGCGCTGACCGAGACGCTGCTGGAGTCGGAACTGTTCGGCCACGAGCGCGGAGCCTTTACCGGCGCGCTCGCGCAGAAGAAAGGGCGTCTCGAAGTCGCCGACGGCGGCACGCTCTTTCTCGACGAGGTCGGCGAGATGAGCCCGGCGATGCAGGCGAAGCTGCTGCGCGTCCTTCAGGAGCGAGAGTTCGAGCGCGTCGGCGGCACACGCACCATACGCGTGGACGTGCGCGTCGTCGCCGCGACGAACAGGGACTTGGAGGAGGCCGTGAAGACGCGCGGCTTCCGGCAGGACTTGTACTATCGTCTCAACGTCGTCTCCTTCGAGATGCCCGCCTTGCGCGAGCGGCGCGAAGACATCCCACTGCTCGCCAGCTACTTTGCCGCGAAGTACAGCGCGAAGTTCAAGCGCAAGGTGACGGGGCTTGCGCTTGAGGCGCGCGAGTGTTTGATTGGCTACGACTGGCCGGGCAATGTCCGCGAGCTTGAGAACGCGCTTGAGCGCGCCGTCGTCCTCGGTTCGACCGAGCGCATCCTGCCCGAAGACCTGCCCGAGACCGTGCTCGAATCCTCACCCGCCGAGGCCGCGCACGCCGAGGCCGTGCCGCCCATCACGCGTTATCACGAGGCGCTGCGCGAAGCCAAGCGCCAACTCATCCTTCGCGCGCTCGAACAATCTTCGGGCAGCTTCACCGAAGCCGCACGCGCCTTAGGCGTCCACCCCAACTACCTCCACCGCTTGATACGCAATCTGAACCTGCGGCCGGAGCTTAAGAAATAGAAGAAAAGTGAGGTGAGTTATGTCGAAAACCGAACTCGAACGATACTCTAAGCGATTCATCGTGCTGGGTGTCATCTTAGTCCTCTTAGGCATCTTGAATTGGTTTAGAGGCGCACCGGAAAACAGTTGGAGAGTAATAAGCAGCGTGGGGTGTGTTCTTGTGGGACTGATGCAATTTCTTCTCGCACATCGCCTTCACAAAAAAGCGCAAAGGCTGCCGGGCTAGGGCAGCCTTTGTCTTGAAGCTAGTCTTTCGTCTTGGGCTAGTCCGGGACTTCCGCGGAGCCTTTCCCAAGTTGAGTGAGCTTGGTGTTACTTCGCTTTCTCGATAATCCGTCCCCTCTTTTCATGCCCCGTCGTGAGAACGCCATGACAGGTAGCGAGCTGTGCTAAGACTGACCTATCCTTTCTCTCCAGCGCCCGCGCCAGTTGCATCGTCCTGTTAAAATCAACCTTGGCGAGTCTGAAAAAAACGGGGTCGAAATTCGGCGCGTCGAGCTTGAGCGTCGAGTTGAGAAGCGATGACAGTGCCAAGTTGCCGCCCGCCGGAGACGACTCCCGGCCCTTATTTCCCTCTGCGGCGTCGGCGTGGTTGAAAGCCTTAACGGCGACCCCCACGGCCTCAAACCCCTGTGCCGGAGCGATGCGGGACTTGCTCTCCGCTATGATGAGCAACGCATTGGCCTTTACGGCATCATCGCCGGCTTTGTCAATGTCCCGCTCCGCATCGCCGAGGACTTCGGCGGCACGCCCGGCATCGTTCTTATCGAGCAAGGTGCGGGCTATCATGCCGTAGAGATAAGCACGCTGTCGCAGGTCGGATACTCCCGCCGTGTAGCGTAAAGCCGAATCCAAGTCTTCTTTCTTAAGCGCCGCCGCCGCCGCCTGTAGGCGGATCATCGAGCCGAGACTGGCGCGGCGGTCTTCATCTCCTAACTTCTCGATGACGGACAGCGCCCGGTCGAAATCTCCGCCGGTCATAGCCGACATCGCCGCGCGCGTGAAGAGTAAATCCTTTAGAAATTTATTCTGCTCCGACCGCGCCTGTTCAAGCAGTTCATCCGCGCCGCCCGGCTGGAGCATCTTGCCTACTGCATCGGCAACATTCGACTGTTGCATGTTACGGGCGACGGCGTCCATGGCCTGCCTGAAGGTCGCAGCCTTATCCGGCATGTACCGGATGAAGGAGGGCAGCAACCTCTGGCCGGTCATATAGTCCATCGGATTCGGCGTGGGATTAGCGTAGTTGGCGGACGGCAGCCCCAACTGGGCCGCAACGCCAGAGAGTTGCAGAAAGGTGTCGTAGCTGAAATTCAGAAACTCTCTCACTAAGAGAGGAGTGGCTTGGGGCGTTGCGCCTGCGTCCTGAGTAGAACTGATGCCGACGCCCATCGTTGTAAATTCCGGTAGTACGTATGCCGCCAAGGTCGCGACGTTCATTGAACCGCGCCTGCTGTCTTGACGCGCTACCGCCAAGGCCGCCCTGAACAGATCATCCGCCGCCGCCGAGTTTGATGAACGCATCGCGAAGAGAATTTTAATAATATCGGGGCTGATTCCACCGCCCAGACTAGCCTTCGCCAATTGGGCGGCGCGACCGGGGTCGCTTTCGGCTATGCTGAGCGCGGCTTGGAGGTAGAGGCCGGAGCGCGCCTTCTGCTCCGCGCTCGTCTGGGCCTGTATCCCCGAATCTTTGTCCGGTGAATCACTCGCGACGGACTCGATCAACTTTTCGGCGAGGCTCGCGTCTCGGCGCGAAACTAAGGTCAAGACCTCACTCCGCAATTCGGAGAGCGGGGAAGTCTGCATGAAAGCACCGCCCGGCGGAGTGAGGCCATTAGTGGATGCCGTCTTAGCTGACATCGCGGCGTGGAAGGATTCTTCAAACTGTCGGCGCGCGCGCGGCTCGTCATACGGCCACAGCATGTCGGCGACGCGTGCTTGCGTCCTGATTCTCAGCAGGTCATCCTCGAAACCCTTTGCGGCCTCGAATAGCTGATCGAGCACGATAAGCGCGCTCTGCTGATCGGGTGTCGGTAAAATATTGCTTCTATCGTCCGGCGTTCTGTTCACCGGCCTCGCCTTTGTATCCCGAACACCTTGAGCGAACGTCGCTACTCCCGGCATAAAGCACAAGAGGAAACTGATTATCACTCTACTCGTGTAGCTCATAGCATCACCTAACCATTAATCGTTAAAGAAAGAGTGCTGACGGAGGCTTATGTCCCGGCAGGGATTAAGCGTAGATTGCGGCAGTGGGCTTTGACCCGGCGGCAGGGTGGAAAATGTTTACGTGTCTCCCGCCGGGTCAGGCCACAGCGCCCTGAGTCGCGGACTCTTCAACCGCGATCTCCGTACCACCACCACCACAGGCTTTATAGGCTAAGTAGCCCGTGAAGGCCGCCCATGCAACCGCGGCTGCACAGATGGGACTGGGCCCCGGTAGACAAGCGATGCCCGCGGCTATAGCGGCATCCGTCGCTCTATCTACAGCCGCCTTACAGTCGTCAACTACCACCGCCGTTGCCCGGCGGAGTCTGGCAACGTGAGCGCCGGTATCCTTAAGTTGTGAAGTCTTGCGGCTGCTGGGGGGCTTCTCCGTGTGAGACCCGGTGACGTTTCCCGCACCATCTCTCTCTAACGTCATGCGACCGCCGTCGGGGAAGGTGAAGCCACGCCACTGCCCCGCGCTGTCATACTGGAGTCGAATTCTGGCGCCGTCGTCTTGAACGAGATACTGAAGACGACCCCCTTCATCATAGATGAAACTGAAGCTGACATTCTTGTTATCGGAGACGGCGAGGGTTATTTTCGTCACGCGGCCCGCTTGGTCGTAGATCGCGCTCTTGCCAGCTTCCCGGAGGGTACGCTCCACTTGAGCTTTGGCTTGCGCGTCGGACGACTGTCGTCCGTCGGGCGGGGAAGCTTTAATCGTCAGGGTTGACGGGGTAGGCGCGAGCACTAGTGTAGAGAGCAGTATGAAAGTCAGGAAGCGCTTGATCATGGTGGGACTCCTTAAGGGTTGGGCGGTCTGTGATGAGGTCGCGTTGGGCGGCGGGTAGGGGCCAACGCATTTGGGTTGCGGATGACCATCGGATTCGAGGAGCGCCGATGGCGTAATGGCCGCTTGTTCGTTAGCGCGAATGGTAAGTAACGTAAGGTGTTTTACGTGACTTATCCTGCCAGCGTCGGCATCATACACCCGCTCAAGACCTTGTCAACATGTATTTGAGTCGGCCACTTATCGTTTTGACTGAGCAATAGCGGAAGAGCACATGCCGTGAGAGAAGTCGGACTGCCCGGAACATCTCAAAAGCCTCTTCCATTTTCGCCTTTTGCCCTTACTTTGCCTCTATCAATTCCCCGCGCTCTCTGTTAGTATCCCTTTGCCTTTCCTAACCAAGCGTTCGTTTCACGGCCGTTATAACCTTTTCGATTCCGGGAGCTTTGCGCCGATGCCTCAGGAGTTAAATAGCGTCAACATCTCACTCGACTTCCTGAGCGTGTGCGAGGCCGCGGCCATCGCGGCGGCGAGGACGATGGGGCAGGGCGACCGCAAGTATTCCGACCACGTTGCCGTCGAGGCCATGCGCGAGCAGATGGACGCGGTGCCGATGCGCGGCCGCATCGTCATCGGCGAGGGCGAACGCGACGAGGCCCCGATGCTCTACATCG
>JAVXWN010000132.1:0-8353 GCA_032230645.1 Acidobacteriota bacterium | reverse complement strand
GGGCGTGGCCTGAAGCGCGGCGGCGGCGGCGCGCATCGACTGGTAAGCCTCGACCGCTTCACTGTAGCGCGCCTGCACTCGCAGCACTTCGCCCAACCCTTCGTACCACTCCATCCGCAGCGCGTGGAGCGCGAGATCGTCCGGCCCTTCGCCGCCCACAGGCTTCGGGATGAAGCCGAGCGCCTTGCGGTAGTAGCGGATCGCCGTCTCGGGCGCATAGGTCTCGCGCGCCTGCCGGCCTGCGCGCCCGTACCACTCCGCCGCGTCCTCCGCCGCTTGCGCGCGCTCGTAATGCTCGGCGATGAGGCCCGCGTACTCGCCCACGCGCCCGCCGCTGTGACGCGCGAGCCAGTCGGCGGCGCGACGATGGTACTCGCGCCGGTCGCGCTTCAAAACGCTCTCGTAAGTCACGTCGCGCAGCAGCGCGTGCTTGAAGATGTACTCGCGCGAGCCCGCGAAGGCCGAAGCCTCGCGCCGATAGACAAGCTCTTTGCCCCTGAGCGATTCGAGCACGCGGCCGACCTCCGCGCCGCCGGACGGCGTCGATGGGACATCAGGGGCGGGCGTCGTCGCGCGCCGCGCGGCGTTCGTCACCAACGCGCCGAGATGATCGACCGCCCCGCTCCAGAAGACGCGCCCGATGACGGAGGCGCGCTGCAAGAGCGTCTTCTCTTCCGGCGTCAATCTGTCGAGCCGCGCCTGAAGCACGCCCGTCAGCGTCGGCGGTGTCGGCGCCTCGCCGAGACGGCTCATGTCAACGCTCCAGCTTTCGGCGCCCGGCACGATGACCCTCTGGTCGATGAACATCTTGATGAGTTCTTCGACGTAGAAGGGATTTCCCTCGGCGCCTCCGACGACCAGCTCGCGCAACTCGGCTGGAACGCCGTGCGCGCGTCGCAGAATCTCCTCGACCAGTTGGCGACTCTCCTTCTTCGAGAGCGGCTGGAGGTTGAGACGCGCGTGACGTTCGCGCCCCTCGCCCCACGCCGGGCGGCGTTCAAGGAGCGACGGGCGCGCGAGACACAGCATCATCAAGGGCAGTTGCGCGCAGTGACGCGCGAGATGGTCGATGAAGTCGAGCGAGCCGTCGTCGGCCCAGTGGATGTCGTCGAAGTAGAAGACGATAGGGTAGGCGCGCGAGATGTCGGCGAAGAACTGCGCGGCATAGCGAAAGGCGCGGTCGCGCACCTGCCGCGCATCGTCGCGGATGCCGGAGAGGTGCGGGCTCATTGAGTAGTCGAAGCCGATGAGCTGGCCGACGAAGTGCGCGCGCATCCGCACCTCCGGCTCGGGCACATCCCGGCACATCGAGATCATGCCGCGCTCCAGCTTCTCGCGCGCCACCTGCGGCGGGTCGCTGTCCTGTATCTCGAAGCGGAACGAGAAGACATCGCGTACAAGCGCGTAAGGCAACCCTTGCGTTGATTCGCCCGCGCGACCGTTGAAGACGTACCAGGTGTCGGGGAGCAGCTCGACCCAGTTGCTGAACTCGTAAAGCAGGCGCGACTTGCCGAGACCCGCGTCGCCGAGGATGGTGACGACCTGTAACTCCTGCTCCTCGAAGACCGATTCGAGCGCGTCGGTCAAACGCCGCAGCTCGCCCTTGCGACCGACCATGCGCGTCTCGACGCCCTCGACGCCGCGCGTCTGCACGCGGAAGGCGCGCTGCTTGGCTTGCCTGACGCTGTAGAACTGGACGGGCTCGCCGCGCGCGGCCTTCAGAGTCTCGGGCGGGTGAACATCGAAGACTCCGCGCACGTGTCGGTAGGTGTCGTGCGAGATGAGGACTCCGCCCGGCGGCGCCTCGTGCTGAAGCCGCGCGGCGAGGCGAACCGCGTCGCCCGTCACCGTCAGCTCGCCGGTCGCGCCGACCTCGCCCAGCAGCACGAGCCCCGTGCTCACGCCGACGCGCATCAGCCGGGCCGTGTCGCCGCCCACAGTCGCAGCGGCCTCCTCATTGGTCGAACCGCCGGAGAGCGCGCCACCCTCTCCGGCGGTTCGCGCGGCGACGGCGCGCGGCAAGTTCGCCGCGACGAAAGCGGCGACGGCCGACTGCATCGCCAGCGCGGCGAGCACGGCGCGCTCCGGGTCATCCTCGCGCGCCCCGCGCACGCCCCACAGCGCGACGGCCGTTTCGCCGACGTGCTTGTCCACGGTTCCGCCGTGCTCCTCGACCAAGCCGTCGAGCAGCGGCCACAGCGCGCCCATCAACTCGCCCACGTCCTCCGCGTCCTGTCCCTCGGTGAGCGCCGCGAGCCCCGCGAGGTCTGCGAAGAGGACGGTCAACTGCTTGCGCTGTTCGGTCGTCTGCTGCCGCGGCGGCGGCGACGACGGCGCCACCGACGCCGCAGGGCTCTTCGCGGGCGCCTGCTTCTGCTCCGGCGCGGGCGGCGAGACGACGTAGCCGACGGGCGCGTCGGGAAGCTCGTCGCGCACGGTGTCGGCGTGCAGATCGAGCTGGCGCTTGACGCGCCTCAACTCTGACTGAAACTCCTTCGCCGACTGGAAGCGCTGCTCCCTGTCCTTCGCCAGCGCGCGCCCGAGCAGCGATTCGATCTCTTCGGACGACTCGGCGGAAAGAGTTGAGAGCGGCGGCGGGACGCCGTGCAGGATGGCGACGACGAGGTCGCCGAAGTTCTTCGCCTCGAAGGGCGCGCGCCCGGCCAGCATCTCGTAGAGCACACAGCCCAAGCTCCATACATCTGTGCGCCCGTCGAGTTCGAGGCCGCGCACCTGTTCGGGCGACATGTAGGTCGTGGTGCCGAGGACGACGCCCGAGGCCGTGTTAACGCGCGCGCTCGTCGGCGCTTCGGTGTCTACGGACGGTGCGGACGCGAGTTGCTTGGCGATGCCGAAGTCGAGCACCTTGACGTGCCCCTCTTCGTCGAGCATGAGGTTCTCGGGCTTCACGTCGCGATGAACGATGCCGCCCGCGTGCGCCTTCTGAAGCGCGCCCGCCACCTGAGCGCACACGTCGAGCGCATCCGTCGGCGAGAACGCGCCCTCGCTCATCAGCTCGCGCAGCGTGCGCCCCTCGACGAACTCGGTGACGATGAAGAGGCGGCCTGCGTCCTCGCCGATTTCGTGAACGGTGAGAATGTTCGGATGGTTGAGTGCGGAGGCGGCGCGCGCCTCCTGCTCGAAGCGGCGGACGAGTTCTTCATCGCGCGCGAAGTGCGCGGGCAGGAGTTTCAAGGCGACGCGGCGACCCAATCGCGCATCCTTCGCGAGATAGACCGTGCCCATCCCGCCCGCGCCTATCTTCTCAAGGATGCGATACGCGCCGAGCGTCGTCCGTCCGGGCACGATCTCGGGCGGCACCGACTCGCGGCGTCGCCTCGCTTGCCCTGACGCGGAAGCGTCGTCGTGCGCGACGGACGCGATGAGCGATTCGACCTCGCGCCGCAACTCTTCGTCACCCGCGCAAGCCTCTTCGAGATAGGCAGACCTCTGCGCAGGCGTTAGCCCGAGCGCATGCTCGTAGATGCGTTTGATATGCTTTTGTCGCTCGGGCGTCATCGCCTCCGCCTCACCCGGAGAGTCTTGTTTTCATCAGTGGTCGCCGCGCGCGGCAAGGGTGCCCGCGCAAACGCCCGCTCTAACCGGCGTCATGTCACGCCAAGCGGCAGGGTTTAGAAGCGTGGCGCATTGTAACATCTAAGCGGCGCGCGAATCACCAATCTAACTCTGTAAATTTATTTGCACCACGCGGAACCGTGTGCGTGCGGCCGACTCAGCCGCGCGGGTTCGTCTGCGTGCGACGCCTGAGCGACGAGACGCGCGAGGTGCGGACGAGCGCGCCTGCCTCGGGCGGTGGTGGCGTGTCGGTTAGGTGCGTGAACTCCTCGGCGTGCGATTGGAGATAAGAGAAGAAGCGCTCGAACTCGCGCTGCATCGCGTCCATCTTCTCACGCATGTTGAGGATGATCTCGACGCCCGCGAGGTTGACGCCGAGGTCTCGCGTCAGAGAGAGGATGACCTCAAGCCGCTCCAAATCCGTGTCCGTGAAGAGGCGCGTGTTCCCTACGGAGCGCGAAGGCTTGAGAAGCCCCTCGCGCTCGTAGAGCCTCAAGGTCTGCGGGTGAATCTCGTACTGCGTCGCCACCGCGCTGATCGTGTAGGTTCCGCCCTTACGCCGTTTCATAAAGCAGATGTCAGATGCCGGATGTCAGATGTTGGAAGAAGACGCCAGCTTTTAACTGACATCCGGCATCCGACATCTAACATCTATTCAAGTCCCATCGCTACGCGCGGGTTCTCGGGGTTGAGCTGCGCGTAGCGTCTTAAGAGTTCCTTCGTCTCTTCCGAAATCACTTTCGGGAGCGTGACCTGTACTTCGACGAACTGGTCGCCGCGCGCCTGCGGGTTGCGCAAAGAGGGGATGCCGCGCTCGCGCATGCGGAACTGCGCGCCCGAAGGCGTGCCGGGCGGAATCTTGAGTTGCGCCTTACCCTCGATGGTCGGCACCTCGATCTTCGCGCCCAGAGCCGCCTCGGCAATCGTCACCGGAACCTTCACGTAGATGTTATCGCCCTTGCGCGTGAAGTGCTTGTGCTTGCCGACGTTCGTGATGATGAAGAGGTCGCCCGCGGGCGCGCCCATGCGGCCTCCCTCGCCCTTCCCCGGTATGCGCACGCGCGAGCCCGTGTCAACGCCCGCGGGTATGCGAACCTTCACGGTCTCGGCCTTCGGCACCACACCCTTACCATTACATAGCGAGCAAGGCGGACGACGCTTGCCCGCGCCTCCGCAGTCGGGGCACTCCTGCGCGAAGCGAAGTCGCCCGCCCATGCGCTGCACTTGACCCGAGCCGTGGCAGGTCGGACATACGACGGGGTTGCCGCCCGTGTCGCCCGCGCCGTTGCAGCGCGGGCACTGCTCGGAGCGGTTGACCGTGATGTTCGTCGTCAAGCCTGTCACTGCCTCTTCAAACGAGAGCGCGAGCGGCATCTCGATGTCCGCGCCCTTCTGCGGCATGGGGCGCGGCGGCTCCTTCTCGGCCTTGCCGCCGCCGAACAACTCCGAGAAGATGTCGCGGAAGGAGGAAGAGCCCCCACCGCCACCCGCCGTCGAGGAAGCCGTCGAAGCATTGCCCCAGTCGAAGCCAGCGAAGTCGAAGGGCACGCCTCCCGCCCGTCCCGCACCACCGCCGCCGGGCCCCGTCGCCCCGCGCGCGGCGGCGTCTGCAAGCTGGTCGGAGTATTGGCCGAAGCGGTCGTAGACCTGACGCTTCTTCGGGTCGGAGAGAACCTCGTGCGCCTCGGTGATGAGCTTGAAGCGCTCCTCCGAGGCCTTGTCGCCGGGGTTCACGTCCGGATGGTACTTGCGCGCAAGCCTGCGGTAAGCCTTCTTGATCTCCTCCGGCTTCGCGTCCCGCTTGACCCCAAGTATCTGGTAGAAGTCTTCTTTTGCCATTCGGATGGTGAATAGTAAATGGTAAATGGTAAATGGATTCGGTCTTTATCCATTCACCATTTACCATTCACCATTTACAAGCTCTTACTTGTTCTCGTCAACGTCAACGTACTCGGCGTCTATGACGTTGTCGTCACCGCCGCCTCCGGCAGTCCCGCCGCCGCCACCACCACCAGCCGCGCCTGCGGATGACGCGCCCGCCGCGTTGGCCTGCTCGTCGCCGCCGGTTGCGCCCGCCGTCGAAGCGCCGCCCTGATAGAGAGCTTCGGCCAGCTTGTGCGAGGCGCTCTGAAGGTTCTCGAAGGCGCTGTTCATACGTTCGACGCCGCCCTCTTCGAGCGCCTTCTTCGCGTCGGCAATCGCCGTCTCAACCTGCGTCTGCGTCGCGCCGTCGAGCTTCTCCTTGTTCTCCGAGAAGGTCTTCTCAATCTGCCAGACGAGACTGTCCAGACGATTGCGCGCCTCAACCTCTTCACGCTTGCGCGCGTCGTCGGCCGAATGCGACTCGGCCTCGCGCATCATCTTATCAATCTCGTCCTTCGAGAGACCCGAAGAGGCCGTGATCGTAATCTTCTGCTCGCGTCCCGTGCCCATGTCCTTGGCCGAGACGTTGACGATGCCGTTGGCGTCAATGTCGAAAGTCACCTCGACCTGCGGCATGCCGCGCGGCGCGGGCGGAATCCCGACGAGATGGAACTTGCCCAACGTGCGGTTGTCGCCGGCCATCGGTCGCTCGCCCTGCAGGACGTGAACCTCCACGCTCGTCTGATTGTCCGAGGCGGTCGAGAATATCTCCGACTTACGCGTCGGAATAGTCGTGTTGCGCGGGATGAGAATGGTGTTCACCCCACCGAGCGTCTCAATCCCGAGACTGAGCGGCGTCACGTCGAGCAGGAGGATGTCCGTCTTCTCGCCCGAGAGCACGCCCGCCTGCACGGCCGCGCCGACGGCGACGACCTCGTCCGGGTTGACCGTCTTGTTCGGCTCCTTGCCGAAGAAGTTCTTGACGATCTCCTGCACCTTCGGGATGCGTGTCGAGCCGCCGACTAAGACGACCTCATCAATCTTATTCGCGGCGAGCCCCGCGTCCTTGATGGCCTGCTCG
Source organism: Acidobacteriota bacterium (assembly GCA_032230645.1). Lineage (GTDB taxonomy): Bacteria > Acidobacteriota > Blastocatellia > Pyrinomonadales > Pyrinomonadaceae > QHXN01. Next base: position 1,833 of record JAVXWN010000132.1, on the reverse strand, counting down.
ACGGGCGGCACCAGCCGCTTGAGAATCGGGTCGATCAACTGCTCGAAGAGCGAGCGCGTGAGCTTCATCACCAAGTGCTTCGGGCCCGACTGGTCGGCGGTGATGAAGGGCAGGTTGATCTCCGACTCCATCGTTGAAGACAACTCGATCTTCGCTTTCTCAGCCGACTCCTTCAAACGCTGCAAGGCCATCTTGTCGTTCGAGAGGTCTATGCCCTGATCGCGCTTGAACTCTTCGATGATCCACTTGATGAGTGCCTCGTCTATGTCATCGCCGCCGAGGTGCGTGTCGCCGTTCGTTGATTTCACTTCGACGACGCCCTCGCCGACTTCGAGGATTGAGATGTCGAAGGTGCCGCCGCCGAAGTCGAAGACCGCGATGGTCTCGTCCTTCTTCTTGTCGAGACCGTAGGCGAGCGCGGCCGCCGTGGGCTCGTTGACGATGCGCATCACTTCGAGTCCCGCGATGCGCCCCGCATCCTTCGTCGCCTGACGCTGCGAGTCGTTGAAGTACGCGGGCACGGTGATGACTGCCTTCTCGACCTTCTGGCCTAGATAGTCTTCCGCCGCCTGCTTGAGCTTCTGAAGGATCATCGCGGAAATCTCGGGCGGCGACCACTCCTTGCCTCCCGCCTCGACGCGCAGGTCGTTGCCCACCGACTTCACCTTGTAGGGAACCTGCTTCTTCTCCTCCGAGACCTCGTCGAAGCGCCGCCCCATGAAGCGCTTGATCGAGTAGACGGTGTTCTCGGGGTTCGTAACGGCCTGCCGCTTTGCGACCTGACCGACCAGACGGTTGCCGTCCTTCGTAAAGGCAACGACCGAGGGGGTCGTCCGGCCGCCCTCGGAATTGGTGATAACCGTCGGCTCGCCGCCTTCCATCACGGCCACGACGGAATTGGTCGTGCCCAGGTCAATGCCTATGATCTTGCTCATTGTTTTCTATCTCTCCCGAAGTTTTTAGCCGCGCTATTTCCGACCCGCTGCCGTGGAGACGTGCCGCTCGGCCGCCGCTGCTGTTTGCCTGCTGTGGCTGCCCCCGCTTTGTCGCCACGAAAGGGCATTTGACGGACGCTCCGGCCACCTTGAATGCGTCGCTAATATAATAGCTGAGTCCCTTCTTGTCAACTTTTAGTAGCACTTCGCCATGCTCGCGTTGCCCGACGCAAGCCGTTGACAACTAACCAATTAGCTGAATCAGGAGTTGAAATCTCGCTGCTGGCGGTCTTCGTTCAGCAGTTTGGAAGTCCAGAAGACGTAGTGGATTCCCGAGACGACCGCAAAAGAGAAGACGGTCGTGTAGACGGTCGGCAGATACCCTCGAAGCGGCGGAAAGCTCGCGGCGACGAGGATTAGCACGACCGAGCCGATCTGGACGGTCGTGTTGGCCTTGCCGAGCCAGGAGGGACGAAATCCTCGGAAGCCCGTGACGACGTTGATGGTCGCCGCGCCGACGACGATGAAGACATCGCGGCTGATGACGGCCGCAGTGACCCAGAAGGGGACGGGGAGGTGGCGCGCGTGTGGCTGGACGAGCGCCGAAGGCTCCACGATTGAGGGCATCGAGAGCGTAATGAATGAAGTGACCAGCAGGAGCTTGTCGGCGATGGGGTCGAGAATCTGTCCGAGTTGAGAATACTGGTTGAAGCGGCGCGCGAAGAGCCCATCCAGCCCGTCGGTCACGCCCGCGACAACAAAGACCGCCAGCGCCCAACCGAACCTCTGATAGTAGAGCGCACCCACGAAAACCGGGATCAGCGCCATGCGAATCACGGTCAGGACGTTCGGGAGCGTGACGACTCTGGAAGACATTTGATTTTTGATTTTTGATTTG
>JAVXWN010000095.1:0-15165 GCA_032230645.1 Acidobacteriota bacterium | reverse complement strand
CGACGCCGTAGAAAGTGTCGGTGCGAAAGATGACGAGGCCACCTTCGGCGTTGACGATGTGGCCTGCGCGCTCGCGCGAAGCGGGGCTGTCGGGGTAGATTAACAAGGCCGATTTTCTCCCGCGCGGATGTTAGCAGAGGCGCGGGATTTTTTCTCAAACGTCAGCGCATGCCGCAACTCAACAGACATCTTTCGAGATACGCATTGCTTCCGGCGCGCGCAGTGCGTCTCGCTTTGAGCGAGCCCGCTTCGGCGCTCCTCGCCGCACGCATGGGCGCATGGGTGGTCGCGCTCTCTCTGCTCGTCAGGGTGATGCCGCTGCCGCGTGCTCTGCGCCTCGTTGCGCCGGGGCACGCGCTCTTACATGACGAAGTTAAAGCGCGCACCGTTGAAGAGGCGGAGCGTGTTGAGGCGAGACTCGCACGGCTGCTCGACTCGGTGCTCGCGGCGAACTTCTGGGTCTTCACGCCGACTTGCTGGAAGCGCGCGCCGGTTCTGCACCGCTATCTTGCGTTGAGCGGCATACGAACGCGCATCCTCTTCGGCGTCCGGCGCGACGGCGACGAGGTGCTGAACGGTCACGCATGGCTCGAAGCCGACGGCGAACCGCTGCTCGAACAGACGCCACCCCGTTACAAAGTCACCTACAGCTTTCCGTCCTGAGCTTCCACTTAGCGTCATAAAAAGATTCGAGGGCGAGGTGCGCCGATTAACGCGCCTCACCCTCTTATGTCTAAGACGTTTCAGCCGCGACGACTCGCCGCTCTTACGGCAGTGACTCGACGTTGATGAAGAAACGGAACTTGCCCGTCGCCTGTACGCCGAGCAGGAACTCCACGTTGATGCTCGCGTTGGGCGCAAGCGGCGTCAAGAGCGATACCGAGAGCGACGAATTGTAGCCGCCGCCGTTCGGCTGGTTGCCGGGCGCGGACGCCTCTTCGAGCGTCAGCCCTTGCACCGTCACCGCGCAGGGCGTGATGCCGCCGGGGCACGTCGCCGGGTCGTTGATACCCGTAACCACTTCCGTCGAAGAGTTTCTTACGCGGAGGTCTGCGAACCCGGCCGCGCTCGGGAAGGTCGTGAGCTCGATGACGCGGAAGCGCAGGCGCGTGACGTTGCTGGCCGTGTTGTTCGTCACCCTCTTGCGAAGAGTCATCGTGCCCAGCGTCGAGCTGTTCGACGGGTCGCTGGTCAGACTCCTCCCCCGGTTGGGCGACAGCGAAGCAACCTGCGTGTTATCCAGTAGGGCGAAGCCGAAGAGCGCATTGCGCTGGATGGGGCTTGAGAGATTCTCCGGCCCAGGCGCACCGATACGCTTCCCCGCCCCGAGGTCTGTGCCGCTTGGATGCACGAAGAGAAAGTCCGAGGCGTTGTCGCCCGAGTCCTTTGGCAACCCCGGCGTGGTGCAGCCGACGTTGTCAACGTAAGAGCACATGCTTCGGTAGAAACTGTAGTTGGCCGAGGTCGCGGTCAGCGCAGGGTATCCCGTGTTCTCCTTGTAGAGCGTGTTCGCTTCGACGTTTGAGCCGACAGCATCGAGCCGATTGGCAAGCGTGAAGTTCGCCGGGTTCGCAGTGTTGAAGAGTGCGATGCCCGCGTTGTCAGCGATGCCTGTCGTCCACGTCGCGTCGCCCGTCGCTGCCAGAGGGCCGGGCGTGACATCGTCGGGGCGAGGCTCCAACGGCTTCACGATGCCCGTGCCGCGTCCGCCCTTGAGGGCAGCGACCGAGTCGCGCTGCACGGGTGCACGCACAGGTGTCGCACGCCTGATCTCGGCTGCGGTGCTCGCGGCAGTTGGCAGGCTCGACGCCGCCGCGCCGCCGCCCGTCAACGCCGCCGAAGGGTAGCTACCATAGCTGTAGCCCGTGCTATTTGTGCCGAGGTAGTGGCCGCGCGCAGGGATGACTGTGCCGTTCGGGATAGTGAAGCGCGCAACGCCGTCCGATGCCGCGAGCGCGAAACCGGCCGAGCCGTCGAAGGCGTTGACGGTCACGTCCGTGTTGCCGTTGTTATAGATTTCGACGAACTCGTCGTCGGGGCCGTTCGGGCCGCGCAGACGAAACTCCGAGATGATGAGCGGCGTTGAGGGCGGCGCGAGCACGTTGTACTGGAAGACGGTTGCGTCCGACGAGTTAGACGCCTGAAAGCAGCCGTTGCACGTGCCCGAGTTGCCGAAGATTTCCGGGCCGCCGCCCGAGTGCCAAGCCGAGACGATGTACTTGACGGTTGTGCCCGCGAGCTGTGGCGGGATGGTAGCAGTTATCACATCAACCACCTGACACGACTGCGTCTGGTCTGCATATGTACAGGTGTAGCTGGCAACGGCGACCTGCGTGGTGTTGGAAACGCCGCAGGGCGTGTTGTTGGGCTGTGTCACGTTGCCGACCGCGCCGAACGAGCCGCACGGGTTCGAGCCGTCGGTCGTGTAATAGACGCGCGTCTGGTTGGTGAAGAACTGAAACTCGACCTTGAAGTGAAGCGTGTACGTCTCAGGCGAGAAAATCTGAAAGCCCGCTGCACCGCTGCGATCTGTGTTCTCGACGTAGCGGCCGCAACTCGTGTTGGTGCTGCCGTCATTGCACTGAGGGGTCGCGACGAAGTTGTTGGTCTGCTCGTGGTAGACGAAGTTGGCCGACGCCGATGCCTTCATCGAGAAGAGGCAGACGAACGAGCAGGCTGCGAGGGCTAGAAACGACTTTCGCATTGGGAACTCTCCTTAGTCTTAACAACAGACGTGTGGCGCATAAGTTTTCGCGCCGGAGACCGGAGGCTCAACTCGGGCGCACGAGCTTGAAGGCACGCAGGTTCTCAAGAAGCTTTCGCACGCTCTCGGCGGCGTGTTCGGGCGTAACGTCGTAGGCAGCCGTGATCTCAGCGACTATCTCTTCGAGCGTCTTTCTCCGTTCGAGTCCGCGCCAGATGATCGTCCCCGTCTCGTTCAACTGAAAATACTTCTTCGTGTTGAGGTCAACGAGGATGCCCTCGCCCGCGTCGAATTCCGTGAAGACCACGTGCTCGTGTGGCATCAGTTCAGGCGTACTCATCAAATTTCACTCGACTCCGTTAATACGAAATGTTGAGACCGGGCTACACAGCCTGCACAACCGGTAGCGAGCGCGGCACTGTCGCGGCGTCGTGCCAAGGAATCTTGCCGAAGCTGCCGAGGCAGAAGAGGCACGGCGAGCCGAGATACAAGTCGGGACGCACGCCCTCTGCCCGATGCGCCGCGAGCGCCTCGCGCCTGCGCGCAGCCTGCGCCTCGGCCACGACCTGAAGCCGCTCGAAGGCGGGCGCGAACGCTTCGGCGTTCAGGTCTGCGACTACATCCGCTTCGCCCGCGGCCCCGCGATAGCCCGAGAGGTTGCAGCAGAGCGAGAGCCGCCCGCGATAGTCTATGTTGCAGCTTGCGCCCGCCAGCGCCGAACAGGGCGGCGCGGGGTCTGTGTTGTAGTAGCCGACTTCGAGGCTGACCCTCATGCGAAAGACGCGCGCGAGAATGGCGACCTCCTGCTCCGCCGCCGTCCGGTCTTCCGCGCTGAGCGCAAGCCCGTCTTCACCCCGAGCAGATGTCGGCAGGTTGTGCCCGAAGCTCAGCGATGCAGCGCCCATACGCGCGGCGAAGAGCGCGATCTGTTCGAGCAGCGGAAGCGTGTCGCGCCTGAGCCCAACCTTGACCGAGAAGGGCAACCGTGCTGCCTGACAACGCGTGAAGGCACGGACGAGACGCACGAACGAACCTTCGCCGCGCCATTGGTCGTGCGTCTCGCGCGTGGGGCCGTCGAGACTGAAGGAGACATGACTCACTGCGTCGCGATTGGCGGCGACGGCGGGCCAGATGCGCTCGAAGTGCCAACCGTTGGTGACGAAGCTGCACGTGAGCCCTTCGGCGCTCACGGCCTCGACCACTTCATGAAAGCGCGGGTGGAGCGTCGTCTCGCCCCCTGTGAACATGACCTGCGAAGCGCCTATCGCTTCGCGTGCTTCGCGCATGACGCGGCGCAGCAGCTCGACGGAAAAGAAGTTGGCTGGCGTGTGATAGAGCGCATCCTCGTCGCGCAGGCAGTAGCTACAATGCAGGTTGCAGATGTTCGTCAACTCGACTATCAACCGCGACGGCCCGTAGTCGCGCACGCGTTCTGCTTCTATCCGGGAAGTGTGCGTGTTCATGACTCTTCCCTCTCCAAGCATCTGCGAAGGAAGCTTGAGACGTGCGCGGCGTCGCCTATCAAGTCGCTGCCCGAGAGAAGCTCGTAACCTTTGGCCTGCCGCGCGAGGCGCGCGAGCACGCTCAGGTGCGCTTTCGCCGCCGGTTGGTCATAGCAGGCCCACGGGCACATCTTTATGAGCAGCCGCATGGTCTCGGCCTGCGAGAGCGCGTGTGCGTGGCTCGAAGTCGCTCGCGTAATTGTGGGGAAGAAGATGGCGCGCGGCAGACAGCCTTCGGCGAAACGTTCGGGGAAGACCTCTCGCGGCTCGAAGCGCCGCTTGAGCGGGTCGAAGGGCGCGGGCTCAGTCAGCAGTTCTTCAAAACCACGCAGAAGTCCCGCGGCAACCGTCGGCTCGGTCACGGCAAACACACGGCGCAGTGCGCGCGCCTCTACGTGCGCGCCGCGTTCGTGTAGGAGCAGCGAGTCGTCGGAAAGATAGTTCCAGCCCGCGCGTGCAAGCTGCGTGGTGAGCGTAGATTTACCGCTGCCCGAGGGGCCGATGATGAGAAAGCCCGCGCCGGAAAGAGGCTCGACCACTCCCGCGCCGTGCAGCTCGAAGAGTCCGCAGCGCCGTAGCGCCGTCATCGAAGCGTCGAAGATGAGACGAGCCAGCGCCGCTCTCTCGCGCGAAGCGGGCCCCGGGCCGACCCAGACCTCGACGTGGCGCGGGCTTTCGGCCCGGACGCGTATGACCGAGCCGTCGCTCTCGAAAAAGTATGTGCGCCCGTCAGTGCGACAGATGCCGCCAACCGCGGTCTCGAACACTTCAAAGCCTATGGGTGATACGGGCACGCGGTCTGACATGACCGCGATGGTCGCGTCCGGGGTGACATCGCTCGTGCCTTCCGAAGTCGAAACGTGCCAGCCCGCGAAGTAGCGCCGGAAGAGCAACGCCGACTCGCGGTCTTCGGCTTCGACGCAAATGAAACGGCCGGCGACCGCGTAAGTCTCCGCGAAAGCCGGCCGTCCGATTTCACAAGTATTCATCTGAAACCCGACAAACGTGACAAGCTCGCCCATGCGAACCGGATTACGGGGTTGGGGTCGGAGGCACGACGCCGCTGTCGGTCAACTGGAAGAAGGTCGTGGCTTCGAGCACGTCCACGGGGAAAGTCACTTCGGGCTCGACGAACACTTTTTTGCCCGCGCCGTTTGCGCTCGGTCGGACTGCGTCCACATCATTGACCTGGGAAAGCTGCAAGGGATTCAGATTCTCGGTCTTCGTATTCAAGATTTATGCCTCCTGTAAGTATCTCTGTTTAGTCCTAAGACCTGGCCGAAGCCGGTGACAATAAAGCGAGGCGAAGTGGCTGCAACTGAAACGTCTGCAAGTCCACGCGGTAGTAAAAGCGCACGCCCGGCGAAAGGCTCCTGAACGCCTGATCGAGAGAGTAGTTTGTAAACTCAACGTCTACCGTCTCGGTCGAATCGTAGCGCAACTCGAAGGGAACGCCCACCTCGCTCGCAATCCTGAAGAGCACGACCGTGAGCGGCTGCTTGCGCGCGCGCACGCTCAACTGGTTGTTGAGGAACGTGACGCGGAGCGGGTCTTCCTCTTCCTTCTTCTTCTGCGAGTCAGCGTCGACTCCTTCTTCGGTGTCGCCCTCGATAAGAATCGCTTCGGAGTTGCCATGCACCGTGGCCGTAGTTGCGGGCGGCTTCTCGTTAATCGCCTGTAAATATATCGCCAGAGCCTTCGGCTCGGCTGCGCCCTCACCGCCCGCCACGTAGTCTACGAAAGGCTGCGGCGCGAGCATGCGAAGCGTCGCTTCGAGGTTGAGCCCGCCGAAATCAAGCGACACCTTCTGCTTCGCCATGATGGGGCTCAAAGTGATTGGCACTTTGATGAGTCGCGAAAGCTCGCTCGTGATCTCGCCGAGGCTCGCATCCTTTGACTTGACAGTGAAGGTGTGCGGAGCGCTCCGCGTCATCTTGACGCTCCATGGCTTCTCCGCTGCCTGCGCCGCCGTCGGCGCGGGCTTCGTCACCGCTGCCGCGCCGTCCTGTTGAGAGGCGTCGGCCTTCTGCTTTCCAAAGAGCGGTGCGGGCAAGACTGCCAGCGCAAGGGCGAAACCGGCGCACGTTAACATTCGACGCCGGTTAAAAAAACTTTCTAACATAAAACAGACACGTCCCCAGTCGGTAAAGCTTGCACCCGGATGTATTTTGTCCGAAACAGGAATAGCCCTTCGCGGCAGCTCTGGCGGAACAGGCAACTACCCGTTATCTCGTTTAACGGGCAAGCGGAAGCTAACATAAATGAACATCAAGGTCAAAGGTCAACGGCGTAGCCTGATATAACATTCCCCTAAGTACCACGTTCAATAATTTTAACTCACGCACCGGCCGCGACTCCGGCGTTTTGCCTCAGTGTGCCGTGTCTCTTTTCAAGAGCAGACGGAAAGGGCGCAGCAGGTAGTATAAAAATGAGAGTCGCGCCGGGACGGACAAGGCGCGCAGGTCGCCATCGGTGGGAGTGAAGATGAAGCGGAGGTAGCCCGCCTTTTCGCGCAGCCGGGTGCGCGCGCGCAGGTTGAAGCCGACGCTGCGGAGGAATCCCGCCGGTTCATATGCAGCGCCCTCAAACAGTCGTTCCGCGACCCGGGCCGACAGCCGCTCGACGACCGGCTCATCGCACACATCGAACAGATTCGCCGGGAGCCTCGCGCTCAGCAGCCCGCCCGCGAGACTCAGCCCGAGAAAGAGCATCCTCTCGACCTTCGTCTCCCTCGCACGTCCGAGCACGAAAGGCCAGTCGAGGTCGGGATGCGCATTCAGCAGAGCGGCCACGTCACAGACCCATGCAAGGCGTTCCCAGAGATGCTTCGTCCCGTGGACGCAGAGCGCGAGGAGCGTCTCTTCGGGCGAGAGGCTCTGCACCTTGCGGCCGAACAACTCGACGACAATCGCGCGCTCCCACGCGCGCGCGCCGAGCGGGACGGAAGCGAACGTGGATGGAGTGACCTCCCAGTGAAGCTCGAACGTCAGCCGCCCCGCATCGCGCGCGAAGGCTAGGTTGTGCTGGCGACGCAACAGAAACTCCTCATGCGCACGTGTGAGCCCGGCGGGTTTGTCGAAGCCGAGTGAGAGCAGCAACTCACCCGCGCGCCGCGCGTCCGTCCTGTGGACGAGCACGTCGAGGTCTATGAAGCGACGCAGCGAGAGTTCGCCGTAAGCCTGCACCGCGAGCGCGGGGCCTTTGTAGGCAAGTACGGGGACACCTTCCGACTCGAAGAGTCGCGCGATACGCACAAGCTCGCCCGCCAGAAGCATGTTGCGCGTCGCATTCTCGCGATACTTCTCGCGCAGCCTCTCCGCGAAGCTACGCGGCGCAACGCCCCGAGCATTCGTCTCCAACCCTCGATGCAGAAGCGGCAACACCGCGTGCCGCTCCGCGAGGAGATAAAGATAGTCCCAGTCAATCGCCGTCCGCGCGAGTTCGCGCACGCGTGCTGCTGACGATGAAGCTCGGTTCGTCACACTTCGCGCGCACATGAGCAGCAGCTCGTTCTCAGGACGCGCCGCCGCGCGCACGAAGAGTCTTTCATTCGACGTGGGCGCTGAAGTCGGGTGCGGGTCTTTATTCGCTCGCGGCGCGTTGGCCGTGTTCGAGGGGTTGGAGTGGCGTGCGTGGTTCGTGCTCAACTGACTTTCACGGCGTAGCCGAGGCCGTCGCCCACGGGCAGGACGACCGACAGAAGCTGCGGGTGCCGGACGAAGACCTGATTGAACTCGCGTAGTGCCTGCGTCGAAGCCGTCTGGTCGGGCGAGCGTATCTCGCCCGCGACCTGCCCACCCCACAAGAGGTTGTCGGCGATGACGACGCCGCCCACGCGCAGCAGCGGCAGAGAGAGTTCGAGATACTGCGCGTACTCCTCTTTCAGCGCGTCGAGAAAGAGCATGTCGAAGCCCTCGCCCGAGAGGCGCGGGATGACTTCAAGCGCAGCACCGCGCTCGATGCGCACACGGTCGCGCAAGGATGCACGCTGTAGATACTCTTCGCTGCGCGCAATCATCTCCGCGCTCGGCTCGATGGTGACGACCTCGCCGCCCTCGGGCAGAGCGCGCGCAAGATGTATGACCGAGTAACCGATAGCCATGCCGATTTCGAGAACGCGTCGCGCACCCATCGTTCGCGCGGTGATTTCGAGAAAGCGCGCCACCTCGCGGTCGGCAATCGGCACGTGATGCTCGGCCGCGTAAGACTCCATCTCCGCCAGCAGTCCCGTGTTGTCGGGCAGAAGTCGTTCAAGATATTCGGCCTGTTCGCGTTTGATAATTGCGTCTATGCGTGCCTTCATTGTTTTTACACCTACGGTCATGCGACGATGCCGCCACTAGATGAACCAGCTCACGATTGTAAACCGCTCGCCACGCGTGACCGGCGACACCTGATGATAAACGTCTGAGCGAAAGGCGACGAGCAGCCCGCCCTTCCCTTTCACGGGAATGCCGATCTGCGCGCAGCGTGGGTCTTTCAAGAGCCCGTAGAAGGCGAGCGAGCCGCCCGCGTACTCGCCCGCTTCCGCGCCTGAGTCTTCGTCGCTCAGGAAGATAACGGCGGAGACTTGTCTCGTTTTGATGAAGACCGGCGCGTCCGACTTTTGCGACTCGTCCTTGTGCGGCTCGAAAAAATCGCCCGGCTTGTAGATGAGGTAAGTCGGGCCCTGACAGTCGGTCACCTCAACGCCGAAGCGTTCGTTGAAGATAGGCCGCCTCTCAAGCAGTCTCTCCCTAACGAGCGTATTGATGCGTTCGCCGACCTTGACCTGAAGCGTGCTCCGATAAACGTCGTCCACGACGTTGTTCCAATCCCTGTCGTAGATTTTGGCGCGCGTATGCTCGCTCGCTCGCATCTCGGCTTTGACGAGTTCGCAGGTTGCGCGGTCGAGAAAATCTTCCTCGGTGTAGATACCGAGCAGTGTTGTTGCTTTTGTGCTCACGTGGTCAGATAAAAATTATCTGAGGTCTAATATACTCTCTCGCGTGATGCGCGGACAATTCGGCTGGCGCTTCAGTTGTCGGAATTATCCTGCGCTTCGTCGCCGACCGTGACGTAGCGTCGCGCCAGCCCCAACTCGCGCAGCTTGTGTTGGAGCGACTGCCGGTGCATGCCCAGAATCGCGGCGGCGCGCGTGACGTTGCCGCCGGTCTCTTCCAGACAGCGCGCGATGTATCGCCGCTCGAACTCGCGCCTGTCCTCGCGGAAGTCAGACGTGAAGGGCACGGCGAGCGAGCCCGGCTCGACGACGGGCGCGGGCGACTCTTTCGACGACTTGGCTTCCAAGCCGACTTCGCCGGGCAAGTCTCTGGCCGTCACCTCGTCGCCCTCTGCGAGTATCAACGCGCGCTCGACGGCGTTGCGTAACTCGCGCACATTCCCCGGCCAGTGGTACTCGACCAGACGGCGCAACGCTGACGGCGCAAGCACGCGCGGCGGCAAGCCGTAACGCTCCGCACCCTGTCGCGCGAAAGTCTCGGCGAGGACGGGGATGTCTTCGCGCCGTTCGCGCAAGGGTGGAATCTCGACGGTCACGACCTGTAAACGATAGAAGAGGTCTGCGCGAAAGCTTCCCTTCTCGATGTCCTGTTCGAGCGGGCGGTGCGTGGCGCTGACGATGCGCACGTCAACGGGTATCGAGTCCGAACCGCCAAGCCGCTCGATACGACGCTCTTCGAGCGCACGCAAAAGTTTCGCCTGCACGTTGGCGCTCATGTCGCCTATCTCGTCAAGGAAGAGAGTGCCGCCGTCGGCCTGCTCGAATTTACCGCGTCTGCGCGCGGCCGCACCCGTGAAAGCGCCCTTTTCGTGGCCGAATAGTTCCGACTCGATTAACTCCGATGGAAGCGCCGCGCAGTTGACCGCGACGAACGCGCCGCGCCGTCGGTGCGAGCTTCGCTCATGCAACTCGCGCGCGACCAACTCCTTTCCCGTCCCGGACTCACCACGCACAAGCACCGTGGCGTCCGTCTCGGCAACCTTCTCAATCATCGAGCGCACGCGCCGCATTGGCTCCGAGTCGCCGATGAGCGCGCCGCGCTGCGCGCCTTCAAGCTCGATGCGCTGGCGCAGGTGTTTGTTCTCGCGCCGGAGGCCGACGGTCTCCAACGCGTTCTTGACAACGAGCCGCAGGTCGTCAATCTCGAAGGGCTTCGAGAGATAGTCGTATGCGCCTGCCTTGATGGCTTCGACGGCCACGCGCTCCGAGCCGTAGGCCGTGACCATGACGACGAGCGGCGCGCGTTCGACCTCGCCCGCAAGCTCGCGCAGATAGTCGAGCCCGCTCACGCCCGGCAGGTTAACGTCGAGCAGCATCAAGTCAGGCCGACGCGCCGCGACCAGGGTACGCGCCTCCTCGACGCTCCCCGCCTCGTCCACCTCATAGTCGAAGCCGCCGAGCGCGCGCCGCATCCCGTAGCGCGCAGCCTCCTCGTCGTCAACGACCAGCACGCGCCACCTCATCTTATCGCTTCTCTCAGAACTCATCTCGTTTTCCATGTCTTCAACAAAAGCACGCCACGTGCCAGAGAGGAAGGATGAGGGATGAAGGATGAATAAGGATGAGTGACTGACTCATCCGTTCATTGAATCATTGAACCAATGAACGGATGAGTCAATTACTTCATTCCTCATCCCTTATTTCATCCCTCATCCTTCCGAAGCGGCAGCGTCAACTCGAAGCGCGCGCCCCCACCGCTCTTCGAGGAGGCGAGGCGTGCATGGCCTCCGACCTCTTCGATACGCTTGCGGACGATGGCGAGGCCGAGCCCCGTGCCGCGTTGCTTCGTGGTGAAGAAGGGCTCCCAGATGCGTTCGCGGTGTTCGGCCGGAACGCCGGGGCCCGTGTCCGTGACCGAGACCTTGAGCCTGCCCGCCTCGATGCTCGTCGCAAGATGGACGCGGCCGCCCGCGTGGGTCGCGTGGAGCGCGTTCAAGAGCAGGTTCGTCAGCGCGTCTCTCAACGACGCGGCCGACGCGCCGTCGAGTTCTTCATCCTGCGCATCGAGGTCGGCGCTGAACGCAACCTTACGGTCGGCCGCCTCTTTGCGCAAAAGGAACAGGATGGATTCGAGCAGCTCGCCGACCCGGCGCGGCTCGCCCGCGTGCGGGGTGCTGCGCGCGAAGCTAAGCATCTGCGTGACGCTGCGAGAGAGACGGTCGGTCTCGCCGACTATCAACTCAAGGTCGCGCGTGTACTCGCGCTTGATGTACTCGTCCTCGCGCAACACCTGCGCGATGGACTTGATGGCGGAGAGAGGGTTCTTGACTTCGTGCGCGACGGTCGCGGCCATGCGCCCCAAAGCCGCAAGCCGCTCGCTCTGCGCGATACGTCGTTCGAGTCGCACGTTCTCTTCGACGAGTCGGCTGTCCTCGATAGCGATGGCGACCTGTCCCGCCAAAAGCTCTAACGACGAGCGCACTTCGTAAGTCAGAGCCTCTGTCGGAGCGTCCACGAGCAGGAGTCCCACGACGCGCTCTTCACGATGGAGCGTGTAGGCGACCTCCCAGCCGCGCTCACGCAGCAACGGCTCGCCCTCTATCCGCGCGCCTTCGGACTCGCCTTCAAGCGCAAGCACGCGTGACGCCCACGTCTCTTCATCCTCGTAGCCCGTCGAAGGCTCTTCCGCTAAGGCCGTCGTCGTTGATACGTCGGCAAAGATACGCGTGGCATCCTTCAACAGTCCGGGCACGTTGGCCTCGAAATGAGTTTGAAGGTTCGGCTGCACGACCGTATGCGCCACGGCCACGCCGTTGCTGTCGCCTGCTTCAGCACGAACGCCGCCTCCACTCTTCTCTGCACCGGCAAAGCTGAGAGACTTCGCTTTGCTCTCTTCGTTATCGGACGAGGTGGGGACGACGAGGATGCTAACGCGCCGCAGGCCCAGACTCGCGGCGGCTCGCTCTTCGACGAAGCGTAAGAACTCGGGCAGTTGGCCGTAGCGCCCGGCCGACTTGCCGATGCGCGCCGCCACTTCGCGGAACAGCCCCGCCTCCTCTTCAAAGAGTCTGCGGAACCTTCGGTCGAGCCAACGTCTGAGCGGCGCGGCCACGAGCGCGAGCAAGAGGATCAGGAGCGATTCGACCGCGCCCGGCCGCAACTCGTAGCGCGCCGTCAGCCACAGCGCGATTGTGCGTATGCCGTAAAGATATACGACCAACACCACCGAGGCGAACGAAGCGAGGATGAGGCTCTCTTTGAATATCAGTTCGAGATAGCGATAGCGATAGATGTGATATGCGAGCAACGCCGTCGGCAGAAGCGAGCCGAGGTTCGCGAACGTCTGAAGATAAAGGCCGAGCGGCGTGCCCTTCCCCACGCCGAACCCGTAGACCGCGAGGATGAGCGAGGCGATGAAGACGAACGATGCGGCGAGCGTCGAAAGCAGACGACGTTCTGACTGCGACTTCGACAGGCGCGCGATGAAGAAGTCCGTGCCCGCACACAGGCAGAGCACGTATGCGGCCCATAGCGCGAAGGGCACGAGCAGGTGCGAAAGCCTGACGAACAAAGGCGCGTACACGCCCGTCCAAAGCTTCGGCGCGGCGTAGACGAGAAAGACCGAAGGCAAGTATGAGAGATAGACGCGCGCCCTCTCGCTCAACGTCAGCCCGCGCCCGCGCGCGTTCGCCCAGAGGTGCAGATGCAGGTGCAGCAGGAGCGAGTAGGTCAGCGTCACGCTCACCACGGCCAGCATGTCGGCAAAGCGCAGCAGCACCGTCCAACGCCCCTGCGAAAGCCCGAGCATCGTGTGCAGCGCGACCAGCAGGCTCGACGAATGCCATACGCCGAGCGCCACGGCGAGCACCAACAGCACGCGCTCCAATCTCCCCAGCGTGCGACGGCTCCGCACGAGCAGCGCCGCGATCCAGATGTGCAACGCCGCCGCCGTGCTGTACCCGATGAGCTGTAGGATTTCGAGTAGCGCCATGAAAAATGCAGAAGTCAGAAGTCAGAAGTCGGAGGTCAGTTAAGAAATCATCTTTAACTGACCTCCGACCTCTGACCTCTGGCCTCTTCTCATTGCTGTCCCGCGGATGCCGCGGCGTCGCCCGCAGCGGGCGTGAGGGTGAGCTCGACGCGGCGGTTGCGCTGGCGACCGGCGGGGGTTGTGTTGGCCGAGACTGGGTTCGCCGTCCCCATGCCATTGGCCTGTATGCGCGCCCCGTCAACACCCGATGAGACGAGACGACCGGCGAGCGCCTCGGCCCTATCCTGCGTCAGCTTCTGCAAGTCCGCGACATCGCCGCGCGCGTCGGTGAACGCCTCGATGCGGACGCGCAGGTCTGGGTTATTCGCGAGCAGCGCCGCGAGCGGGTCAACGGTCGAGGCGAGCGCCTTCGGCGTCAACTCCGCCGCGCGCGCTCCGGCCCAGAGCGTGTCCGGCAGGACGAGGACAAGTCCCTGCGCAGTCTCGCGAACGTTGCCGAAGCGAGCGAGCGAGGACTTCAGATTGTTCAGAGCCTCCTGCTGTTGAGCGGCGCGATGCTCGGTATCCAGTCGAGCCTGTTCGGCGGCGCGCTCGCCCTCCATGTGCGCGAGCTTGAGGCGCGCGGCATCGCCCTCTGTGCGAACTGACTGCAACTCGTCGCGCAGGCGTGCGTTCTCGTTGCGCATCTCGCGCAACTGCTGGTTGGCGTTGGCCGCGTCGCGCTCGGCCAACTCGCGCGCCGACTCTTCCTTGTGCAGAGAGTCGCGCAACTGCTCGATGGTGCGCGAAGCCTCGGCGGCGGTCTCTTCCGCCTCGTTGACGGCGCGGTCGCGCGAGGCGATCTCGTCGCGTCGCTTGCGCGCGGCTGCACGTAGCTCGGTCGTCTCTTCGGCCTTCACCCCGAGGCTGATGGCGCGGCGCGCAAGCGTGTCAACTTCCGACTCTGACTGGTTGAGTCGCCAAGCGTTCTCAGCCTGCTCAAGCATCGTCTGTGCTTCTTGCAGTTCGCCCGAGGCGTCGCGCTCGGCTCCCGCGTAACGCGCGAGACTGAGGGACTGTCGCGCGCCGAGGAGCGACGTGGGCGTGCGTATGTAGTCGCGGTCGGCGAGGTCGGGCACGCGCGAATCGCGGAAGTAGTCTGAGGCGTTGCCGATGTACTGCACGGGCACGGTGGCGACCTGCGCGTCGCCGGGGTCGCGCGGCGGCAGATTCTCCAACACGACCATGCGGCTCGGCGTGCGCACGAGGTAGTGCGGCTCGGCCGTGACGATGAGCGCGAAGGTTTCGAGCGGCGTCGTCACGTCAATCTTCGTGTTGATGAAAGAGCTTCCGCTGCGCTTCAACTCGCCGAGGTTGTCGGCGCGTCCCTCGGGCGAGATGGCCCATAGAACGAAGGTCGTGTAGACGCTGCCAAGTTCGTATGCGCGCGGGAGGTTATCGATGTTCATCTCGACGCGCGTGTTGCGCCGCCCCGTCCGCCTCACCTTGGCCGAGCCGGTCAATCGCGGCAGGCGCGTCGTGCCGCGAAACTTGAGACTGACGGACTGTTCGAGTGGATAAGAGACGGCGACGGTTTCACGATGTATGTCGGCTTGCGCACGCGTCGTGGCGGTTGCGAGCGTGAGCGCGAACAGCACGGCCGCCGACACGCGGAAAGAAGAGCTTGCGAATCTCATAAGACGTACTCCTACTGGTCGAGTGAAGTGACGCGCGCCGGGGAGATTCTTGAACGAGCAGCGCGGTGAATCCATCCTGACAGAGTTCTTGATGCTTCGGCCCGCGCAGACTGTTGCCGACTTTTTGTATACCGCGTTCGTTTCATTGTCGTGCCGCGCGGCGGTCGTGGACGAAACGAACGACGGCGATGGCGACGGCGCAGAGCAGAAGGATGTGTACGAATCCTTCCTTGCCCATGACGAATTTTCCCACGAGCCACGCGGCGAAGAGAGCCGTTGCGAACAACCAGACGTACAAGTTACTCCCTCAACTTCGTAAGAAGTCGTTTCACTTCGCAGCGGTCTTGACC
>JAVXWN010000049.1:0-21797 GCA_032230645.1 Acidobacteriota bacterium | reverse complement strand
CGACGAATCAGGTCGATCCGTGCCCGTGCATTCCGCAGCCAACACCACCCGGCTCGTTGACGCCGAGAGCGTGACCGTCGGCGGTTGGTTCGGGAATATCGTCGGTAATCGCTCGTTCCGATGTCCGGCGAAGGCTTGGAAGATGAACCCGTGCGGGTCCTCAGACTGCGTGAAGCCTGCCGGGAAGGTCTGATCGTGGAAGAGGCGGGTGCCCTGCTGATTCAGGTGGCCGCGGTAGGCCGCTGAGAAGCCGAACCAGCGCTTCGGGAAGATGCGGATGCCGCCGAGGAACTCGACCGGATTATTCGGGAACGAGTTCGGCGTGCGGCCGCCAACGTAGTGAATTGACCTCAACTCAGCAATCGGCTGGAAATGCTTGTTGACTGGGAAGTCGAAGCCAACGCCCGTGAACAACTCGTCCGGACGGTCAAGCAAGTTGACCTTGCCCGTGCCGAAAGCTTCGGACTGCGGGTTGCTGTTCAGGAAGTAACCGAAGTTAGCTGAAAGGTTGACCGAGCGGCTTAGACGCCCAGAGACGAAGCCCACGAGGCCGAAGTCGCCGATGTCTCCGCCGGGGCTCGCACCACGCTGAAGCTGGTTGAAGCCCGCGAGGTCGTCAGCCTTATCCGGATACCAACGGTAGAGGGCGACGAAACCGACGCCGAGCGGGTTGTTCGGCCCCGTCAGGCGCACCTTCGCGCCTGCCTGCATCGTCCCGAATGTAGATTCGCCGTAGAGCCTGTTGATAAAGGGTGCATCGGCGACGTATGTCGGGCAGATTGTGAACAGGTCAGGGACGGTCAGCGTGTTGAAGGTCGAGTTGGCGGGAATCGTCCGCGTCGTCAACACGACGCCCGGGAGTATCGAGCCGCAGGGCGAGCCGACGCCGGGGAAGTTCGACGCGCCAGTGAAGTTGCCCTGCTCCTGCCCGCTCGGCGAGCCGATGCGGGATGTGAATGGCGGAGCGATGCGGTTGCCTGTCAGCCCGAAGTTGGGGCCGGGGCCGCCGACGAACGGGAACTGCACGAACGTCTGGTTGAAGGCCGGACGGAAGACCGCGCCGCTAATGCCGCTGGTGCCGCTAACGCGGTCAGGCGCTAGGATGATGGCCGGGCCGCTGCCGAGAAGCGTCGAGCTGAAGAAGAGCTGCGAGTTAGGCAGATAGAAGCTCGAAAGGTTCTTCGGGTTATTGACCTTCACCCCACGATAACCTTCGGTGCTGAAGAACAGCTCCAGATGGTCGTTGATGCCGACGTTAACGCTGAGCGGGACGACGGTGAAGTCAACGTTGCCGGGGTCGCGGTCGTAGTTGCTGTAGGCAATGCTGAAGGTGAACTCCCCCTTACGCAGCGTGTCGCCGTCGTAGATAGTGAAGAGTCCGGTCGGCCCTCCCGGAGGGCCACCCGTGCCGACAGTCGGAGCCTGATTGCGCGGGTCGTTACCCGGACGCAGTGTTTGCGCTGTCACTGCCGACAACAGGATTAAAGTGGCGAGCGCGGCAAAGAGCGCTCTTCTCGCGAGTCTCATCGCATTCCTCCTGCGAAATGAGTTTAAATTTTGCGGAAGGGGGCGACCGTGCTCCCCGAAGTCGCTGGTGCAACTTTGTAAGGCGCGGGCGCTCCAACTACAAGCGTAAACCCTTTAAGTCAAAGAAACTGCTACCGCCCTCGAACCCGAACGTCTTGTAGATGGAGCGGAGCAGCGAGAGGAGCCTGAACGTGCTGGAAGAACGTCCGCGGGCGCTATTACAAGCCTCTACAGCGCCTCTCAACTGAGTGTAACTTTGTGCTTTGTTTCAGCGTACCTGCCTATACAAAACGGGTACACTACTGTCAACATCTTGGGCGTAACGCCCGCACCGTCGCTTCGTAGACCTTAAGCGGACGGATGCCGGAGCGTACCAAGTTCCGCCAGACCATACACCTCTTAGTCGCGGAAATCAAGAGTTTTTCGTAACTTAGCGCGAAAAAAGGTTCACATTTTCGTCACGCATAGATGCCGCGCATCCGCGTGTCGTAGGCCACGCGGTCAATCGCCAGCATGTAGGCAGCGGTGCGTGTATCAACGCTGTGGTTCTCGGCATACTTGGCTACGTCATTGAAGCTCGCCACCATCACGTCCGAGAGACGCTCGTTGACGACCTCTTCCTTCCAGAAATAGCCCATGCGGTCTTGCACCCATTCAAAGTAGCTGACGGTGACGCCGCCCGCGTTGGCGAGGATGTCCGGGATAACGAAAATGCCCTTATCATGCAGAATTTTGTCGGCTCCGGCCGTGGTCGGCCCGTTTGCCCCTTCGGCAAGGATACGGCACTTGACGCGGTCTGCGTTCTCGGACGTGATCTGGTTCTCGGTCGCGCAGGGCGCGAGCACATCGCAATCCAACTCCAAAAGCTCGGTGTTCGAGACGTGTTCGACGCCGGGGAATTCCTGAAGCGAGCGCGTCTGTTGCAGATGGGTGAGCGCGGCGGGGATGTTTATGCCGTCGGGATTGTAGATGCCACCGAAGATGTCCGAGATGGCGACGACCTTGTAACCGGCCTCGTGCAGGAGCCGCGCGCCGATGCCGCCGACATTGCCCGAGCCTTGCACGACAACTCGGGTCGTGGGCGGCGAGAGCTTAAAGCGTTTGATGGCCTCATTGACGACGAAGAGCAGGCCGCGCCCCGTCGCCTCGCGTCGGCCGCGCGAGCCGCCCAACTCCACGGGCTTGCCCGTGACGACGGCGTTGACGGTGTGGCGCGCGTGCATGGAGTAGGTGTCCATGATCCATGCCATCGTCTGCTCGTTGGTGTTCATATCGGGCGCGGGCACGTCCTTCTCGGGCCCGATGAAGTCAATCAACTCGGCCGCGTAGCGGCGCGTCAGACGCTCAAGCTCGCCTAGAGACATCTGCGCCGGGTCGCAGATGACGCCGCCCTTCGCGCCGCCGAAAGGGACGTTGACGACCGCGCACTTCCAAGTCATCCACGCCGCGAGCGCGCGCACTTCGTCAAGGTTCACGTCGGGCGAGTAGCGTATGCCGCCCTTCGCGGGGCCTCGCGCGAAGTTGTGCTGGACGCGAAAACCCTCGAAGACTTCGAGTCGGCCCGAGTCGAGCCGGACGGGGATGTAGACCTTTAGCTCGCGATTCGGCACGCGCATCACGGCGTAGAGGTCTGGGTTGAGGTCGAGCAGTTGTGCGGCTCGGTCGAAGCGCTCCATCATAGAATCGAAGGGATTCGCCTCCCTGATGCGCCGCGGGTCGTCCATCATTGCCTTTGTCATGATCTTCTCCGGAAGTCAGGAGTTAAGAAGTCAGAGTCGAAAGAATAAAGAGCAGAGGCTTTTGACTGCCTCTACTCACACTGTCTCCCGACTTCCGACTCCCGGCTCGCTGTTTTTCAGAATCTCATTCATCGCGCCCGTGCGATAGCCGTGCAGGTCGAGCGTGACATAGCGGAAGCCGAGCGCGCGGAAGCGTTGCGCCAGTTCGTTTATGACTTCGCGTTTCAGAGCCTTTTCGAGTTCGGCGGGCGCGACTTCGAGCCTGACCAACTCGCCGTGATGTCGGACGCGGAACTCGCGGAAGCCAAACTCGCGCATCACCTCTTCGCCCGTGTCCACGGTGCGCAGCCGCTCGATGGTGACGGGCATGCCGTAGGCGAGACGCGAAGAGAGACAAGGGCTGGCGGGCTTGTCCCAAGTCGGGAGATTCGCGCGCCGGCTCAGCAGCCGCACGTCGCGCTTGCCCATACGTGCCTCGACAAGCGGGCTGCGCACGTCGCGCTCGGCAGCGGCCGTGCGGCCGGGGCGATAGTCGCCGAGGTCGTCGGTCGTCGAGCCGTCGAGAACGGCGGCGAGCCCACGGGCTTCGGCCAAAGGCGCGAGCTTCGAGTAGAGTTCCGACTTGCAGAAGTAGCAGCGGTCGGACTCGTTGCGTAGATAGCGCGGGTCGTCCATCTCGCCTGTCTCTAACGCCTCGTGGTTAAGGCCGAGGCGCGTGACCAGCGTAGCGACCTCTTCGCGCTGATTCGAGGCAAGGCTCGGCGAGATGCCCGTGACGCACAGAGCACGCGCGCCGAGCACTTCGTTGGCGACGTGTGCGAGGTAGGTGCTGTCCACACCGCCCGAGAAGGCCACGAGCGCCGAGCCCAACTCCGCGAGGAGCGCGCGCAACGCCGCTTCCTTCTCAAGCGCATCGGCGACTTCCCCGCCCCGGACTTCTTCTTCAACAGACAGACTGTTCATGCTCACTCTTAGCCCCGCGTCTCGCACGAGCGGCGGCGGCGACGCCTCGGCACAATCAAACCTACCTGATCTGTTTTTGGTTTTAATGAATCTTAACCTTTCGCGAATGTTATCTTACGCGCGCCGCGCAGCGCAACCCACACGCTTCGTAAGCGGCGCGAACATCGCTCACGTCGAAGCCTTATGATGGACGCCCTCCGGCGTGCGTGTTATATTCGGCTCCGAAACTCATGCACGTCTCCCTTCGTGAGCAGTTTCGACAACGAAATCTTCCCCTGTAACAATTGCTCCGATGTTTTACCTCTTACGCCAACGGCGGCTCGCTCTCGCGCTCGTCTTCGCGCTTGCGTTCGTGTGCGCGCCGCGCGCCTCGGCGCAAGACACGGACGAGTTTGGCGACGCGGCGGCCGACCCCGTCAAGCTCTTCAATCGCGGTCAGGAGGCTCACGCCAAGAAGGAGTTCGAGCAGGCGCTCGAACTCTACGACGAGGCTTTGCAGCTAAGGCCCGAGTTCCCCGAGGCGGAGTTTCAGAAGGCAGGCGCGCTCGTCGCGCTCAAGCGTTTGACGGAGGCTGAGAAGTCTTATCGTCGCGCGATGCAGTTGCGCCCCGCGTGGGCGCTCCCGCCCGCAACGCTCGGACTGCTGCTCGTGCGCACTGAGGGGCGCGAGCGCGAGGCCGAGCCGCTGCTGCGCCATGCGCTCGAACTCGACCCGAAGAATCTGACGGCGACAATCGCGCTGGCCGAGATGCGCGCTCGCGCGGGTGACCCGGGCGAAGGTCTAACCTTCTGGCGACGCGCGACGGAGCTTAAGCCGGACGACGCCCCGCTCTGGATGGCGCGCGCGCATGCGGAAGTTGTCATGAAGGATGCGGCTGCGGCCTTGAAGAGTTTCGCGCACGCAATCGAGGTCGAGCCCGCGAACGTCGAGGCTCGGCTCGGGCGCGCTGACCTGCTCATCGCCTCGGGCGAGGGTGAGCGTGCGCTCGAAGACGTGCGCGCGCTCGAAGCGCAGTCTAAGTCCGACCCGAAGCTTGCCGTCGCGGTCGCGAATCGCTACGGCCTTGCGGGACACAATGAAGAGGCAAAGCGCGTCTTCGATTCGCTCCCCGAAGAGGCGAAGAATTCTGAAGAGGGGCGGAAGCTCAACGCCGCGCTCAGCGACGTGCGCTGTGAAGAGACGCCCGAAGTGCTTGCGTCGCTCGAACATCTCGTCGCATCCGACCCGAAGAACGCGAAGGCGCTCGCCTGTCTCGGACAACTCACGCGGACGACCGACCCACAGCGCTCGCTCGATTACTACAAGCGCGCGGCCGATGCCGATGGGCGAAACGTCGAGTACGCCGTCGGGTACGCAGCCGCGCTCGTTCAGTTGAGAAGGTTCTCCGAAGCAGCCTCGCTGCTCCGCCGCGTCATCGCCGCCGCGCCCGACAAGTACGAGGCGCATGCCAACCTCGCCGCCTCGCTCTTCGAGATGAAGCTTTACAACGAGGCCGTTGTGGAATACAAATGGATCAGCCGGGCGCGTCCAGAGTTGGCGGTCGTCCACTTTTTCATCGCCGCCGCGCACGACCGGCTCGGCGAATACGACGAGGCGCTCGCGGAGTATGAGACTTTCCTTGCGCACGCCGACGCACAGGTCAACCAGTTGGAGATTGAGAAGGTCAACCTGCGGTTGCCCTCCCTCCGCAACCAGATCAAGCGGGGCGAGGGCGTTAAGAAAGACAAGAGGGCGCAGTGATGGAGATTAATCGCAGCGCGAAGCTTTCGACGCGGCCCGCGCAGGCCGGAAGACTTTCGACACGGACGCTTATCATTCTCGCGCTCGTCGCGCTCGCCTGCGGCGAAGCACTCGCGCAGGAGCCGAATGCCGCCGCGCAACAGCAGCGCGATGAAGCACCGCCGCCGATGCGCTACGTGCCCGACGATTTGCGCCGCCGCATCGAGGCCGAGCGCGACCCGAAGGAGCGCGCTCGCCTCTGCATGGACATCGCCGACGAGCGGCTGACGCGCGCGGCGCAATTCGCCGGAGAGGATCGCTTCGAAGCGGCGACGGGCGAGGTCGGCATCTACGAAGCCGTCGTCGAAGACACGATACGCTTCCTGCACGCTACGGGGCACGTCAACAACAAGCTGCGCGACATCTTCAAGCACGTCGAGATCACGCTCCGCTCGCACGTCACCCGCCTCGAATCCATCCGCCGCGAACTGCCCGAACGCCACGCCGTCTATCTCAAGGAGGCCATCGAGTTCGTTCGCGACAACCGCGATCTGGCGCTCGGCGCTTTCTACGACGACACGGTCATACGCGAGCCGCGCCATCCCGCCGTCACCACGGCCGCGGGCGAGCGCGCGACAAGCAGCGTCCCCGCGCAGGCCGAGGCCGAGAAGAAACCCGAGCAGCATCGTTAACGCCTGTCGAACCCACGACCCGCGTCGAAGGCATTCGCCGTTCGCCGACGCCTTGCGTGAACGTCCGGCCCCGACTTATGAAGTCATGAATACCCTCAACATTTTTCCCAACACCCTTTTGAATCTCAGACGTGCCGCGCCCTTTCTCTTCGGGCTCTGCGTCTTCGTGAGCTTCGGCGCGCGCTCTACCCCGGCGCAGGGACGGCGCGAGCATCTGACGCCCGAGGAGATCGAGCTTGTGCGTGACAATCAGGCGCTCGACGCGCGCACAGGCGTCTTCATCAAGGCCGCCGAACGGCGCATGCTCGCCATCACGAATCCCGAAGAGGCCGCGCGCGCCGCCGCAAAGGATAAGGAGAAGTGGGGCGAGTTGAGGGGTACGCACGAGCAGTTCTTCTACGACATCGGGAAGATTCTCGACGAGGCGGTCACGAACATCGACGACTCGGCCACACACAATCCCGATAGCCCGCTGCTGCGCAAGTCGCTCTACATGCTCTCGCAGGCGACCGCGCGGCTCGTGCCCGAGTTGACGAAACTTCGCGCGGGCGTGCAGAGCGAGTCGGAGGCAGACCAGCTCGACCGCGCTTTAGAGACGGCGCAGGAGATTTCTGATGCGGCCAAAGATCGCGGCGTGGGCGCGGAAGACTTGAAGGTCAAGCCCGCGAAGAAGGGCAACTGAAGCCGTAAAATCGAAAAGTATTTTAGCGGTCGGGGCGGCGCGCAGGCTTATCGTAAGTCGCGCCGCTTTTCTTTGTGCCCCGGCCGAACCGCGCGCGCCTTTATGTCGTAGAATAGGGCGCGAAAGGAATCGTTGAGAACATTATGGAGAGCAGATTCTATCCGGGCGTCGAGGCGGACACGGCGCGTCTACAGAAGGAGCTTCGCGTGCTCTTCGACTCGAATGAGGCTTATGAAGTTCAGGCGATGCAGGTCTCTTCGACGGCTGTGCTTCAAGCGCGCAAGACCGGGACGCTGCGCGAACTGACGGGGCTCTCGGCGGCGCTCACCATCAAGGTCACGCCCGAGCACGGCGGCACACGCGTCGAGATAGGGATGCAGAAGTGGTTCGACAAGGCGGCTGTAGCGGCCGTAGCCTTCATCATGTTCCCGCCGCTTCTGGCGCTGCCTGCGCTCGGCTTCTACTGGCAGCATAAGTTGACCGAAGACGCCTGGAAGGTCGTCGAAGCCCACGTCGCGCGCAAGGCGGGCGGCTACGTCCCGCCGATGCCCGGCCGTTGCGGGACATGCGGCTCGGTCGTCACCTCGGGCTCGACCTTCTGCTCTGGCTGCGGCGCGAACCTACGAGTCGAGCATAGCTGCGCCTCGTGCGGCGCGCAACAGAAAGACCCCTCGGCGCGCTTCTGCAACCGCTGCGGCAAGCCGCTCACTGGTTGATGCGGAATGCGGATTTCGGATTGGAGGAACATGAGAGTCAAGCTGTCTCTCATCCCTTACAATCCGAAATCCGCATTCCGCATTCCGCAATCGTCTCATGCCGCGTCCGACTCTCTCTCGGACAGTCCCAGTTCGTTGGCGCAGTCGCGGCAGAGCCAAATGTGAATGCGCGCGGCGTCGGCCCAGAAAAACGGCGTCACACGCGCGGCGGCGCGCATGGCGTCGGCCGCGGGCAGGCGCTGGAGTTGTTTGAGGTAGATGGTGCCACGGTATAAATCGCCCGCGACGCCGCTTGCGCGGTGGACACACTCGCGCACACGATAATCCTGCTCACTCTTCAAGTCGGCTGACCTCAACGCGTATCGTTTGAGAATTGCAAATATGGGAGGGCGTCCACGGCCTCTGCCGTCAGGCGCGGGTGAACATTTACCACGCGCAGTTTGCGCCGGAGTTGCATTGTCGTTGCGGAACTATTATTTTGCCGCCTTCCACTTGAAACGAATCGTCGGTTAAGGAATCATCAATGCATGGCTGAGAAGCCGCCCGAAGACCTGACCATCCTCGTCGTCGAGGACTACGAAGACACCAGCCTCGCGATGCGGCTCGCGCTCGAACGCAAGGGCTACCACATCCTTGAAGCCTCGGACGGCGAGCAGGCCGTCCGGGTAGCCGCGAGCGAGCGCCCCGACGTTGTGCTGATGGACTTGAATCTCCCCGTGCTCGACGGCCTCGCCGCGACCGAGCGCATCCGCTCGAACCCGGAACTCGGCGATGCCGTCATCATCGCCGTCACCGCGCATCAGGATCAAGACCTGCGCGCCCTCGCGCTCGCCGCAGGCTGCAACGCCTTCGTCACCAAACCCGTTGACTTCGACTTTCTCAACGACCTGATCTCCAACCTCCTGCCCTGAAGTTGAAGCGAACCATTTACCGCCCACTTCGCTTCGGGGTGACGTTGAAGTCGTCGAAGTAGCTGACGCTGTCGGTCTTCGACCAGAGGCCGACCTTGCCCGAGACGGGTTCGGGCAGCGCGTCGTCGAGCAGCGGCTTGCCGTCGAGCGGGCCCGTCATCAACAGCAGGAGCCGGAAGGCGCGCGACGCCGAAAGCTCGCGCCACTCCTTCAACACGAGCGCGAAGAAATCATGTGAGGGCCAGAAATATCCCCTCCAGCCCGCCCTCACGCAACCCCGCACGCGCGCGCAGCTCGTCGAGGCTTCCCTCTCCCACAACCTTCCCCGCGCTCAGAAGCACCAGACGGTCGCACACGCGCCCCGCATCAACGAGTTGATGAATCGAGAGCTTTTCCGTCGTGTCTGACCACGCCTGCGTCCACCGGCATGAGACCCGCGAGGCACTCGAAGAGCGTCGTCTTGCCCGCACCGTTGGGGCCTATCAACCCCAACACCTCGCCCGCGCGCACCGAGAAGCTTATCGCTTCCAGCACGCGCCGGTCTTTGAAGCTCTTGCTTACGCCCTCGACTGTCAGCAGCTCACTCATCGCGGATTAAGGACTTGTCGTGTCGAGTCTGCGGGGATGAATGAAGAGCGTTGAAGGTTCAACGCTCTTCATTCCTCAGACCTCAACTGCTTTCACTCAGAAGATGAATCGCGCTTGCAGTTGGAACATACGAGGCGGGTCGATGTTTGCGAACGCCGGAATCGCGTTCGTGGCCGCGCCGACGCCTCCAATGAACTGTCCGAACGTGGGTGCCGGTGTCGCGCCGTCGCCGTAGGTTGTGACCCCTCGACCGAGGAAGTTACCGTGATTGAGGAGATTGAAGCCCTCCAACCTGAGCAGGATGGTCGTGCGTTCCGACGGCTTGACGCGACCTTCGATAAAGAGCCCAACGTCGGAGGTCGGGGTGCCGCGAAACGTGGACTTGCTGATGATGGCGCCGTTGACGACCGGGCGGTCGTTGTTCAAGCCGTCGCCGTTGTTGTCAACTCCGGTCGTGGCGTTGAACGGACGCGAAGAGGCAAGCTGTGTCAATGTGCCCGCCGTGATTTTGTACGGGAACCGGTAGCTGAACATGATGACCGCACGGTGACGTTGATCGAGCAGGCTCGGCCCGCGTTCCTGCTCGTCGAGGCGCGCGATGTTGCTCTCGTTGGGCCCGATACCGTTGCCGTCCGGTTCGCTGGTGTTGGTCGCCTTCGACAGCGTGTAGCTGACCGCCGCGTACATACGCGAGTTGCCGCGATAGGTTAGCTGCGTCTGCAACCCATCGTAATCGGCAACGCCGAGGTTCATCAACACGTTGACCTGACGCACGCCGCCGGGGGCCGGCAAGATTGAACGGGTGGCATTGGCGGCAGCGACATTCTGCGCGTTGGTCGTGGTGTTACTAAGATTGCAAGTGGGGTTTGTAGTGGTGGACAGACGACACTGACCGACCGCCGTGCGATTCAAAGGCAAAGGGGCGTTTAAATCTACCGTGCGGTCGATGCCGCTCAAGTGCTGATGCACGTAGTCGGCCCCGACGAACAGCCCCTTGACCACCTCGCGCTCCGCGCCGATTGAGAGCACCTGACTGCGTGGATTCACCAACTTATCGGGATAACCGGGCAGCAGGTCGAAGTTCAGCCCGTACTTCGCGAACTGAGATTGATAGAAAGCACGCCGACCCGCTCTGATTGTGATGTCGCGCGCAGGAATTTGCGAAGGCAGCAGCGTCTTCGGATCAAACGAGAGCGGAAGGCATCCTCCCGTCAAACAGGTCGGGAAGCCGAGTTGCGTGGGAGTCGCGGTGTAGGTCGTCAATCCGTCCAGCCCGTTCACAAGCGAGCCCGCAACCGCGTTGGCTCGAATCTGCGTGTAATACATGCCGTAGCCGCCGCGAATCGACAGGCGCGAATCGCCTCCCGGATTCCATCCGAAGCCGATGCGCGGCGCAAAGTTCTTCTTCGCGTCGGTCAAGGTCTGCCGGTCGTAGCGGAGCCCGACATCAATGGTGAGGTCGCTTCGCAAGTGGATACTGTCCTGCACGAACCCTGTGTAGAGCCACTGCGGCAGCACGTAGCTGCTGATGCCGAAGTTGATCGGCTGCGTGTAGTTCTGCACGTCTCCGAGTGTCAACTGATCGAAGGGCGCGGTCGTCGTGTTCTTGAACGTGAACGTGCCGAGCACCGCTGTGCCGGGCTCGCTGCCCGTGCCGCCCGAGGTGTGATGAATCACACTTCCGCCAAAGCGTAGGTAGTGCTTGCCCAGCGTCCACGACAACGTATCTGAAAACTGCGCTTGATGACCCCAGAGGTCTGAGAGTCGCGACTGTCCGATGGTGAACGGCACGGCCCCGCTGCGCGTGTAGGTGGTCGAGAGCGTCTGAGCTTCCCAGCGCGTAACAGGGTCGCCATGCAGATAGGCGAATCGCGCTTCGTTGATAAGATTCGCGCTCAGCACCGACGTGTGATTGACCTGAGCCGTCCACGACCGCCGCGAGTATCTACGCGCGACACTCGGTGCGTTCGTGCCGCCCACGGCGTCCTGCGGGTTGTCGTCGAAGAACCTATCGAAGTTCATCCGGAACATCAACGTCTGGTTCGACGTGAGCTTGTGGTCGAGCCGTCCGTCGAAGAGCGTCTGGCGATAGTGACCCGTGTAGTCGAGGTGGCCGTCCGCGGGCAACACGAAGGCGGGCAACGTGCTTGAGAGGAACGTCGTTCGATTCTGCCGCGTGTAGTCGGCCGTGGCGAAGAAGAAGGTCTTGTCCTTGACGATTGGCCCGCCGATTGAGCCGGAGACCTGCGAGAGCGCGTCGGGGATGTCCACGGGGTTGATTGCGTTGAGCGTGGTAGGCGTGACGCAACTCGGCACGGACGGCGGGCAGAAGCCTTTGGTCGAAAACGTCTTTGCCTGCCAGCCGCCGGGACGCGCCATGAACAGTCCCTCGCCGTGCAGGTCGTTCGTGCCGGACTTGGTGACGATGTTCAGCGCGGGGCCCGCTGTCCAGCCGAACTCGGAAGAGAACGCGTTCGAGAGCACCGTCACTTCCTGAATCGCGCCGAGCGGCACGGTGGCGATCATCGTCTGACGGCCCCAAGCCTCATCGTTGTTCGCGCCGTCGAGCGTGACCGTGGTCTGACGGCGGCCGCCAACGCCTGTGACGAAGTACGTCTGGTTGACGAAGAGGTCGCCCGTGCCCTTCGCCTGCCGGAACGCCGAGTTGAGGAGCGGCACTGTCGTCAACTTGCGACCGAGAATCGGCGTCTCGTCTATTTGCAGGCTGTCGAGTCGGCGGCCAATCTGCGGGTCGGCGCGCACGCCTTCGGCGGTGCCGTAGACGGTGACATCCATCTTCTGTGAACCGACGAGGAGCTTTACCTTCAGCGTCGCGGTCTCGCCCGAGCGCAGCGTAATCTCCTTAAGCTCTTCGTTGCCGAATCCTTCCTTTGAGACGCTGACCATGTAGGTTCCGGTCAGCGACAGCGCGGGAATGGTGGCGCTGCCGTCGCTTCCCGAGACGGCTTCGCGCGTGTCGCCGGTCGCGTTGTTCAGCACCGAAACTTTGGCGTCTCTCACGACGGCACCGTTCTGATCGACCACGACCACGATCATCGTCGCCGTGTTGGGAGACTGCGCAAAGGCGGCGTGCGCGAAGAACAGCGTCGTCAGAAGCAGCAGGGTGAAGAGCGGCGCAGAGCGGCGCGCGAATGCTTTAAAGTTAGGCACGACTTTAATCCTTCCAACTGTAGTTTGTCGTAATCGTGGGCACGGAAGCTAACGCCAATGGGGGCGGAAGTGGTCAATGATACTGAGGTCGCCTAACTACTACCAGTGGCCGTACATGGCCGCTCGTCTCTTGAAATCAACTCGCTCGCAGTCGAAGTTTTTTCTCCGGGCATCGTTTCACCGATGAAAAACCGTTGCACCGTCGTTGCATCTGTGATACAGTGCCCACGATTCGCGGAGAGACTCCCGACTTTCCTGTGAGTTCTCCGCCGGTCGGCGCTTGCAAGGCCCCCCTCCGTTTGTTTCATGCCGGAACCGGCTTTTGAGGAGAATTGAGAGATGAGCAATACGACGAAAGCAAAAATTAACCCTTTGAGCCGACGCCCACGTCAGCAGCGTTTGGTGTTGGCCGTGCGCGGCGGCGCGGGCACGGGCAAGAGCTGGTTCCTGCGCTCTCTGGCCGAAGCGGGCTTGGGCCGCCTCTGCATCTTCGATGTGGAACGCAAGACGCGTCTGCTCGCGGGCGTCGGCAACCACTTCGACGGGCTCGAAGTCGAGCACCCGGACGAGCTACCCGAGTTCATTGACTGGGCTCTGTCGGGCGAAGGCAAGGAACAGAACTATGGCTGCTTCGGCCTCGACTCTTGGGCCGCATACTTCAGCGCCAAGCACGCCGAGACGATCAAGGCCGTCCGCGAGCGCACGAATGATCCGCTCGCGCAGCCTTCGGCCGAAGAGTTGGCGGCGGATCAGATGGTCTTGCAGGGCGTGCTCCGGCGGCTCTGCATGGAGTCGGGCAAGTCGGTCGTCATCGTTGACCAGATACCGGCGAAGGGCAAAGAGGCGAAGGAGGACAACGAGATTGGGCGCGTGCTGCCGATGACGGCCTCGGGTCTGGAATACTTCGTGGACGTGATGGTCGAAGTCTCTCTGCAAGAGCGCGACGGCGAGATCGTGCGCGTCTTTCAGGTCGTCAAGTCGAACAGCCCTGCCTTCGAGATCGGCTTCGAGATGACGGGCACTGTCACCTTCTCGGACTTCCTCGAACACTTGAAGCGCGAGCACGGCACAGACCTTCCCGTCGAAGCGCCGCAGCCCGCGTCCGTCCCCGAGATGATTGAAGAGAAGCAGCCGCTCACGCTCGTCCAGCCACAGATGACCGTGCAGGAGCTTGTCGAGAAGGCCGAGCGTATCGGCTTCAAGCAGGCCGACGTGGTGACGGGCGCGCGCGTCTACCACAATCAGCCGAACATCTATCGCCTCACCCCCGAGCAGATCGCAGACCTCGACCACCGCATGACCGCCCGCGCCGAGCGTGTCATGATGGCGCAGCCCTCTACCATCGAAGAGGAGAAGCCCGCGCCCCGCGCACAGGCCGCGCGCAACCTCAAACGTGCCTGAGTGGGAAGAATGAAGGCCGCAAGGATGAAGACGGAAGTGAAGGCAGTTAAGCCTTCACTTCCGTCTTCCGTTTTCCGCCTTCATTCTTTGCCTCACGCCCGCACCAGTTGACACGAACGCCGCGCATCGTAAAATCTCTCTTCTCCGGAACGTCCAACTCAGCCGAAGGAAGAGACGAGCGATGACCTACGTGGTGACAGAGGATTGCTTAGACTGCAAGTACACGGACTGCGCGGCGGTCTGCCCCGTCGAGGCTTTTCACGAACTGCCTGACCGCCTCTACATCAACCCCGTGACCTGCATAGACTGCGACGCCTGCGTCCCGGAGTGCCCCGTCGAAGCAATCTTCTCCGAAGCGGCGCTCCCCGAACAATACTCCGACTGGCTCGCCCTCAACGCCGAGGCCGAACAGTACCCCATCATCAGCGGCAAAATCCCCGCCCTCTTTGGCCCCACCTGCAAGGGAAAGCCTGAATGAAAAATCTGGAGTCTGAAGTCTGGAGTTGAGCCAGCGCGACTCTCATCTCTCTTGTTCTTGACTCTAGACTTTCAATTCATCATCGCCTGCCGGAGTCGCATCTTTTTAAGTTGCTCGCGGACGGCGTCGGCGTCGGGGGCTTCGGGGACGAGGTTGAGGTAGCTCTGCGTCTCGGCGATGGCTTCGGGCATCTGGTTGAGTTGGGCGAGGATCATGCCACGGTCGCGGCGCTCGTCGAGGTCGTGCGGCGCGAGCAGAAGTATGCGTTCGACGGCAGCGAGAGCGCGCCGGAAGAGTTGCGCCTGAACGTAGACTGCCTTGAGGTTGCCAAGCAGTCGTGCGAGAACGGAGCGCGCGCCGACCGCGCGCAGGTGCTCTTCCGTAAGCGAAAGCCTTCCTTCATAAATTACGTCGAGCCGCCTCTGGCACTCTTCGCGGTCGGTCGTGCGACGGTTGAAGGGGTCTACGAGCACGCTCTCGCCTTCGGCTTCGGACGCGCGCACGATGAAGTGTCCGGGCAGTCCCACGCCCTCGACCCGTAGCCCCGCGCGCCGTCCGACCTCGACGTAGATGATGGAGAGCGTAATCGGAATCCCCTTGTGACGCCCGAGCACCTGATGAAGCATGCTGTTGCGTGGGTCGTAATAGTTCGACTCGTTCCCCATGAACCCCTGCTCGTCAAAGAGGTATCGGTTGAGCGACTCGACACGCGAGCCGCCATGAGCGACGGCGCGCGCCCTTGCCTCCTCGCCCATCTCGTCAAGCCGCGCGAGACAGCGTTGCACGTTCGCGTGATGCGGCTCCTCTTCCGCCCCTACGAGCAGCGCCGCCCGCCCGAGGTCAATCTCACCCTCCGGCCGCGACACCGCCTCCGCGAACCGCGCACGCGCCCCCGCCGCTCTGACTTTGTCAGCAGGAGTCATAGAGGAAATGTGAATGACGAGTGATGAATGATGAGCAGGCTGCTTTTAATTCATCATTCATCACTCGTCATTCATCGCTCAATTCCTTCCCCAATCAGTATCGAAGACGTGATGGACGGCGTCGCTCGTCCAGTCGGCGAGGCTGTGTGTGACGGAGTCGGCTCCGGCTTCGCGCAGAGCCTTGTCGGAGACGGTGTTGGCGACGCCGAGCGTGCGCATGCCCGCGCCGCGCGCCGACTGGATGCCGGGCGGCGAATCTTCGACGACGAGGCATTCATCGGGACGCAGGGGGATGACCTGCCCCTCGCCACGCTTACTGTTGAGCGATGCGAGCGCGTCGTGGTAGCAGGACGGGTCGGGCTTGCAGGCGCGCGCCGACTCGGCGCTGATGACGATGTTGAAGTAGTCGGAGAGCGCGGCACGCCCGAGCACGTGGTCAATCTCGGTACGGCGCGCCATGCTGACGAGCCCGACGGCGTAGCGGCGCGAGAGCGCCTTGATGAAGGTGACGACGCCGGGGAAGAGCGGCAACTCGCCCTTGAGCAGCTCGCGATGCGCGGCGGTCTTCGCCTCGATGAGACGGCCGAGCATGTCGTCGTCCAGTTCTCTTCCGGCGCGCTCGAAGGCTGTGCGCACGAACGTCACGTCGTCCATCCCGAGCGAGCCGTAGTAGTCCGCTTCGGTGAGCGCGACCTGCTCGCGACCCAGAATCTCCTGATAGGCTTTCATCTGCAACGGCTCGTCGTTGACGATGACGCCGTTGAAGTCAAAAAACACGGCCTGAATCATTAGACCTCAAGCATTGATAAACGTTTTGGAGTTGAGCAGAACGCGTACATTGTAAGTCGCGCGGGGGAAGAAGGAAAGCAGTAAGCAGAAGCCCTGAGCGCGTCTACTTTTTCCGACCGCTTATCTCTTCATGCAGCCCGTCGAACAGTTGAGGCAGGCGCTCGGATTCGAGCACGTCGAGGCGGCGCATCAGTTCTGTCAGCGACATCTCGTTCTTGAGGTTGACCTGATAGTCGAGGTCTGCGCGCAGGCGGTCTTTGTTGCCCTGTCGGTTCTGCGACATCATGATGAGCGGGGCCTGCATCCCCGTGATGACTGCGAGCACGAGGTTCAGGAGCACGTAGGGAAACGGGTCGAAGCTCCGCGCGCCGAGCATGAGGGTATTGACGGCCACCCACAGGAGCATGAACCCCATCGAAGCCCCTATAAACTTCCAGCTCCCGCCGAACTCCGCGATGAGGTCAGCCATGCGGTCTGCCAGAGTCAGGCGCGCGGCCTCCTCCTCGTTGACGTTGCGTGAGACGCGGTAGCGGAGCAAGTCGTCCGTGCGCCGCAGGCGGTCGGTGATGGCGGCCAGCATCTTGAGCGCCACTCCGGGGTTGCGCCGCACGAAGTCGAGGAAGTGATCGCGCGGGAGCACGGCGAGGCGCGCGTCCTCCAAGACCGTGGCGCTCGCCGAGCGCGGCTTGCCGTCGAGGATCGCCATCTCGCCGAAGAAGTCGCCGCGCGCAAGCTCCGCGAGCGTCACGTCGTCGTCATCAGCGTCGCGGATGTGTATACGCACACGGCCGCCTTCGATCAGATACATCGAGTCGCCTGCGTCGCCGGTCTTAAAGAGCGTGCTCCCGGCAGGCTTCTGCTCAACGTCGAGCAGGGCGCGCAGGGCATGTGTCGTCTCATCGTCGAGGGATGCAAAGAGCGGGACTGACCGAATGGACTCAAGCGGCATCGGGGCATCGTTCGCAACGGACATGACAGTTCACCTCACGGGAGAGAATGAAGTTTCTTCGACAGGGCGCGGGACACAAACTACCGCGCCTCTGACCTCTACCAAACGAATGTCTTTGAAACGGCGGAAGACGCTAGACTGAAGACGCGGGGTTGGAGCCACTGACCAAAGCGCCTTTCAGCGCGGAGATTATCACGGAACGCGGCTGTCAATCATAGCGGAAAGGAAAAAGGAGCGCCGTCGGGCGTTAACCCTGCGGCACTCCAAGCTTTGGAAAGAATGTTGGCTGTGAACCCCTCGGGTCTTCAGGCCGCGACCTTGACGTACTTGTCTATGATGCGCGCGAGGGCGTCGTTGGTGCTGGCACCAACGACGCGCTCGACCTCGCGCCCGCCGTCGAAGAAGACGAGCGTCGGGATGCCCTTGATGCCGAAGCGTTGCGGCACCTGCGCGTTCTCGTCCACGTTGAGCTTGAGGAAGCGGACGCGACCCGCGTACTGCTTCGCCAACTCCTCAAACGTCGGCGCGAGCGCGCGGCACGGCGGGCACCACTCGGCCCAGAAGTCCAACACCACAGGCAAGTCAGACCCAACCACTTCGCGCTCGAAAGCCCCGTCACTCACCTCGGAAACATACTGGCTCATCTCTTTATCTCCTGTTCGGCAACCTTGCGTTTCAAATAAGCGCGCCTTCTTCCCACGCGCGCCGCACAGTATGCGCCACTTCCCCGAGAGCTTCAGTAATCCCGATTACACGCGCCGCTTCGTGTAGAATGTGACGCGGTGCGCGCCGGAACGCCGAGCGCGCGGGGCGCATCTGAGTGAAGCGCCGGGAGCAGTCTTATGAGCACGAGGCCGGACACAAACGACAACCCAGACCTCTTCGGTGGGCTTTCGCCCGAGGAGTTGCGCGAGGTCGAGCGAGTGACTTTGACGCGCTCGTTCCGGCGCGGGCAGGTCATCTACACGCCGGGCGAGACGGGCGAGGCGCTCTTTCTGCTTCGCGAAGGCGCGGTGCAGATTTATCGCATGTCGCCCGAGGGACGAAAGCTCGTCATCGCGCACCTTCTTCCCTTCTCCTTCTTCGGCGAGATGAGCTGCATCGGGCAGGGCATGTACGACACCTTCGCCGAGGTGACGGAGGACTCTACAATCGTCACGATGAACTGCGAAGTTCTCAATCGTCTCCTCATCAATAAACCCGAGATCGCGCGCCGCATCCTCGAATCATTCGGCCGCCGCGTCCTCGAAGCCGAGCGCCAGCTTGAAGAGACGGTCTTCAAAGGCATACCGGCGCGCGTCGCCGCGCTGCTCCTGCGCGAAGCGAACGGCGACGCGGTTGACGGCCTCACGCATCAGGACATCGCCGAACGCCTCGGCGTCTACCGCGAGACCGCGACGAACGCCTTGAACGAGTTGAAGGCCGCCTCGCTCATCTCCATCGGCCGCAAGCACATCTCGATCCTCGACCGCGAGCGTCTGGCGCGCATCGCCGGAGGTTGAGCGGGACTTGACTCACGTGAAAAGGCTCGCGGGAAATGTCTCCCGCGAGCCTTTTGTTAACGTGCTGACTGCGCCCCGTCTAAATCACTTTGTACTCCGAGTCAACGTCCTCGTCGGCGAAGGCGACGCGGTAGTTGAGCGACTGTTTCTGCTTGGTGATGAGCAGGTCGTCCTTCGTCTTGAGCAAGTCCGCGCGCGAGTAGACCGACAGCTCGAAGTTGAAGCCGTGCGTGATGGCATCCTTCGGGCAGGCTTCGACGCAGAAGCCGCAGAAGATGCAGCGGCCGTAGTCAATGTTGTAGACCGAAGCGTAACGCTCATCGACGCCCGTGCGCTCCTTCGGCGGGCGCGGGTCGTCGGCCGCGACGATGTAGATGCAGTCTGAAGGGCACGCGGCCGCGCACAGGTAACAGGCGACGCACTTCTCGCGTCCAAGCTCATCAACGTGCAGAAGGTGCTGCCCGCGAAAGCGCGGCTGAAGCGTCACGGGCTCGTCCGGGTACTCGACCGTCCACTTCCCACGCGGGATGTAGGAGAAGGTCGTGCTCATGCCCTTGATGATGGCCTTCGTGTTTTCGAAGATGTCGCCGATGATTGACATAAAGTCCTCAGACAAATTCCAGACGGCTGAAGAAGTACGCAAGCTCTATCCGCGCGTTCTCTTCGGAGTCCGAGCCGTGGACGGCGTTCTCTCCGATTGAGGTGGCGAACTCTTTGCGCAGAGTCCCTTCGTCCGCCTTCGCAGGGTCGGTCGCGCCCATCAAATCGCGCCAGGCCTTTACCGCGCCCGTCTTCTCCAAAGCCATCACGACGCAGGGCCCCGAAGACATGAACGTCGTCAACTCACCGAAGAAAGGTCGCTCGCGATGAACGTCGTAGAAGCCTTCGGCCTCGCGCATCGTCATGTGAATCAACTTCATTGCGCGAAGCTTGAAGCCCGCATCGAGGACGCGCTGCAAGAGAGCGCCCGTTCGTCCCGCGCGCACCGCGTCGGGCTTGATGATTCCGAAAGTGAGATTGCCTGCCTGTTCTGCCATCAAATTCCTCTTGGATTATTTGAGTTGATAAAATCTTTAAGCCGCCGCACGCGAGCCGAGCGCGTCCTTCATCGCCTGTCCGATGTCGGCGGGCGATTGAACG
The DNA here is from genome assembly GCA_032230645.1 of Acidobacteriota bacterium. GTDB lineage: Bacteria > Acidobacteriota > Blastocatellia > Pyrinomonadales > Pyrinomonadaceae > QHXN01. The sequence goes on along the minus strand of JAVXWN010000049.1, from coordinate 1,906 downwards.
ACGCGGATGCCCGCTTCTTCCAGAGCCTTCATCTTCTCGGCGGCCGTGCCCTTGCCCCCCGCGATGATGGCTCCGGCGTGCCCCATGCGACGGCCCGGAGGCGCGGTCTGTCCGGCGATGAAAGCGACGATGGGCTTGGTCACGTTATCTTTGGCAAAGGCGGCGGCCTCCTCTTCGGCCGTGCCGCCGATCTCGCCGATCATGACGATGCCTTCGGTCTCGGGGTCGTCCTGAAAGAGCGCGAGCGCCTGAAGGTGCGTCGTGCCGATGATGGGATCGCCGCCGATACCGATGGCCGTTGACTGACCCAGACCGAGCGCAGTCAACTGCCCGACCGCTTCGTAGGTGAGCGTGCCCGAGCGCGAGACGACGCCGATGCGACCCTCTTTGTGAATGTGTCCGGGCATGATGCCGATCTTACACTTGCCGGGCGAGATGACGCCGGGGCAGTTCGGGCCGACGAGCCGCGTCTGCCTGCTCGCGAGGTACTCCTTGACCTTCACCATGTCGAGCGCGGGAATGCCCTCGGTGATGCAGACGACGAGCGCAAGTCCCGCATCGGCCGCTTCCATAATGGCATCGGCGGCGAAGGCGGGCGGCACGTAGATGACCGAGGCGTTCGCGCCCGCCTCGCGCACCGCGTCGGCGACGGTGTTGAAGACCGGGATGCCTTCGTGGGTCGTGCCGCCCTTGCCGGGTGTGACGCCGCCCACCACCTGAGTCCCGTACTCCACCATCTGCTTCGTGTGGAACGTTCCCTCTTTGCCCGTGATGCCCTGCACGACGAGGCGCGTGTTTCTGTCAACGAGTACGCTCAACGCTCTTGCTCCTCAAGCCCGGATTTTTATTTCTTTGATTGAAGGCGGAGTATAACACGCCGCCGTGCCCCGCGATATGAAACCCCGCGCGCACGCCTTCGGCGACTTCCACCGACTCGCCCGTGTTCGGGCACACGCGAATAAGAATGCTGTTCACACGAGCGAGCCTGTAGAAGAAGGCGGCACATCCGTCTCAGTCCTTACGATTTTTCGCAGGCGCGGCAGGCCGAAGAAGATGAGGGCGCAGGGGATGAGCAGGGCGAGGTTGCGCAGCGCCGTGGTCAGCCCAAGCTGGCTGGCGATGAGGCGGCCGAAGCAGCCGCATTCGAGCGGCTCGCCATGGAGGACGTAGACGTAGTAGAGGGCGTAGGCGGCGAAGCCGAGGAGCAGCGCCGCCGAGAGCGCCGCGCCCAGTCGTGCCGCGCGCGGCCAGAGGAGCAGTGCGGCGGCGACCAGTTCCGATGCGATGACGGCGAAGGCCGCGGGCCAGACCCAGCGAGGCGCGACGAGATTGTAAAGGTTGGCGGCGAAGTCTCGAATCGTGAAGAGCTTCGCGCCCGCCGCGAAGAGGAAGAGCGCCGCGAGGCCGAAGCGGCAGACGTGAACGAATATTCTGAGGAGTGAACGACTGTTCATCCTGTTTCGAGCAGGGCGGTCAGAGGTTGCGGAATGAGTCAATGAGTTAATGAGTCATCGAATCAATTCCTCACTGACTCATTAGAAAACAAATCTCTTCATCCTCAATCAAATCATGCCGCGGCCTGCTGACCCGCGAGCGAGACGACCTTTTCGGCGGCGTCCTTCATGCCGTTGGCGACGGTGAAGTTCATGCCCGACTCGGCGATGAGGCGGCGACCCTCCTCGACGTTGGTGCCTTCGAGGCGGACGACGACGGGCACATTGACACCGATGGCCTTGACGGCTTCGATGACGCCGCGCGCGACCATGTCAGTGCGGACGATGCCGCCGAAGATGTTGATGAGCACGGCACGTACCGAAGGGTCTGCGAGCAGGATGCGGAAGGCCGCTTCGACTCTCTCTTGCGATGCGCCGCCGCCCACGTCGAGGAAGTTGGCGGGCTCGCCGCC
>JAVXWN010000041.1:0-6080 GCA_032230645.1 Acidobacteriota bacterium | reverse complement strand
GACTACAATCAACACCGCGACGGGCGGCGGTTACTTCTACGTCTCGAACGACGCGGGCGAGACGTGGCAGCTCTCGGCGCACAACATGCCGCCGCGCCTCATCGCCTACTCGATCCTACAGGACGAGCGCGACGGCAACATCATCTACCTCGGCACGAACTACGGTCTCTATCGCTCGTCCGACCGAGGCGCTTCGTGGGACCCGATGGGTTCACCTAAGCCGAAAGCGCCGGTGAGGAGACGTAAGGGGAGGGCGGCTGCGCGCAACGCTGCTGCGTCATCTACTACATTGCGCGCCTCTTCGAGCGCGGCTTCGCGCGACGGAGCATCGGTCGCTGCGCCCACCGCCACCCCGCGCCCGACGCCGAACGACAGCGTCAAGCGCGTGCAGGAAGCCCTCAACCTCGCAGGCTACGACGTGGGCACACCTGACGGCGTAGCGGGCACGCGCACGGTCACGGCCATCAGGAAGTTTCAGACCGACAAGGGCATTCCCGTCACGGGCAAGATTGACACGGCGATGCTCGGGGCGCTTGGGCTTGCGGGGGGGATGCAGTCGGCGGGCGCGGCAGCAGTCGCGGTGCAGACGGCTCCGGTATTTCTGACCGACACCATCAACATGCTCGCACGCACGGGGGATGAGCGCGACGGCCAGACCGGTATGTTCGCGGCGACGAACGCGGGACTCTTCCGCGCCTACGATTTGAGCAAGGGCTGGGAGGTCTTGCCTTATGGCCCGCGACTCGACGTGCGCACGCTCAGCGTGTCGGCGAGTCCGCAAGACCCTTCGACGATCCTCGTCGGCACTTCCAACTCGGGCGTGCTCGTCACGCACGACGCGGGCAAGACATGGGAGCAGGCGCGTGGCATCCCTGCGGAGGCTCCCGTCAACGTCATCGAGCGCGACCCGAAGCGTCCCGAGAACATCTACATCGGCACGACGCAGACGCTCTACGTCTCGCACGATGGCGGACAGCATTGGCTGCGGCGCGGCGGCAACCTGCCGCTCGGCAGTTTCACCAGCGTGCTCATCAACCCCGAGAATCCTGACGAGGTCTTCGTCGGTAACGCATACGAGCGCGGTGGCCGCGTCTTCACGGCGGCGGAGGGCGGCGGCGTCTTCCGCTCGACCGACGCCGGTATGACGTGGCAGCGGCTCGACCCGCCGCTCCCGAGCCGGCGCGTCTGGGCGCTCGCCTTCGACCCGCACGACCACGGACGCATCTTCGTCGGCACGCACTCGGCTGGTGTCTACGTCGCGCGCCGTGGCGGCGATGCGGCGGCGACGAAGTAAAGACGAAAGTCGAAAAGTAAATGGGCGAGGCTGCCTTCGGCAGAAGGCAGAAAGCAAAGATAAAAAGGCAAAAAAATAGGAACAGTTCTTCGCGCCGGGCGCATTCTCACTTTTGCCTTTTTGCTTTTGCCTTGCGCCGAAAGCGGCTCGCCTTTTTACTTTGGCCTTCTCTTGCGCCTTGACATGGCGTTGTCAGGCTGTGTAAATTGCTGCCCTACCTGGCAGAATAGCGAGGTGATTGGCGGATCACGCGGGTGATCCACGGGCGTGTAGAAAAATTGAAACTTAGGTTGCTTCTTTTTCTTTTTCAACGGCTCGCATCTCCCGCCTCAATCCTCCGGAATCAGTCAATCTCCCCAAGCTACTCTCGGCAGAACATCAGCGCACGTTTGCGGACTGTCCCCAGTCTTTCGAGCGCGTGCGGTTTTGCCGCCGGGGAAGGCGCGGGAGGGACACCCACGTTCGCGCCAGACTAATCCAGCAGGAGTCCGACAGGAGTTCATGTCAACCGAAAACGAAAAGCCTACCAACGGCGATAACACCAACGAACAGACCGCGCCCAACGCCTCGTCGGCCGAGGCCGGTGATGTGACTGCGAGCGCGGCCGCGGCGGCCACCGCATCAGTTGAGCAGCCCGCGCGCCCGGCGGAGCAGGCTGCCTCTACTACTGCTTCTACGGCTGCTGCAAGCGCCTCCGAAGATGAGCCGGTCGCCGCGACACCGCAGCAAGCGCCGGACACGGCCCCACAGCAGCAGGCGTCCGCGCCTCCTGCGCACGACTCGGACGAGGAAGAGTCACGCGGCTCGGGCTCGGACTTCGACTTCGGCGCGATGCTCGACCAGTACGAGCAGGAGCAGGCCGCCTATCAGGAAGGCTCGGTCGTGCGTGGCACCGTCGTCGGCGTCACCGAACGCTCGGTCGTCATAGACTTCGGCTTCAAGTCGGAGGGCGCAGTTCCCATCGAGGAGTTTCAAGAAGACGGCGAACTGACGGTCAAGCGCGGCGACGAGGTCGAGGTGCTCATCAAGAGCATGGAGTCGCAGGAGGGCGTGCCCATCCTCTCGCGCGCCGACGCAGTTCGCATGCGCGCGTGGGACGAGCTTGAGAAGGCTTACCGCGACGGCGTCCCCGTTAAGGGGCGCATCGCCGAGCGCGTCAAGGGCGGCTTGCGTGTGGACGTTGACGGCGTCGCGGCGTTCCTGCCGGGCTCGCAGGTTGATATACGCCCCATCCGAAACCTCGAATCACTGCGCGGTCAGGAGATCGAGGCCCTCGTCATCAAGCTCAACCGCAAACGCTCGAACGTCGTGCTCTCGCGCAAGGCGATTCTCGAACATGAGAATGAAGGCAAGAAGGGCGAGACGCTCAACAATCTCGAAGAGGGCATCATCGTCGAAGGTCAGATTAAGAACCTGACCGACTACGGCGCGTTCGTTGACCTCGGCGGCATTGACGGACTGCTCCACGTCACCGACATGAGTTGGGGACGACTCCTCAACCCCGGCGAGATGTTCAAGGTCGGCGAGAACGTGCAGGTCAAGGTCTTGAAGTTCGATAAAGAGCGCGAGCGCGTCTCGCTCGGTTACAAGCAACTTCTGCCCGACCCTTGGGAGTCGGTCTCCGAACGCTTCCCGACAGGGCAGCGCATGGAGGGCAAGATCGCTTCTGTCACCGACTACGGCGCTTTCATCGAGCTTGAGCCGGGCGTCGAGGGCTTGGTGCATGTCTCCGAGATGACTTGGTCGAAGCGGATGAAGCATCCCTCGAAGCTCGTCAACGTCGGCGACGCGGTCGAGGTCGAAGTCTTAGGCGTTGACCCGAAGAACCGCCGCATCAGCCTTGGTATGAAGCAGACGCAGCCGAACCCTTGGGAGACTCTGCCCGAGCGCTTCCACATCGGCGACCGCGTTCGCGGGCGCGTCCGCAACCTGACCGACTTCGGCGCGTTCGTCGAGGTCGAGGACGGCGTGGACGGACTCGTACACGTCTCCGACATCTCTTGGAACAAGCGCATCAAGCACCCCGGCGAGGTCTTGAAGAAGGGACAGGAGATCGAGGCCGTCATCACCAACATTGATATCGAGAACCGCAGGCTCTCGCTCTCAATCAAGGACACCGAGCCGAGCGCATGGGATAAGTTCATCAACGAGCACAAGCCCGGCGACATCGTCCACGGACGCGTCACGCGCTTCGCAAACTTCGGTGCCTTCGTCGAGTTGGCCGAAGGGCTCGAAGGTTTGTGCCACGTCTCGGAGCTTTCGGACGAGCGCGTCGAGCGCCCTGAGGATGCGGCGCAGATCGGGCAGGAGTTGGACTTCCGTATACTTCGCATCGAGCCCGAGTCGAAGAAGATTGGTCTGTCGCACCGCGCGGCCAAGCACGATGAGCCGATAGGCGATGTGAAGAGCTACACGACCGATGCGGGCGGCGGCATGGCTTCTCTGGGCGAGCTTGCGGACTTCTTCAGCAAGCGCAGCGGCCCCGAGGAAGAAGAGAACCGCTAGTCGTCTTCAAGTCAACACGAGTGCCCCGCGCGGAGTCTTCAGGATTCCGCGCGGGGTTTTGTTTTCGCCGAAGTTTCCCCATCGGGTCGGCTAACTTGTTGGCTCCGCGACCGTTTACCCTTGTCAGGCGTTCCCCGTATCTGCTAAGTTACGGCACGGCTTTCGTACTCCTTAACTCAATCGCCCTGCCTGGAAATTTCGGCGGAAGCTTTCACCGGGAGCCTGAAGAGGTGGAGACCATGACCAAAGCAGAACTGGTTGAAGATGTCGCGCGCGCGGCCGAACTGACGAAGAAGGACGCCGAACGGCTCGTCGAGATTGTCTTCGAGAGCATCATTGATACGCTCAATCAGGGCGAGAAGATCGAGCTGCGCGGCTTCGGCTCTTTCCGCGTGCGCGAGCGCGGCGCGCGGCGTGGCCGCAACCCCAAGACCGGCGACCCCGTAGACATCCCCGCCAAGCGCGTGCCCTACTTCAAGCCCGGCAAGGAACTGAAAGAACTCATCAACGAAGATGAGGACGCAACCGATTCGGAAGCCCCCGCCGCACCGGCTCAGCCCGAAGCTGGAGCCGCGACAACAAACGGCGGCGAGTCTGAAGCGGCCGAAGGCGGCGAGAATGGCGGCGGCCACAACACTCCTCCCCTGATGTGATTCGCGCATGCCGTGACTTCACGCGACAAGGGGGCGAAAGTTGGACAGGCTCTACACACCGTGGCGCTTCGACTACATCAAGGGGGCGAGTGGCGAGAAGACTGGCTTCGGCGACACCTGCGTCTTCTGCGCGCTCGCGGCGCGCGGCGATGATGAGGGCTCGTTCATCCTCCACCGCGCACGGCTCAACTTCGTCGTTCTCAACATCTATCCATACACCAGCGGCCACCTCATGATCGTCCCCTTCGAGCACACCGCCGCGTTCGCCACGCTCGACAAAGAGACCTCAGATGAGTTGATGGACTTGGCAAAGCGCGCGCAGGCGATTCTCGAAGAGGCTTATAGCCCGCACGGCTTCAACCTCGGCATGAACCTCGGCCACGCGGCGGGCGCGGGCGTCACAGACCACCTGCACCTTCATGTACTACCGCGCTGGTCGGGCGATGCCAACTTCATGACCACGGTCGGCGAGACACGCGTCATCCCCGAAGACATCCGCGCGACATACGAAAGACTTCGTGGCCGCTTCTAGAAAGTCGCGGGGCGGCGTTTCGCTTACGCCTTCCCTCATGGTCGGGCTTCTGCTTCTCTGACGACCTGCCCGCCCTTCATCACGAACAAGACGTGCTCGACGGCGTTGATGTCTTTGGTCGGATCGCCAGCGACGGCGATGATGTCCGCGAACGCGCCCTGTCTTATCTCGCCGACCCTACCTTCAAGGCCGAGCAGCCGCGCCGCGTCAATCGTCGCCGCGCGCAAAGCCTCGGCCTGCGTGAGCCCGGCCTTAACGAGCCATTCGATTTCGCGCGGGTTGTGTCCGTGCAATCCGGCCACGGCGTCCGAGCCCGCGACGACGAGGACGCCAGCTTTTTTAGCTCGTAGCGCGTTGGCGAGATTGTTTGCGCGCAGCCGCTCGAAGAACGCCCATGTGAAGGGGTCGAAGGCAACGAAGCGCCCTTTGTTTTCAAGGTAGTGCGTTGGCAGGTAGAGCGTCGGGACGAGCGCGGTGTGATGCTCCGCGAGCAGGCGCACGGCCTCCGCGTCGAGGAAAGAGCCGTGTTCGATTGAGGCGCAGCCGCCCTTGACCGCGACCTTCACGGCAGCCGCTTCGTGCGCGTGAACGGCGACGCGCAGTCCCGCGCGCGCAGCCTCTTCGACCACAGCGCGCACCTCCTGCTCGCTGAAGAGCGGCGATCCCGTCTCGTCAACGCCCTCGAAAATTTTTATCACGTCCACGCCCTCCGCGACCCTCGCGCGGACGAATTCGCGTATGCGATTGAGGCGTGCGCCACCGTCTTCGCCCGCGTCGAGCAGCGCGTTCGCCGTGAGCGGCTCGCCGGAGACGAGAAGCCTCGGGCCTTCCACGTCACCACGATTGGTGAGGTCGCGCAGTCGCAAGTCCACACGCTCACTCGCGCCGAGGTTGCGCGTGGTAGTAACGCCCGCTTCGAGCGTCGCGCGCGCGTTCTCTTCGGCGTACTTGAGAGTGATGTCAGGGCTTGTGTCCCACGAGAGCCCGTAGCGTCCGGTCTTGTCGAAGTGATAGGTGATGTGCGTATGCGCGTCTATGAGGCCGGGCAGCAGCGTCACGTCGCCGAGGTCATAGACGCGCGCGCCTTGCGGAACGG
>JAVXWN010000017.1:0-31109 GCA_032230645.1 Acidobacteriota bacterium | reverse complement strand
CTGCCCCGTGCCGCCAAGCATGCCGAATCTGCGCCGCGTGCGTTCGTAAGCGGTGCGCGGCGTCGCCGTCTCAAAGACCTCCGCGCCCGCACCCAACTCGGGCAGCGCCGTGTGTACGCGCTGCCATAGTGCTTCAAGCGCGAGTTGGTCTTGCTCCTCGTGCTCCGACTCGTCAAGGTGAAAAGTGAACCACTGCTCCGCCTCCGTGAAGGCCGAGACTGTCGCCGCGCGTTTGCCAACGGGCGCGCGTGCGTCCCACGCGGGTGCGAGGCCGAGCATGAAGAGTGCGCTCTCGGCATCGAACGTCTCGCCTTCCCGCCAATCGGAGAGCGCGAGAACTTTGTCGGAAGGAAGACGTGCAGCCGCCTCTTCATCAACGCTCACGAAAATCTGGTACGCGCCCCAACCGCGCAGACGCTTTAAGAGCGGCCGCAGGTTCGCGGGCGTGTGCTCCGCTCCGACAAGCTTGCCGTAGGTGTCCCAGAGTGTGAGGTTGCTAATGACCGCGCGGCTTGCGCCGATGGTCTCGCCGCTCAGAAGCGTGACGCCCGCCGCGCCCCCGCGCGCATCGAACGCGAGCCTGAGCGCGGTCGTGTCGAGCCGCACGCGCCCGCCGCTCTTCTTGATGGATTCGACAAGCGCGTCGGCGAGCGTCTGCGCGCCGCCCCGTATGGCGTACATGCCGCGCAAGGGCACGGTGAGCGCGACCGCCGCGTAGAGGTACGAGCACACGTCCGAAGGCGCTTGCGCATAGATTTGTAGCTGCGCGTCTACGAAGCGGCGGAAGCGCGCGGAAGTCCCCGCGAGATGCTTCGCCGCCGTGTCGCTTCGCGCGGCGAGGATGCGCGGGGCGAGACGCGGCTCGGAGGCGGCGAGTGTTAGACGTTGGAGCTTTGACGCGATGTTGAGCGAAGGCACGCGGCGCGCGGCGCGTTCGAGAGCTTCCGCGACCTGTGCCGCTTCGCGATAGAAGGCGGTGGCCGCGTCGGCGCATTCAGGAAAGGCCGCGCGCAACGCCGTCTCGAACTCTTCGAGCGGGCCGCCGACACGCACATCCTCGCCTTCGGGAATTCGCACGGTGTACGCGGGCTTAAGCTCGCGCACCTCGGGCGGCTCGACGGGAAGCTCCGCGAAGATGCGCGCGTGCAGCCCGTCCGGCTGCCAGCAGGCATAGAGCCCCGTGCAAGTCTCGAAGTCGTGTTTGAGGTGCTCGAAGTTTGTGACGCAGCCGCCCGCGCGCGAAGCGCGTTCGACGAGGCAGACCGAGACGCCGCGCGCGGCCAGCAGCGCAGCGGCCGTCAGCCCGCCGATGCCGCCGCCGACGACTACGACCTCGTAAGTCATCCAGACCACGCAACGCGAAAGAGACTCACAACGAGTTCGAGCAGCACGCCGGGCGCGGGCGCTGTCTTCTCGGGCGAGAGACGTTCGAGGTACGGGCTAAGGACTATGAGAAGTGCCTGTATGGAGTTGAAAATCAGATGGACGATGAAGCAGGGCAGCAGCTTGCCCGTGCGCGCGCGTATGAGAGTGAGGACTGAACTGAGCAGGAGAATGGTGGCGATGACTCCGAAGCTCGGCCAATACTGTGGCACATGTATCGCCGCGAAGAGCAGGAGCACGACGGCGACGGCCCACGCTGAGCCGAGCAGACGCCGGAGCGCCGAATAGAGAAGGCCGCGAAAGACTATCTCCTCGACGAGAGGCGCGGTGAACGTGGCGGCGAAGGCGGTGGCGAGCGCCGCCGCGCGCGAGCTTTGAATGAGCCGTTCGAGCGCGTTGTCGGGGCTGCCCGTCATCCAGACGATGCCCATCCCTACAAGCAGCAACGCGACGGCCAGCGCCGCGCTTCGCCAGAAGGTGAACTCCGCGTCCCACTCCCAACCGAGAGTCCGCAGGAAAGGGTACTTACCGGCCCTCGTCACCAGAAGCCACGCCAGCCCGAGCGTGAGTATGTGCGCGGGGATGATTGAAACTATCTCGACGAAGATAGCGCCCGTGTCTTTGACCGCGAACTCGCCGAGCGCCTCGGGCGTGAAAGAGATTCCGCGCCGCACGGCGTAAGGGATGAGGAAGCCAAGCTGCGTCACGACCATCAGCGCGAAGCTCAGGAACAGCAGAGCGAGCGCGCCGAGCAATCCCCACGGCGGATTATCGGGATTGACCTCGCGCCGCACCGGCTCGACCGGCGGAAGCTCTTCAGCACTGTCACGTGGAAATGTTATCGGCGGTGTGCCCACACACGCGAGTGTAAGAGATGTGGCGCGGGAGGGTCAACAAGGGAAGTGATGGGTGATGAATGATGGGTGATGAATGATGGGTGATGGATGATGAATATAACAACGCTGTCATATTCATCATCCATCACTCATCATTCATAGCTTCAGAGAAGTGTGTCAGCATCGCGCCGCGCACGTGTTGCATGAGGGCGGGGAGGTCTGAGTCGGTGAGGTCGGCGGTGGCGAGCGGCGGGCCGAGGTGCATGTGGACGGGGCCGGGGCGGAAGATGATTGAGTCGCGCGGGAGGAGTTGGCGAGTGCCCTTGATGGTGACGGGAACGACCGGCAGTCTCGTCTGGAGCGCGAAACGGAAGCCGCCCTTCTTGAATGGCTGAAGCGAGCCGTCGCGCGTGCGCGTGCCTTCGGGGAAGAGAAAGACCGAAAGGCCGGGGCGTATCTCCGTTGCCGCGCGGCGCAGAGAGGCCACGGCCTCTTCGGTCGAGCCGCGGTTGATCGAGATGTGCCCGCCGCGCCGCATGTGCCAGCCGAGGAAGGGAATCATAAAAACCTCGCGCTTGGCCGCGATGCGCAACTGCGCGGGCAGATAGCCGAGCATGACGGGGATGTCCATGTAGCTCTGATGCGTCGAGAGAAAGACGTATGACTCGCCCTCGCGCAAGTGTTCCGCACCGTGAACCGTGACGCGCGCGCCCACCGTGCGCGCAATCATCCTGCTCCAAGTGCTCGCGCACCAATGCTGCCGCCGCCCTTCCGCGTCGTGGAGCGAGAGCGTGAGCGAGAGCGTGCCCATCAGGACGGTGTAGAGGTAAATGAGCGGGATGGCGACCGCCGAGTGAAGATAGTTGACGAGCGTGGCGCTGCGCGGCGTTGACGGAGTGCGCGGTGAGTCGTTCGTCATAAGCGCAGAGACTTTAACGACAGAGACACAAGAGACACGGCTTGAACAGATAAATTTTAAAGCCGTGTCTCTGTATCTCTGTCGTTCAACCGTCTATCTCCTTAAGGCCGAGGCGGCGAGCAGCAGGCCGATGATGGTCTTGGCGTCGTCAATCTCGCCGGAGGCGACGCGTTCGAGCGCGAGCGCGAAGGGCAGGCGCACGACCTCGATGATCTCGTCCTCTTCATGACGGCACGCGGTCTCTCTGAGGTCGGTCGCGAGGAAGACCCAGAGCCGCTCGGCGCAAAAACCCGGCGTGGTATAGAACTCCGAGAGTTGTTCCATGCGGCCCGCGACTATGCCCAACTCCTCCTCAAGCTCGCGTGCGGCCGTCTCGGCGGGACGCTCGCCGGGGTCGAGCTTGCCCGCCGGAAGCTCCAACACGAAGCGACGGGTCGGGTGACGATACTGGCTGACGAAAGCAATCGTTTCGTCCTCGAAGAAGGGGACGATGGCGGCCCCGCCCGGATGTGCGACGACCTCGCGCACGTAAGTCTTCTCGCCCTCGCGCACCGTGTCGCGAACGACCTTGATGAGCTTGCCCGCGTAGACCTCTTCGCTCGACAGAACTTGCGGCTGCTCTTTATCTGAAGTGGACATGATGATGAAGTGATGAGTGATGAATGATGAATATCTCAACATGGCGAGATTCATCAATCATCTTTTTTAGTAGTCCCGCACGGTCGGGCGCGGCTTGTCGTCCTTCGTCGCGGGGCGTGACTCGTTGAAGCGAACGCCGGTCACGTCGGAGCTTATGAAGAAGTGTCGGCGTCCCGTCGCATCGCGCCCGTCGTCGCGAACGGGGTCGGCGTTGACGGTATAGGCGGCGGGCTGCGCGCCCGTCTTCGGTTGCACCCGCAGCGTGAAGGCGTAGCCGTGAGCGACGGGCGGGTCGCCGTTCAACTCGGCTTGAAAGATTCCTGCATCGAGTAGCTGTTGAAAGGTCGCGTACTGCCCGTTGCTCTCGTAGTAGAGTTGCTCGGCGGCCTGCACGGCTTCGAGCGAGCCAAGCGCCGCCGACTCGTTGGCCGAGATGACGCGCCGCTGAATCGTGTCGTCGTACATTCGCAGCGCCAGCCAACTCAACGGAACGAGGACGAGCAGGCCGACGCCCGCGACAATCAACGCCGTGCGCCACAGACGTTTCGATTCGGAACTGTCGCTCATGCGCTCAAGGATTTTCCGCCAGTGATTTAGAGAGAGCTTACGCTGCTTTCGAGCAACGCCTTCACCTCGCCGACGAGGTAGAGCGAGCCGGTCACGCAGACGAGGCCGTCCGGTGGTGTATGCGTCCGCGCAAGCACAAGCGCGTCGCGGCTCGAAGGCGCGAGCGCGATTGTACTCGAAGAGGGCGGGACGGGCACGGCGCGGAGCAGTTCTTCAACCGTGGCCGCACGCGGGCTCAAGGGCTCAGTCAGGACGAGACGCGAAGCGACGGGGAAGAGGATGTTGCCAATCTCCGCAAGCGCCTTGTCGCGCATCGCGCCGAAGATCATCGTTACGGGACGCGCCGCGAACTCGTCGAGGTACGCGCGCAACGCACGCGCGCCCGCCGGGTTGTGCGCGCCGTCGAAGAGAAACGTCGTGCCCTCAAACGTTTCAAGTTCGAGTCGCCCCGCGTGCTCAGCCTGTTCCAATCCTTCGACTATCTGTTCCCGCGAGATTTGAAACCCGCTCTCGGCAAGCGACTCGGCAAGTGCAATGGCAACGGCCGCGTTCGTCAACTGATGACGCCCGCGCAGCGCGAGCCGCACGCCCTCGTACTCGGCCGTCTCGGTACGCAGACGTATGCGGAGCCGTCCGTCGTCGCTCGCCTCCTCAATCTCGATGTCATGGGTTGCGAAGCGCGGCTCGACTTCGCACTCGCGGCAGCGGCGCAGGATGACCTCTTCGGCCTCCGGCTCCTGCGGCGCGATGATGGCGGCGCACACGCCGGGGTGGATGATAGCGGCCTTCTCGGCGGCGATCTCCGCGAGCGTGTTGCCAAGATAGTCCTGATGGTCGAGCGCGATGGGCGTGATGGCGATGGTCGCGGCGCGCGCCGCAGTCGTCGCATCCAGTCGCCCGCCAAGTCCCGTTTCAAGAATGGCGATGTCAACGCTCGCCTCTCGGAATGCGTCGAGAGCGATGGCCGTCACCTGCTCGAAGAAGGTCGGTAGCGCCTTCGACTCGCGCTCGACCTCTTCGGATGCCGCGCGCACGCGTGTCGCGTGAAGCGCGAACGCTTCGCGGGAAATCTCGCGCCCGCCCGTGCGTATGCGCTCGGTGATTGAGACGAGGTGCGGCGACGTGTAGAGCCCCGCGCGCAAGTGTGCGGCGCGGCAGATGCTTTCGAGCATCGCGGCGGTCGAGCCCTTGCCGTTCGTGCCCGCGATTTGTACGGAGGGGAAAGGTGCTTGCGGGTTGCCGAGACGCCGGAGCAATCGCGTGACGTTATCAAGCCCGAGCTTGATGGCGATTGTCTCGTGGCCGAGGCTGAGGAGGTAGCTGACCGACTCGTCGAAGTTCACGGCCCGAAGTTTAAGGTTCAAAGCTCGAAGTTCAAAGCGCGGCTCAACTCTTAACTTCGGATTTCGCTTCGGGTTGTTGTGCGACCTCTTCATCCGCGTGCGACTCGGGCGGAGTCGTGTTGAGGACGCCCGTGCCGTTGCTCGATGAGAGTTCGGCCTTGAGAGGCTTGAGCCGACCCTCGGGGTTACACATGAAGTTGAGCGCGCGGATAATCCAGTCGCGCATCTCGCGGCGGTCAACGACGGCGTCGAGCATGCCGTGCTCAAGGAGGAATTCGGCGGTCTGAAAATTTTCGGGTAGCTTCTGTCGAATGGTCTGCTCGATGACACGCGGCCCCGCGAAGCCGATGAGCGCCTTCGGCTCGGCGATGCTGAGGTCGCCGAGCATCGCGAAGCTGGCGGTGACGCCGCCCGTTGTCGGGTCGGTCATCACAGAGACGTAAGGCAAACGGGCCTCTGAGAGCAGCGCGAGCGCCGCCGAGATTTTCGCCATCTGCATCAGCGAGTAGGTGCCTTCCTGCATGCGCGCGCCGCCCGACTGGCTGACGATGACGACGGCTGCGCGCTCCTCGACCGCGCGCTCGATGAGCCGCGTAATCTTCTCACCCACCGCGCAGCCCATCGAGCCGCCGAGGAACTGGAAGTCCATCGCCGCGATGAGCACAGGGTGTCCGCCGACGCGGCCGCGCGCGTTGATGACGGCTTCGGGAAGTCCCGTCTTTCGACGCGCCTGTTCAAGTCGCTCGCGGTATGGCTTCTTGTCTACGAAGTCTAAAGGGTCGGTGGAGATGATCTCGGCGTCCAACTCCTCGTACTTGCCCTCATCGTAGAGAAGCGAGAGGCGCTGGCGCGCGCCGAAGCGAAAGTGGTGGCCGCAGTGCGGGCAGACGTGTGAAGACTCTTCCAACTCGCGCGTGTAGAGCGCCGCGTCGCACTCGGGGCACTTCTGAAAGACGCCCTCGGTCTTGACGCGCCGCTCCTCGACGGGGACGGGCTCGATCCGCTGGTTCTTTTTACGAAACCAAGACATGCCTTCTAGCTCTCAGGGGGCGGCGTCCCTTCTACCTGCATTTGCTTTGGAGTTGTCAGGCACGAAGGTTAACACAACCGACATGCGAAGCCGAAGCGTCGTCGCCTGCCGCCGTCGCCTCTTAAGTGCGCACGTCGCGCTCGGGCTTGCGCCCCTCGGGTGCGGGCACGATCTCCTGCTGCGCGCCCCCAAGCGAGAGCGAGCCGGTGCCGTTCGTGCCCCGATTCTCGACGGCATCGACGAGCCGACCGACGATGTCGCTCTCGGCCTCGGCCCACGCGCCCTGAAAAGTGCAGCCCGCGGCGTTGCGATGTCCGCCGCCGCCGAAGCGCTCGGCGATACGCGCGACGTTCACGTCGCACTTCGAGCGCAAAGAGACGCGGTAAACATTCGGCGCGGTCTCCTTGAAGAAGGCGCATGCCTCCACGTCGCCGCAGCTCATAGGGTAGTTGACGAAGCCGTCGCCGTCCTCGTCCGTGGCCGAAGCGCGCTCCTGCATCTCAATGGTCTGCACGAGCCATGCGACGCGCCCCGACGCATCGCGCTTGACGGTCGAGAGCACTTCACTCAGAAGCTCGATCTTGCTCCAAGGGTAGTTTGCAAAGACGGCCTGCGAGACCTTCGCCGGTTTGACGCCCGCGCGCACAAGCTCCGAGGCGACCTTGAAGGTGCGCTCCGAAGTGTTCGAGTAGTGGAAGCTTCCGGTGTCGGTGATAAGCGCCGTGTAGACGCACTCCGCAATCTCTTTGGTGACGCGGACGCCGAGCGCCTTGCAGAGGTTGTAGATCATCTCGCCGACGGCCGAGGCGGTCGAGTCAATCCAGTTGATGTCGCCGAAGAGCGCGGTCGTCGAGTGGTGATCGATGTTGACGACGAACTGGCGTTCGAGGTCAACGAGTCCGGGGCGCGTGATGTCGGAGCACTCGATGACGAAGACCGCGTCGTAGGGACGGTCTACGCGCGGGGTGACGCGCACGGCGTCGGCTCCGGATAGCTTCCGGTAAGCGTGTGGCGCTTCGTCGCGCATGACAACCTCGACCTCCTTGTCGAGCGCGCGCAGCAGCCAGTAGAGTCCAAGCGACGAGCCGAGGCTGTCGCCATCGGGGCGGATGTGCGACGTGATCGCGAAGCGGCGCTTCGACTCGATCAGTTCAACCACTTGACTGAGCATAATGCAAGGGATGAAGGATGAAGGAGGACGGATTAAAAGAAAGCTTAAAGCCTCTTTTTATCCCTCATCCTTCATCCTTCATCCTTCATCCTTTCTTCTTCTTCGCCGGCCTCTGAAGGGGAGGCGGATGCCGGGTCTTGGCTGTCAATCTTGATCTTGGAGAGTAGCTCCTCGACGCGCGCAGCAGCTTCCTCGACCGTGTCGCGCACGAAATGAAGCTCGGGAGTGTAGCGGAGGTTGAGCAGGATGCCTAGCTGGCGGCGCACGTAGGGCGCGGCGCTCTGGAGAGCGCGCATCGCTGCCGTCTTCTCCTCCTCCGTCCCCGTGGCGGTCACGTAAATGGTCGCGTCGCGTAGGTTCTCCGTCACGCGCGCGTCCGTCACCGTCACGCACTCGACGCGTGGGTCGGCCATCTCGTAGCCAACGATCTGGCTGACCTCCTCGCGAATCACTTCCGCTAACTGCTCTGGCCTTCGCATGGCGAAAGGGATAAGGGATGAGGGATGAAGAAAGAAATTCATCCCGTTTTGCTCATCCCTCATCCCTCATCCTTCATCCTTCCTAAAGCTCCGTCGCGGCAATCTGCTCGATGATGTAGCACTCGATCTGGTCGCCGTCCTTGATGTCGTTGAAGTTCTCAAGGCCGATGCCGCACTCGAAGCCCTCGCGCACCTCGGAGACATCATCCTTGAGACGGCGCAGGCTCCCGATGCCGCCTTCCCATGCGACCACTCCGTCGCGGATGAGACGGGCGCGCGTGTTGCGTCGGATGACGCCGTCGAGCACGCGGCATCCGGCAATCACACCGGCCTTCGGCACGCGGAAGGTCGTGAGCACGAGCGCCTTGCCGAGAATCTTCTCGGTCTCGATCTTGTCAAGCATGCCGATCATGGCGGCGCGTATCTCTTCCTCGACCTTGTAGATGATCGAGTGGAGACGTATGTCCACGTGTTCCTGTCGCGCAAGCTCGGCGGCGCGAACCTCGGGACGGACGTTGAAGCCGATGATGACGACCGCGCGTCCGGCCGCTTCGGTCTGCGACGCGGCGGCCAAGAGCACGTCCGACTCGGTGATGGCTCCGACGCCCGAGCGCACGACGCGAACCTTGACCGTGTCGGTCGAGAGCTTTGTGAGCGTGCTCTTCAAGACTTCGACCGAGCCCTGCACGTCCGCCTTAACGACGGTCAGAAGCTCCTTGACCTGTGCTTCGCCCAGAGCCTCGATGCCGCGCTTGGTGGTCTGCGCGAGCGTCTGCTGGCGCGCGACCTGCTGGCGTTGATGCGAAATCTGCTGCGCCCTCGTGATGTCGGCGACGACCTGAAAAGTCTCGCCCGCCTGCGGCACGCCCTGAAGTCCGAGCACTTCAACGGGAGTCGCAGGCCCGGCCTCGCTGATGATATGGCCGCGGTCGTCGTACATGGCGCGAACCTTGCCGAAGATTTGACCGACGATGAAAGGGTCTCCGACGCGAAGCGTGCCCTGCTGCACGAGCACGGTCGCGACTGCACCGCGTCCACGGTCAAGTTTAGCTTCGAGCACAACACCCGAAGCCAAACGCGTCGGGCTCGCCTTCAGGTTGAGGATGTCGGCGGTGAGCAGGATAGTTTCCAGAAGCGTCCCGATGTTCTCACGCTTCTTGGCCGAGACGGGAACCATCTCGGTCGTGTTGTCGCCGCCCCACTCGATGGGCTGAAGCCCCTGCATCGCAAGCTCCTGACGCACGCGGTCGGGGTTGGCGTCGGGCTTATCAATCTTGTTGATGGCGACGACGATGGGCACGTGCGCGGCGCGCGCATGCTCGATGGCCTCAATCGTTTGAGGCATGACGCCGTCGTCCGCCGCGACGACGAGCACGACCACATCGGTCGCCTTCGCGCCGCGCGCTCTCATCATGGTGAAGGCTTCGTGGCCGGGCGTGTCGAGGAAGACGACGCGGCGCGTCTCGCCGTTGTCGGTCGGGACGTTGACGCTGTAAGCGCCGATGTGCTGTGTGATGCCACCGGCTTCGCCTCCTGCGACGTTGGCCGCGCGGATACCGTCGAGTAGAGAGGTCTTGCCGTGATCGACGTGTCCCATGACGGTGACGACGGGCGCGCGCGTCTCTTCGGTGTCGTCGGCCTCGGACTCGATCAACTGCTCGAACTCCTCTTCGGCGACCATCTCCTCGAAGCCGAGGAACTGCACGTCGAAACCGAAGCGGCGGCCCAACTCTTTCGCCATCTCGTTATCGAGCGGCTGGTTGAGCGTGGCGAAGACGCCGCGCTGGAGGAGGAGCGCCTGAATGTCCTTCGGGCGAATGCCGGTCTTCTCGGCAAACTCCTTAACGGTCGCGCCTTCGACGAGTCGCACCTGTTTGAGGTCGCTCGCCGCGCCCGCGCCCGAGGCGGGGTTGAGCGACTGCGCGATGCGGTCTTCGAGGCGGAGCGCCTTGGGCGCGGCAACGAAGTCGCGCTCGAAGCCGCGACCACGGCTGCGGTCGCCGCCCGGCATGGGTCGGCCTCCACCACCACCGGGGCGTCGTCCGCTGCGTCCGCCGGGACGGCGTGCGTCGGCGGGTGGAATGTATGTGGTCTGCGGCGTGGCGGTCTCGCCGGGCGTGCCGTGAAGCGAGCTATCGGCCTCGCCTCCTCGACCACGGCCTCCGCGAGCGTCACGGCCGCCGCGAGCGCCACGGTCACGCGCAGCAGGCGCTACTGGCGCTGCGGGAGCGACGGGAGCATGTACGCGCTGTCCGGGCTGCACGCCCGCTTTGAGTGCCGCGTCGGTCAGGCGCAGAGTCCTGACCTGTCTGCCGGGCGCCGGGATAGCGACCGCGGGCTCTTGCTGTTGCTGTGTTTCGATCAATTCGGGCTCCGCCGCAGGTGCGGCATCTTCGGTCGAGACGTAGAACTCTTCTTCGACCGGCTCATCAATAACGGTTGCTGGCTCGGGCACGAGGGCGTAAGCAGGCATTTCATCCTCGTGCTCGACGGCGGGCGCGACGCCTTGCGCGGACGCAGGGTGCTCGGCGCGCGCGGCGGGCGCGAGTTTCATGATGCGCGGGGTGAGCGGGCGCACGCCGTCGCCTATGGGTGGCTGCTGTTGCTGCTCGGCGGCGGGGGAGGCTTCGACGTGCGACGCCGTGGGCTCGGGCTCCGCGTAGACCTCGGGCACGGGCGCATCCGTCGGCTCGGGCGCGTGCATCGCATCGCCCTCGGCATGCTTCGCCTTCTTGACGACGCGGATGCTGCGATGGACGGTCGGTTCTTTCTTGGGGAAGTACTTGTTGCGAATCTTCTCGGCCAGCTCTTTCGAGATGGTGTTCGACGGCACCGAGACATCAACGCCCTCGCGACGCACCTCTTCGATGAGGCGCTTCGACTCCATCTTCAGCTCTTTGGCGAGGTCGTAAATCCTGATCTTTGAAGTGTGGGCTGCTGACATGCACTCCTTCTTCGACGCTTCTGATAAAACGGCGTCGCGCGCTTCACGGGTTAAGTGTCAAGTAAGCCTCTCGACCCCCTCTTGAAGCACGCGGCGCGCGGCCGGAGAAGGGGACTTAAGGCGGGCAGCAGTCGCGCGACCCGCCTTGCTGAGGCGAGCGCGCGACCGCTTCACTGTGGCTATTCGACGTTGCCAGAAGCATCTTCGGCCTCGTCGTCAGCTAGGTTTTCAACCGGTGCCGGGTCGCCCTCGCTACGGGCGGTCGGCTCCGAAGAGGTCTGCACCTCGGGCGCGGAAGCTTCCGATGCGAAGTCGCCGCGCGGCGAGATGGGCGAGTCCTCGTACTCCTCGCCCGACATATGCACGACCGGGCCTCCGACGCTATTCGTCTCGACATCGAGCGTCGAAGGGCGTTCCTCTTCGACGAAAGCGCCGCTGTTCTGAATCACAGCCGCTTCGGCGGAGAAGATGTCGGGCGCGGGCGTAATCGTGTCGGGGCGAAGGTCACGCCCCGCCCCTTGAAGTATCAACTCGTCGGCGGACATCTGCTCGACCTCGGTCATGGCGACGGGCTCAGACGACTCCTTCGCGAGAATGTTGTCGGGCGAGAGGTCTTCGGCCATGAAGGGCGGGCGCGTGCGCACCGCCTCGTCGTAACCTTCGGCGGTCATCTCCTTGGAAGGCTCGACCTCGCCCGCATCGGCGTTCGGGTCGGCCTCGACGGATGCGGCGTGCTGCACGACCGTGTGTCCCTCTTCGCTCATCTCACCTTCAGGCTCGCCCTCCGCTTCGGTCTCAACGGTCGCGGAAGCCTCTTCCGAAGCGTTGGACTCGTCCCCGGCTTCGCCCACCTCGGCGGTGCCCTCCGTGCCTTCGCCGTCGGCGGCGACGCGCGCGCTCTCGACGACGGCCTGAGCCGCGCCGATGAGAGCTTCGGCCTGATCGATACTGACATCGAGGAAGTCCGCGAGGTCATCAACCGTGGCGGTGGCGAGCGCCTCGATGTCGCCTATGCCGTGGTCGGCCAGCGTCGAGACCATCGCGGGATTCATGCCTTCAAGATGCTCAAGCGGTACGGACTCGCCCGAAGCGATCATCGCGCCCATCTGTGCGGCGACCTCGCGCTTGAGTTCCTCTTCACTGCGGATGTCAATGTTCCAACCGACGAGCTTGGTGGCGAGCCGAACGTTCTGCCCGCGCTTGCCAATGGCTAGAGAGAGCTGGTCTTCGTTGACGATGACCTCCATCTGGCGATGCTCGATGTCGGTGATGCGCACCTGATTGACCTTCGCGGGCGAGAGGGCGTTGGCGGCGAAGACCGAAGGCTCGTCCGACCACTCGATGATGTCTATCTTCTCGCCGCGAAGCTCGCGGATGATGGCCTGCACGCGCGAGCCCTTCATGCCGACGCACGCGCCCACGGGGTCAACGTCGCGCTCGGTGGAGGCGACGGCAATCTTGGCGCGCTCTCCGGGTTCGCGGACGGCGCTCTTGATGACGACCGTGCCGTCGTAAATCTCAGGCACCTCCATCTCGAACAGGCGCTTGAGAAGTTCGGGGCTTGTGCGCGAGACAACGACCTGCGGGCCCTTCGACTCCTTCGACACGTCGTCAATGACGACGCGGACTCTCTCGCCCTGATTCCACTGCTCGCCGCGCGACTGCCCATTGCGAGTGAGGACTGATTCGACGGTGCCGAGGTCAACGATGATGTCACCGCGCTCGAAGCGCTTGACGTAACCGTTGACGAGGTCGCCCACCTTGTCTATGTACTGCTCGTAGATGTTGGCGCGCTCGGCGTCCCTGACCTTCTGGAAGAGAATCTGCTTGGCGGTCTGCGCGGCGATGCGTCCCATGTCTTCGACGGGCAGAGGCAGTTGCAGCTCGTCTCCGATCTCGACCTCGTCACCCGCAAGCTCCTTCGCTTCGTCGAGCGAAAGTTCGCGTCCGGGATTCTCGACCGTCTCGACGACGACCTTCGAGGCGAAGATTTCGAGCCCCGACTCGGGTGCCCACTCGACCTGAATCTCCTCGCCCGACTTGAATTGCTTGCGGGCGGCGGCGCGCACGGCCTCTTTGACCGCTTCGATGACGACTTCGCGGTCTATGCCCTTCTCTTTGCAGACGGCGTCAATGCTTTGCCCGATGGATGCGCTCATAAATTTTGATTGTGCCGGATGTTAGATGCTGGAGGATGTCTCGAAACCAGCATCTGAGATCAAGCATCTGACATCTGCTTTTTTCGCTCTCGCTCTTCGGCGAGGCGGAACTCTTCTTCAACGTCTATCTCAAGGTTCGCCTTGGCGACCTCGGAGAGGGGGAGGCGAACGCGCCCCGTGGTCTTGTCGTCGAACAGCACGTCGTCGCCTTCGACCGAGATGATGCGCCCGCGAAAGTTGCGCTGGCCGCCAACGGCCCCGCGCGTCCTGACCTTCGCCGCGCGCCCCGCGAACCGCTCGAAATCCGCGCGCCCGTAGAGCCCGCGCTCAAGTCCCGGCGAGGAGACTTCGAGCGTGTAAGCGGCCGAGATGAAGTCCTCCACGTCGAGCACGGTGCCGACGTGCGTGCTCACCTCTGAGCAATCCTGGTGGGTGACGCCGCCCGGCTTGTCTATGAAGAGGCGGACGATGGGAGCGAGCGCGCCCCCGGCCATCTCGACATGGACGAGTTCGAGGCCGCGTTCGGCGGCCACACGCCCGGCGATCTCCCGCACGCGCGACTCGACTGAAGCCTCTGCGTCCAACGCCCCACGAACCCCCGTTCAAAAACCCTTAGCGCAAAAGAAAAAGTGGGCGCGAACCCACTGGACGACGCCACCGCGCTCCGAGCAAGAGGCGGATTATACGGGAACGGCGCGCGCGTGGCAAGCGAGCCAAAGGGCAGATTGCGCCCTAATCCGGTGCCGCTTCCTGAAGATTACTCTTTGCTAGATTGAACTCCTCAGGTTTCAGTCTTAGATAGGAACCTTGTACGGCACTGAGGAGATTTCGTTGGGGCGTAGTAATCTCTTCAATATGAATGCCCGCGGATACAGGCACCCTAAATATATATTCGATGTTCACGCGATAAGGATATGTTTCGTAATCCTTATTGTCGATTGTCTCACTCGTGATGTCGTACACCTCGCTCGTAACTTTTGCAAGAGCGAATAGGCGCTTACTTCCTCCAGCAGCGTAAAGAACCACTCGGTCGCCGGGATGGACATGGCGGGGCCTCTTACTTTTGGAGAAATCAACATACGGTTTACTGTAGTGTTCCGGGCATGGATTCTTACTTGAACCGATGAGCTTCAGCCAATGTTCACTCATAATTTTTCCTTTCCTGCTCGCCGCCGGATGAGAACCTGAACTGTAATTGTGGGTTCCCTACCGAGCAAGCTTTTGCTTAACCATTTCACTAACCATCCGCCCGTCCGCTGAGTGACCGGCGAGGCGTGCGAGCGCGGCCTTCATCACCGCGCCCATCTCTTTCATCGAGGTCGCGCCCGTTTCGGCGACGGCCCCTGCGACGGCCTGTTCGATCTCTTCGCGTGTGGCTGCGCGGGGCAGGTACTCTTCGATGACGGCAATCTCGTCTTGTTCCTTCAAGGCAAGCTCCGCACGTCCAGCCTTCATGTACTGCTCGACCGAGTCGCGCCGCTGCTTGACGAGTGACTGCAAAGTCTTCGTCACCTCTTCGTCCGACAACTCGCCGCCCTTCTCGATCTCGCGGTTCTGCACCGCAGCCTTTACCATCCGCAAGGTCGAGAGCCGCGCCGCCGCCCTCGACTTCATCGCGGCGGTCATGTCATTCGTGATTCGTTCTTTCAGGCTCATTCAAGCTCCCTTTCCACAGCGCCGTTTAAGAGTTGCCGCCGGAGGCTTTCTTCTCACCGTGGTGGCCGTTCGAGCGCGCGAGGTGCGCTTTGAGGAAGCGGCCGGTGTACGACTCCGCAACCTGCATGATCTCTTCGGGCGTGCCGGTGGCGACAACGTGGCCGCCCGCGTCGCCGCCTTCGGGGCCGAGGTCGATGAGGTAGTCGGCGGTCTTGATGACATCGAGGTTGTGCTCGATGACGAGGAGCGAGCCGCCCGCTTCGACCAGCGTGCGAAAGGCCGCGAGCAGCTTGTTGATGTCCTCGAAGTGAAGCCCCGTCGTCGGCTCGTCGAAGATGTAGAGCGTCTTCGCGCCCGTTCGCTTCGAGAGGTAGGAGGCGAGCTTGACGCGCTGCGCTTCGCCGCCCGAAAGAGTCGTCGCCGACTGGCCGAGCCGCAGATAACCTAAGCCAACCTCATCGAGCACGCGCAGGCGGTTGGCGATCTTGTTCGTGTCGCGAAAGAAGTTCATCGCTTCGCGCACGGTCATGCTGAGCACGTCGTTGATGTTCTTGCCGCGATAGCGCACGTCCATCACTTGCGGCTTAAATCTCGTGCCCTTGCACTCTTCGCAGACCAGTTCGACATCGGCGAGAAACTGCATCTCGACCGTCACTGTGCCGTCGCCCTCGCACACGTCGCAACGCCCACCCGGCACGTTGAAGGAGAAGTGCGAAGGGTCGAAGCCCTTCGACTGCGCATCGCGCGTCTGCGAGAAGACTTCGCGAATGGCGTCGTAGACCTTGATATACGTGACGGGGTTCGAGCGCGGTGTGCGCCCGATGGGCGACTGGTCAACGAGAATCACGTCGTCAACGTTCGTCCCGCCCGCAAGCTCGCGGAAGACGCCGACCTGTCCCTGCCACTCGCCGCGCTGCTTCTTCATCCCGGCGTAGACGACATCGTGAACGAGCGTTGACTTGCCCGAGCCCGAGACGCCCGTGACGCAGACGAACATCTCAAGCGGGATGTCAACGTCAACGTTCTTGAGGTTGTGTTCGGACGCGCCGCGTACCGCGATGCGTTTCTTCTTCGCGGGGCGACGCTGCTTGGGCTCCTTGATCTCGGCCTCGCCGCGCAGGTACTTGCCCGTGAGCGTCGCGCCCGATTTCAAGAGCCCCTCGAAGTCACCCTCGTAGATGACCTTGCCGCCAAGCTCGCCCGCCGCCGGGCCGATGTCGAGGATGTAGTCGGCCGCTCTCATCATCTCCTCGTCGTGCTCGACGACGAGCACGGTGTTGCCGATGTCGCGCAGGTTGTGCAGGAGCTTGATGAGTCGTTCCGAATCGCGCGGGTGCAGGCCGATTGAAGGCTCGTCCAGAACGTAGAGCGCGCCGACGAGCGAGGAGCCGAGGTTCGTGGCGAGTTGTATGCGCTGCGACTCGCCGCCCGAGAGCGTCGAGGCCAGACGGTCGAGCGTCAAATAGTCGAGCCCCACGTCAACTAGGAACTTCAGTCGTCGCCGAACCTCGAAGAGAACCTTGTCGGCGATGGCCGTCTGCTCGGCCGATAGCTCAAGCGAGTCGTAGAAGACCGCTGCATCTTTAATCGAGAGCGCGCAGACCTCCGGGAGCGTCCGGCCGCCCACGCGCACGTCGCGCGCCTCTTGCCGAAGTCGGCCTCCGCCGCAATCGGGGCAGAGAGTGTAGCCGCGATACTTGGCGAGAAAGACGCGGACATGCAGCTTGTACTTCTTCGTCTCAAGCCATTCGAAGAAGCCGCGCACACCGCTCCACGCGCCCTTGCCCTCGACGATGGCGCGCTGCTGCTGGTTCGTAAGTTCGTTGAAGGGCACGTCAACGGGAATCTTCTCTTGACGCGCGAAGCGGCGCATCTCGGTGCGCGCCCATTCGTATTGCGGCTTCGTCCACGGCTCGATTGCGCCGTCGGCCAGCGAGAGCAGCGGGTTGGGGATGACAAGCTCGATGTCGAGCCCGATGGTGTTGCCGAAGCCCTGACAGGTCGGGCACGCGCCGAAGGGATTGTTGAAGCTGAACAGACGCGGCTCGGGCTGCGCGTACAGCGTGCCGTCGTACTTGCACTCGAATCGCTCGTTGAAGTTGAGCGTGCGCGGCTCGGGCTCGACAGTTTTGACGAGCGCCGTGCCGTGCCCTTCGACGAAGCAGGTCTCGAACGAGTCAACAAGTCGCTCACGCACGTCGGCGCGCGAGACGAGCCGGTCAACTAAAACGTAGACGCCCTCGAAGTCCGCGCGCGTGTAGTCGTCGGGCGAGCGCAACTCGACCGTCTCGCCGTCCGCGAACAGGCGCGTGAAGCCGCGCTGCATGAGGCTCATCACGTGCGCCGTCACCGCGCGCCGGTCGAGCGCGCCGCTCGCCACCTGCTTCGCGGTCTTCTTCTTCGACTTCGACGCGGACTTGGCCTGACCGTTCTCTTCAACGCGCAAGCCCGCCTCGGCGGGGAAGAGAACATAGAAGCGTGTCCCCTCGGGGAGTGTTTCCAAGACCTCGTGCGCCGACGACTCGGGCGAGTCCTTGTAAACCTCGCGACCGCAGACGCGGCAGAAGGTGATGCCGACGCGCGCGTAGAGGAGCCGCAGGTAGTCGTAGACTTCGGTCTGCGTGCCGACGGTCGAGCGCGGGTTGCGCGTCGAGTTCTTCTGCCGGATGGCGATGGCGGGCGGGATGCCGAGAACTTCGTCCACGTCCGGCTTGTCCATCCGTTCGAGGAACTGGCGGGCGTAGGCCGACAGCGACTCGACGTAGCGGCGCTGCCCTTCGGCGTAGATGGTATCGAAGGCGAGACTTGACTTGCCCGAGCCCGACACGCCCGTGACGACCGTTAGCTTCTCGACGGGGATTGAGAACGAGACGTTCTTCAGGTTGTTGACGCGCGCGCCGCGCACGATGATTGCTTCTTCACTCATGTTTGAAATGCACGCCGACGCCGCACGGTGGACTATCCGGCACTGCGGCGAACCGCCAATGATACCCTGTTTCACGGCGCAGGCGAAATGGAGAGAAGGCCGAAATCTTCGGCTGATAAATTTTAACTTTTCGACACCGCGCGGACAGAAACGCTCGTCTAAAGTCTCTGCTAAATGAACTCAAAAACAACGCGGCAAATAAGTCCCCAACTCGGGCTCGTCTGCATTACGACCTCGGACGCGGTGAGGTACAAGACCGTCACGCGCAAGCGCCTGCTGCAATTCCCCGAGGACGTGCGGAAGCAGATGTTGAGAGAGCTTTATGCGGCGAATCTCATGCGTCTGAACGGGGCGCTCGACTTCTGCGTCGAGCGTGGCTTGCGCCTGTACCGCATGACATCGGGGCTCTTTCCGTTCGCTGATGACGAAGCGGGCGCGGACGTGCTCACGGAGTTTAGCCATGAGGTCGCGCGGACGGGAAGACATGCAACGCGGCTCGGCATTCGACTCGTCCTGCACCCGGATCAATTCGTCGTGCTCAGTTCCGACTCGGCCGCGACCGTCGCCAACAGCGTGAAGATTCTTGAGACGCACGCGCGCGTGATGGACATGCTCGAACAGCCGCGCACCGCTTGGGCGCTCATCGAGATTCACGGGGGGAAGGGCGGGCGTAGTGAACGCCTTGTCGAGCAGATAGGGCTGTTGTCCGAAGCGGTGCGCTCGCGCATCGCCTTCGAGAACGACGAGTACATCTATTCGGGCGCGGAGATTCTTGAAGTGTGTCGCCGCGCGGGCGTGCCGATGGTCTTCGACGCGCATCACCACGTCGTCCATGAAGGGCTCGACAGCTATGACCACCCGAGCGTCGCGGAGATGGTCGAGGCCGCACGCGAGACTTGGACACGTCCCGAGTGGCAACTCGTACACATCTCGAATGGACGCGAACATTTCGGCGACCGTCATCACAGCGACCTCATCGCCTCGATGCCCGCCGCATACCGAGGCGTGCCGTGGATAGAGGTCGAGGCCAAGCACAAGGAGCTTGCTGTAGAGAAGCTTCGCGCGGAGTGGCTCGGCGCGGCTGCGGAGGGCGAGGCCGCGGCTTAGCTCGCAAACGGGGGCGGCGCTGCTTGAAGATGGGCGGGCGGGTGTTGCAGACTGCAAGCATGTTGCAGTTGTTATTGACGGTCGTACTTCTCGTGTCGTGCGGTGCGGGGCTCCCCGTGCAGCAGCAGCAGTCACCGAAGGGCGAAGGCGCGAAGGGCGCGTCGGCCGAACGCATCGAGTCGAAGACATCGGCTGAACGCGTCGAGTCGAAGACGATTGACTCCGCTCAACTCCTTGAAGATGTGCGCGTGCTCTCGTCGGACGCGATGGAGGGGCGGGGCGTGGGGACAAAGGGCGGCGCGTTGGCGCGCGCATACATCGAGCGGCGCTTCGCGGACGTTGGACTCAAGCCCTTCTGGTCTTCGTTCGAGCAGCCGTTCGAGCTTCCCGTCAACGGCGGCGGCGGTGCAAGTCACTTGAAGGGCGTGAATGTCATCGGCTATGTGCGCGGCAAGTCGCACCCCGAGCGTCTGGTCATCGTCACCGCGCACTATGACCATCTCGGCGTGCGGGGCGGCCAAATCTACAACGGCGCGGACGACAACGCTTCGGGCGTCGCTGTGCTGCTCCAACTGGCGGCGCACTTCGCGCGCGACGAGCCCGAGAGCTCGATTGCCTTTGCCGCGCTCGACGCGGAAGAGGAGGGGCTGTTCGGCGCACGCGCTCTGGTCAAGCAACTCCGCGCCGAGAAGCGCGACGTAGTGCTAAACGTCAACATGGACATGGTGAGCCACAACGAGCGCGGCGAGCTTTACGCTGCGGGCGCGTATCACACGCCCGCGCTCCGCCCCTTGCTCGAAAGCGTGGCGGCGCGCGCGCCCGTTCACCTGCTGCTCGGACACGACCGCCCCGAGCAAGGGCACGACGATTGGACGAACCAGTCCGACCAGTACGCCTTTCAACAGGTCGGAATCCCCTTCGTCTACTTCGGCGTCGAAGACCACAAGGACTATCACAAACCCACCGACGACTTCGAGACCATCACGCGCGACTTCTTCGTCCACGCCGCCGAGACCATCCTCGACGCGGTGCGACTCTTCGACCACACCCCGCCGATACCGGAGCCGCGCAACGATTAACGCGCCGTGCCGCGCGTAAGAAGCGGCGTGAATAAGAAGAGAGGCGGGGCCGAATCGTCGGAGCCCGCCTCTCTTTGTTCTCATGAGTTGTGAAGTCTTGCGGCTTCAGTTCTGTCTCGCGTCAGGGTCGGCGATGTCGGAGCGGGTGGAGACCTGTTCGCCGGGATGTTCGGCGGGCGAGCCTCCGTTAGCGCCGGGCTTCAAGGCGTGACCGTTACCGGCAGTGGCTTCGGCGTGCGCGGCAGTGGTGGTGGGCAGCGACTCGGCCACGGGCGCGGCATTGACCGTCTCAAAGATTGGTGCTTCGGCGCGCGCGTGCGCGGCGTTGAGCGCGGCGGGAATGAACTCAGGCGGCGCGGTCGCAAGCGGCTGCGCGACTTCC
Organism: Acidobacteriota bacterium; assembly: GCA_032230645.1. GTDB lineage: Bacteria > Acidobacteriota > Blastocatellia > Pyrinomonadales > Pyrinomonadaceae > QHXN01. Next base: position 10,489 of record JAVXWN010000017.1, on the reverse strand, counting down.
GCCGCGCGAGTCGAGTGCGTGGGCCGGGCGGCGGGCGATGCGGCGGGCTTGTTCTTCAGCTCGTAGTTTTTGAGACTGCCTTCTCTCAGAAACATCGGGTCGAAGAAGCGCAGGTGTATCCATGCGGCGAACGACCCGAGGAAGCCGATAAAGAAACCGAAGGCAGTGCGAATCACCGTCTCGCGCAGCCGTATGATGCGCATCAGACGCTTTCCGACGAAGGCCGCGCCGAGCGCCGTCAACGCCGAGACCAGCGCGAACGTGCCGACGGTGCCGACCGTGATGGCCTCTTTGATAATCTTGTAGTCCCGCAGCCACCAGCAGGCCAATGCGCCGAGCAGGAAGATGATGAAGGCCAGCACGACGGCCGTCACACGCAGCGACTTTCTCAGCTTCCAGATTTTGAAGGCGAGCATGTCGCTGACCGAGAGCAGGCGCTTGATGTGCTGATAATTTCGGCCGACGCCCTTCATCCCGTCCTCGACCGAGAGGAACTTCCACTCAACGGTCTCCGGTCGTTCCTCGAAGCCTTCGACGCACTTCGCCTCGCGGAAGGCGTACTCGGTCTGGCGATAGCCGCTCACCATCAACGCGTATGCCTCGACATCCGAGAACGAGTCGAGGTCTGTGCGCACGGAGGCGAGGCACTGCTGAATGTCCTTTGCGATGCCGTAGCGCGTGAGCTTGCCGCGACGGCCCGCGGAGCGTGCGTCGTCGTCGTCGGTGTCCGAAGGGTCGAGACAGTCAATCCAGTCAACGGGGTCAACGTCGAGGTCGTCCTTGAGATGGACGAACATCAAGCCGCGCAGCAGGCGCGAGCGACGGCGCGCGCACAAGTCCTGATACTGCGATTGGCGGACGCGCGCCTGAAGGATGGTCGCGGAGCGCAAGGGTACGCCGAGCAGTCCACGGCTCGGGTCGCGCTGCGACTCCATCTGGCCGCTGCCGTCGCTGATGAGGATGACGTTACAGTCCTGTTCGAGCAGGCCGCCGACGCCCTGATTGTCGCAAGTGCCGCCGTCAACAAGACGGATGATGCGGTCGGGATAGAGCTTGTCGAGCGCGAGCGGCTCGAAGACGCCCTGCACGCAGGCCGAAGCGCCGACGGCATAGCCGAGCCGCATGCGTGTGTGTCCCTCGGGAGCTTCGTCGTAGTACATGCGGCGCAGGCGGTCGTTGCCGTCAATGCGGCTGTCAATGCCAGCGGGCGGCTCGCCCATGTAGGTGGCCGTGAAGTGCCACGTGTGTCCGGTGTTGAGCGTCGCCGCGTTGAGGATGAGCGCAGGCACCTTTGCCTCGCGCCGCCAGTTGCCCTGCTTCGGGTTGAAGTCATCCTGCCTGAATCGCTCGCCCTGCGCGTCGAGCGCCACGGGGCGTATGCGAAGCTCGTTGAGCCAGCGCGGCTCGTGGCCTTCGCCGTCTTTGACGAGACTGAAGATTTCCGTCTCGTACAACTCACCGGCTCGCATCGTGCGCGAGTAGGCGGGGCCGAAAATCCATCGGCGCGGCGCGGTGTCAGCGCCGAAGATCATCTTGAGATTAATCCACGGCGCGGCGGCGACCCGCGTGCGCACGTTGCGCTGCACGCCCTTGAGAAAGTCGTGCTCGACGCGGCGGACGATCTCGATGTAATCCTCGCGCGTGATCTCCTCGTCAGGTTTGGATTCGAGCAGCTTGCGCACTTCGAGATAGTAATGCGCGCCGATGATTGAGCCACCGGAGACGCAGGAGAGCGCCTCGACGCTGCGCAGCACGTCAAGCTCGGCAAGGCGCGCGAGCACGCCGATGTGAAAGAGCGAGGCGCGGAAGCCGCCGCCCGAAAGCCCGAGCCCAACCTTTCCAACGAAGGCGCTGCGCACGGGCGCAGTCCGCCCCAGAAACCTTTTGAGCGCGCGCCACGGCGGCGAGTCTTCGAGGTCTTTGCCCTTGACGCCCACGGGCGCTTGCAGCAGCGCGATGGAGGCAAGCTGGCGTGCCGTGGACTCGAACTCCCAATCGGGCGGGCCCACCTTCGCGCGCCCGCGCTCAAGCCACTCGACCGCCGCGTCATACTTCGCCTCGTCGTAATCAACGAGCCCCGTGCCCGGCTCGCGCACCGTTCCGAGACCGAAGAGGGCTTCGGCCACGGTGCTGTAGAACCACCACTCGCCCTGAAGCCAGTCGTTGCGTGGCTGCCGTAGAAGCTCAATCACTTTCTCCGCGACATCGGCGCGGATGCGCGCGGCCTCTTCGCGGCGCAGCGCGATGCGTCGGCTCTCCTCGCTGTCGTCGGGGACTCCGCCGGCCTGCTCGGCCTCTTCGGCCTCGTGGTGCGCCAGCAGGTCGAGGATGTATGCGGCGTTGATGCCGGTGTAGCCCTGATCGTTCTGGGCCCCTTCGGCGTAGCCGCGCAGGTAGTATGAGAGCGAGCGTTCAAGCTGCGAGGTCTGGCTGTCCACCTCCCACTTGCGTTTGTAGATTGCGCCCGCCAGCCCGAGCGTCTCCTGATCGACCGTGCGCGCGAGGTCGTCGCCCTCTTGCAGGATTTCGAACGCGCGGTCGAGGCGCGTGTCAACAGGCAACTCCGCGTCCTTATATGTGCAGAGCGCGGACTGCTGAAAGATTTTCAGGCGCAGCGCGGGGTCGTCCTTAAGCCTCGGGCTCTTGCGCGCGCGCGCCAGAAGCCGCCGCGCGTAGTAGAACTGCTTCGCCTCCTTCAAGCGCTTGGCGAGTGTGTAAAGCTCGACGGGCGCGCGGTCTGCGCCGCGCAGAATCTCTTCGGCCTGCTTGACGAGCTGTTTTTGTTCCTGAGTCATTTCGAGCGCCTCCGGCCTTGAACGGGGGAAGGGACGAGGGTCGTGCCCCGAGGTGGACGATATTGGAAAAGGAGCGTCGGAGCGGAAGTTTGACGCCGTGCGAAGAGCAGTCAAATGCGACTTGCGGTCGGCGTGAGCCGCGACGTTGAGAGACGCCGTGGCTTATACACTTGACCGTGAGACCGTGTCAATGAAATTCTGGGTCGCGTGGGATGCGGCGCGCGAAGACGCGACGGCGGACAATGCGGGGCCGAACGGGCCCCGAGAAGGCTCAAGTTTGTGGAGACAATTTTGAACGAAGAGGAAGTTCGCGTCGTCGGCTCGCTCGTCGAGAAGCAGGTGACGACGCCCGACTACTACCCGCTGACGCTGAACGCGCTGCTGCACGCGTGCAACCAGATTTCCAACCGCGACCCCGTCGTGCAATACGACGAGCGACAGGTGGCCGAAGCGGTCGAGTCTTTGCGCGCGAAGAACCTCGTCTACATCTTCTACGGGGCGGACAGCCGCGTGCCGAAGTACAAGCACATGATGCGCGAGGTCTACACTCTCGCGCCGCCGGAGTTGGCCGCGATGTGCGTGCTGATGCTGCGCGGGCCGCAGACCGTGGGCGAGGTGCGCGGCCGCACGGGACGCCTCTACGAGTTCGCGGATTTGCGCGAGGTCGAGACGACGCTCGAAGGGCTGGCGCAGAGAGACGACCCGCTCATCACGAAGCTGCCGCGCCTTGCGGGACGCAAGGAGGCGCGTTACGCGCATCTGTTGTCGGGCACACCCATCGTCGAGGATTCGGTTGAGGAGCAGTCTGAGGGCGTCGAGCATCAGCCGCGCGTGAGCACAACACCACGCGCTTCGTCCTCGCGCGCGGGCGATGCCGAGCGAATCACGCGCCTCGAAGCCGAGGTCGAGAGCTTACGTGGCGAGTTGTCCGAGATGCGCAGCCGGTTTGAAGAATTCCGCAAGCAGTTCGAGTAGGACTGATGCCACGCCCGCGCCGACCGCATAAACTCGAACGCGACTTCTACACGCGCACGGACACTCTGCTCGTCGCGCGCGAGTTGCTGGGTAAGCGACTCGTCGTGCCCGCGGCGTCGGGCGTGCGCGTCTCGGGGCGCATCGTCGAAGTGGAGGCGTACCTCGGCGCAGAGGACAGGGCCGCGCACTCCTACAAGGGTCGGCGCACCGCGCGCACCGAGACGATGTATAGCGTGGGCGGAACCGTCTACGTCTTCTTCGTCTACGGCATGCACCACCAGTTCAACGTCGTCGCGGGCCCCGAAGGAAGACCGCACGCCATACTCGTCCGCGCCGTCGAGCCCGAGGAGGGCGAGCCGCTGATGCGCGAGCGCCGTCCCGTCACGAAAGAGCGCGAACTGACTTCCGGCCCCGGCAAGCTCTGCAAGGCGCTCGGCATTGATCGAAGCTTCGACGGCGAAGACCTGACGACGAGCCGCCGCGTCTGGCTTGAAGAGACCGGCGTGAAATTCACGCCCGAGCAGATCGCCACGGGCCCGCGCATCGGCGTCGCCTACGCCGCCGAGGACGCGCTCAAGCCGTGGCGTTTGTGGTTGAAGAGTAACGTGTACGTTAGTAAGAAGTGAATAGTGAATGGTGAGCAGTAAACTGCTTGCTGCTCATCGAAACGAGGTCGAGAGTTTGCGGATAACTTTTCTAGGGACGAGCGCGGGGGTGCCGACGCGCGCTCGAAACGTTTCGTGCGTGGCGTTGAGGCTCGCGCAGCGCGGCGAGGTGTGGCTCTTCGACTGCGGCGAGGGAACGCAGCATCAACTCCTGCGCAGCGACCTCAACATCAGTCAAGTCACGCGCATCTTCATCACGCACATGCACGGCGACCACATGCTCGGGCTGATGGGATTGCTCGCCACCTGCGGCATGACCGCGCACGCGCGCAGCATTGACATCTACGGCCCGCGACCGCTCGGCGACTACGTGCGCGAGGTCAGCCGCCGCACGCAGTTTCAAACCAACTACCCGCTCGAAGTTCACGAGGTCAGCGAAGGCTTGCTCTTCGAGGACGCGGAATACACCGTGACTTGCGCGCCGCTCAAACACCGCCTGCCCGCCTTCGGCTACCGCGTGAATGAGAAGCAGCGTCCCGGCCATTTCGACGTTGAGCGTGCGAGGGAACTCGGCATCCCGCCGGGCCCGCTCTACGGCAAGCTCAAGCGCGGCGAGCACGTCGCGCTCGACGACGGCCGCACGTTTGACGGCGCGGACTTCTGCGGCCCCGCGCTTCAGGGTCGAAGCGTCGTCTACTGCACGGACACGACCTACTGTCGCTCGGCAATCGAGCTTTCACGCGACGCAGACCTTCTCATACACGAGGCGACCTTTGCCGAAGCCGATGAAGGGCTCGCGGTGCGCAGCACGCACTCGACCGCTGCGATGGCCGGGCGCGTGGCGCAAGAGGCGGGCGCGCGCCGTCTTCTTCTAACGCACTTCAGCCCGCGCTACTTCCCCGGCAACCAGACGGGGCCGGAAGACCTCTTGCGCGAAGCGCGCGCCGTCTTTCCCCACGCGGAGATGGCGCACGACTTCCTGAGCGTTGACGTGGAGCGGCGCGAGTAGTAAACCAACTCGGACGGCCGCGCCCCGCCACACGTGCGGCCGACTTGAGGAAACATCCGTGGCCGGACGCGTCCGTCCGGCCTCCTTAACGGCACACGTTGCTTTACACGCTGCCTGTTGCGTGTGATACGATGTGCCGAGTCTGCAACGTCGCGAAGGTATGAAGTCCTGAGGCGGCGGGAAAAGGTAAACGCGAGGAGCGAGAGAAATGTCTTTCAACAAGATCATCATCATCGGCAACCTCGGGCGCGACCCCGAACTCTCTTATACGCCGCAGGGCACGGCCGTTTGCAAGTTCTCGGTGGCGACGAACGAGCGGCGTCGCGACAAGGCCGGTGAACAGCAGGACATCACCACATGGTTCCGCGTGACGGCATGGGGCAAGCAGGCCGAGAACATCTCGCGCTACCTGACGAAGGGGCGCAAGGTCTATCTCGAAGGCCGCCTCCACGTCGAGGAGTGGACAGACCGCGAGGGCAAGCCGCGACAGTCGCTCGAAGTCAACGCCTCGGAAGTGCAGTTCATTGACAGCGCGGGTGCGGGCGGCGTCGAAGGCATCCCTGTGCGCCAGCAGCAGCAGGGCGGCGCGCCGTCGGGCGGTGGCGGCTCGCAGCAGCAGCAGCAGTCGCGCGGCGGCGACGGCGGTGGTGTTCCTCAAGGCGGGGACATCGAAGACGACGAGATACCTTTCTAACGTTTGCCGAAGCGGCGGATTGAAGAAGGATGAAGGGCGTGCCGTCTTCTTAACTCCTCACTCCGCCGCAAGGCATGCCTCACTATGAAATGAATGCAACGACGCTCGTCCTCCGGTTCGACTCGGGTACGCTGTTGCTCGACGGCGCGGGGGCGGAGGCGCATGTGCCGTCGCCTTTCCACTGGGACGCGCGTGTGATGCGGTGGCGTGCGCCCGCTTGGGAATACCGGCAGGTCGTCAGCGAGCTTGTGCGCGCGAAGACGCCTTACGAAGACCATGCGCGCGCATACGACCGCTTCGACTTCCCCACCAAGTTTCTCGTCGAGCCGCGCCCTTATCAACAGGAAGCAATCGCCGAGTGGAGGCGCGCGAACAGTTGCGGCGTCGTTGTGCTGCCGACCGGCGCGGGCAAGAGTCTTGTCGCGCAGATGGCGATTGAGCAGGTGAAGCGTTCGACGCTCGTCGTCGTGCCCACTCTCGATTTGATGAACCAGTGGTACGACCTTCTGCTCTCGTGCTTTCAAGCGGAGGTGGGGCTCATCGGCGGTGGCTACTTCGAGATGGGCGCGCTGACGGTGACGACCTACGCTTCGGCCTTTCGCTTCATGGAACGGCTCGGCAATCGCTTCGGCCTCGTCATCTTCGACGAGTGTCATCATCTGCCCTCGAACATCTTTCGCCACGCCGCCGAGATGTGCATCGCGCCCTTCCGCTTGGGCTTGACGGCGACGCCCGACCGCGCCGACGGAGCCGACACGCTGCTCGAACGCCTCGTCGGCCCCTTCGTCTTCCGGCGCGAGACGCACGAGCTTGCGGGCGAGTATCTTTCTGACTACACGGTCGTCAGACTTCGCGTCGAGTTGTCGGAAGAAGAGCGCGCCTCTTACGAACGCGAGCGCGACATCTTTCGCGGCTTCCTGCGCGAGAAGGGAATCGGCTTGAGTTCATTGCGCGGCTGGCAGATGTTCATCGCCGCTTCGGCGCGCTCGCAGGAGGGGCGGCGCGCGATGATGGCCTACCGCGAGTCGAAGCGCATCGCGCTCGGCACCGACTCGAAGCTCCGAGTGCTCGGCGAGCTTTTGCAGCGTCACCGTCGGGAGAGGGTCTTGATATTCACGGCCGAGAACGAGATGGTCTATCGCATCTCGCGTCGCTTCCTCGTCCCTGCCATCACGCACGAGACGGGTGTGAAGGAGCGGCGCGCGTGGCTCGAAGCCTTCAACAAAGGCGAAGTGCTCGCGCTCACCACCTCGAAGGTCTTAAACGAGGGCGTCAACATCCCCGAAGCGTCCGTGGCCGTCGTGCTCTCGGGCTCGGGCTCGACACGCGAGCACGTCCAACGCCTCGGGCGGATACTTCGGAAGCTGCCGGGCAAAGAGGCCACGCTCTACGAGGTCATCACGCAGGACACGACCGAGGAGCACATCAGCCGTCGCCGGGGCGCGGGCGAACAGTTCCGCGAACAGCGGCGAGAGTCGGAAGAGCCCTCGCTGATTTGAAGAGATGTTAACCGCAGACCTCTCGATGAGCTGGCAGCGCGGCGACCAGATCAAGCCGCGCTACGTTGACGCCGACGACGAGGAGTACCTGCGCGCGGCGGAAGATTTGATTGCGCTCTTCGTGTCGCACGCGGGCCGTGCGCGCGCGACGCTCGAAGAGTCTTTGCAGGAGTACGTGGGCACGGGGACGGACTATCGCATCCTGCGCGGGCTGATAAAACTTCTGACCGACCGCTGCGAGTTCGAGACGAGCGCGCCCGCCGACCCCATGGAGATTCGTCGCACGCTCTTTCTCAAGGCACGTGCGCGTCACCCCGTATCAACACCGGAGGCACGTGCCGAACTCGTCTCTGATGCCGCGCGCGAACTCGCGTGCGAGCCCTCGGTGCTGCTCGATGCGCTCTACGCCGATCTGCCCGACAATCAGAGGCTCACGCTCTTCGAGCCCGTAACGCCGCCCGCGCTCTTAGACCTCTATAACGTCGCGCAGGCGCAGGCTCTACTCTATCGCTCGGTCGAGATGCGCCTGTGGCTCGGGGCTCAAGCGCCGGAAGGGTTTCGCGAGTTGTTCGGCGCGATCAAAGCCTATCGGCTGATTCACACCGTCCGTGGCAACTCGCGCGAAGGCTACGAGGTGCGACTCGACGGCCCCGCCTCCATCTTCCAACGCTCGCAGAAGTACGGCATACAGATGGCTGTCTTCCTGCCCGCGCTCCTGCTCTGCACGGGCTGGCGCATGAGGGCCGAGATTCAGGGCAGGCAGAACCACGTCGTCTACTTCGAGTTGACGAGCGAGCAGACCCGTCTGCGCTCGCACTACACGCAAGTGTCGGCCTACGAGAACCCAGTCATCGAAAAGCTCAAGGCAGCTTGGACGCGCGCGGGCACAGACTGGGCGCTTGAGCCGAGCAGCGAAGTCATTGACCTCGGCGACAGCGCCTTCATCCCCGACTTCGTCCTGCGGCACAACGAGTCGGGCGCGCGCGTCTTCCTCGAAGTGCTCGGCTTCTGGACGCCCGAGCATCTGCGCGAGCGTCTGTTGGAGTTCGACCACGCGGGTCTGCGGAACTTCATCATCGCCGTCTGGGATGAACTGCGCGGCACGCGCGACCCCATGACGAACGTTCCGCCCAACACGATTGTTTTTAAGAGAAGCCTCGACCCCGGCGCGGTCGCTTTGATGGCCGGTGAATTGACGAGCAGCGGCGGCAGCCAAGTCTAGCCGAACACTTCGACCTTCCAAACCTCTTCGCTCAACTGTGTGACGGTAATGTCGACGGGCAGGAATTTTTTGATGACCTCGATGTTGGTCGTCGTGTGGAGCGAGGGCGTGGCGGTCGTGTATGAGCCGCCGCCCGCGAGCGCCATCGGAATGAGGAGTTGGTCTGCCAAGTGCTGACCCACGGGTGCGCCCGCGTCGAGGTAAGCCTGCGCCTCGTGGACGACGCATGAGGCGACCTGTTCGGCGCGCACGCCGCGCTCGCCAACGCCAGTAAAGACCTCGGTCAGATTCTCGCTCTCGATATCGATGGTGAAGACGTTGCCGGGGCTCAGGGCATTGTCGGACTCTTCGAGGTCGAGTTGGTCGGGCATGAAGCCAAGCTGCTCGCTCGCGACGGCCAGCTCGCGCTCGCCGACGTGCACGGGCAGTTTGACGCAGAGGGCGCGCGCGCGTTGCGAGAGAATGGCTCCGCGCTCGACGAGGTCGAGACGACGAAGCTTCTCGGCGGGCTCGACGTAGACGTTGAAACGACCGCCGCCCGGCGGGTAGAAGCCGTAGCGTTGTAGCTCGACGGTGACATTGGGCCCCGTGCGGTTGATGAGCGGAAGGAAGCTCTTGCGTATGAACTCGAAGGGCGGCGCTTTGACGTTGTGCGTGCCGCCCTCGAATAGTAGAAGGCTTGGCGCGTCGGCAATCATCAAAGGCGGGAGCACGGCCTGAAGCACAAGCATGGTGCTGCCCGCCGTTCCGATGGTGAACTTGTACTCGCCGGGCTGAATGGCTCCGGGCTCGAAGGTGAACTCTTTGGAGCCGAGGTGCGCGCCGTCGGCCTTCCCCGTACCGATGGCGGCGGCGGCGGTGACGGCCGTTAGATGCTGGCGCTGGAGGCCCGGTCTTTCGCGCCGCGCCCTGACGTTTCGGACGCGGAAGGGCTTGCCCGTGATGAGCGAGAGCGCGAGAGACGTGCGGATAATCTGCCCGCCGCCCTCACCGAATGAGCCGTCAATGCAAAGCATAAGAAGTTCGCCCGCCGGGACGCCGCAGTCTTTTACCACAGATGCGACGCGGGGCAAACGTCGCGCCGTTTGTTAGGCGCTCGCCCGCTGTGTTGTAATCAAAAAAGTATAAAAGACGCACAAAGCGCACGCGCAAAAAGGAAGGAGTTGAGGAGTGTCGCGCACAATCGTCGTCGGCGACGTACATGGCTGTTACGACGAGCTTCTGGCGCTCGTCGAGCGCGTCGGACTCAAAACGTCCGACCGGCTCGTCTGCGTCGGAGACCTTCTGGTGAAGGGCGAGAAGAGCCGCGAAGTGCTCGAACTCTTCATGCGTGATGCGCGCTTCTCATCCGTCCTCGGCAACCACGACCGCGCGCTGCTCGAATACTGGAAGGGCACGCGCAGGAAGAAGGAGTTGAAGCCGTCGCAGAAGAAGTGCGCCAAGCAACTAAAGGAGCGACGCGACGTTTACACGGCATACCTCGAAGGGCTTCCGGCCTATCTCGCTCTCGGCTCGCACGTCGTCGTCCACGCGGGTCTGCGTCCCGGCATCGCGCTCGCCGAACAATCGCTCGACGATTTGACGGAGTTGCGCACGCTCGGCCCCGACCGCACGAGCCGCGAGGGCACGCCGTGGTACGAAGTCTATCGCGGCGAGCAGACCGTGCTCTTCGGCCACTGGCCCGCGTCCA
>JAVXWN010000238.1:0-4006 GCA_032230645.1 Acidobacteriota bacterium | reverse complement strand
TAGGCGGCCTTCGTCTTCGGCCGAGCCCGTGACGATGGCGATGAGGTGCGTCGCCTCCGTCTCTTCGACTATCTCGGCGACGCGGCGGCTGAAGGCGGGCGTCAGGTCGCCGTCTCTGGTGACGATGAGGAATGAGTTGCCGCACACTTCGGCCGCGAGATACGACTCGCCATGCGACGTGGCCGGGCCCGTCACAATCTCGCTGTCGGGGATGCCGAGCGAGCGAACGATGCGATAGACGCGGTTCGCAAGCCAGCCTCCGTCTTCAAGGAGCGCGATGGCGAGACGCGTCGGATTGAAAGTCTCTTCGACTACTTCATCCGCGACGGGAGCCGCGCACTGGCTACACCGTGCGCGGCTGATGGTGACGGCCGCGAGCGAGTCGGGCGAGGGCAGATCGAAGAGAGCGTGCCCCGACTTGCGACAGCTCACCCTCAACTCGCGCTCCAACAGCCCCGCCTCCAACATCCTCTCAATCGAGACGACGCCGAGCGAGCCCGCTTCCGCGAGCAGACGGCGCGGCGTATAGCCCTCGCGCCGAAGCTCCTGCACGCGCCGCAGGAAATCGCGCACCGCGCGCACCTCCATCAACTCGGAGGCGCGCGCCAGCTCGCGTCCCCCGCGAAGTGCGCCTCCGGCACGAACGAAGTCCGGCGGCTGGATGGCGATGAAGCGCGCGAGTCCCTGCGGCAATCTGTTATGACGCGACTGCCATAGAGGAGAGTCGGGCTGCTCTGTTGCAGATGGCTGCGGCTCTGTTGTAGATGGCTGCGGCTCCATCGTCGTGGCCGTCGCGGCCCGCTTCTCTTCCTCAATAACGTCTAACGCCCCGCGCACCTCGCGGCAGAATCGTTCGAGCCGTGCGAGCGGCTCCACGGTGTCGAGGTTGTAGACGACGCTCGCCGTCAACGTTCCTTCATCTGCGCCGCGCCCGAAGACGAGCGCGAGCACGCAGTCGCCGTCGCAGAAGAGATCGCCCGGCATGTAGTCGGCATCGTCGCCCGGTCTCTTGCGCGCCGCGCACTCAAGCTCAAGCTCCGCCGCCGCAGCCGCGACTCTTGTGGCTGCGGCGGCGTGCTCGACGAGCGAGTGGAAGAAGCGACGGCGTGCCGAGCGCAGGAGCGGGCGCAGCCCACTCTCCGCCAGCGCGTCGAGCAGGCGCAGCCGTTCGCCGTCGGCGAGCGAGAGCGCGAGACTGTTGCTCTGAATGAACAGCATCGGATTCAACCACGGAGGCGGTTAGGGCTTGACTCTTATTCTCAACCGCTCGCCCCCGTTGAAGCCTTCGGGGTAGCGGCGCTCGCGCGCCATCTTGAGCGCGACCGATTCGTAAGCGGAGGCTCCGGGCTGCGGCTTCCACACGCGCGCGTCCGTTACGCGACCGCCCTTCACTTCGACGAGGACTTCGACCACGTACTCGCGCCGGAGCGCCGGAACGCCGTCGAACCTACGCGAGCCTATCACCGCCGCTGCCGCAGGCACGGGCGGAGGCTCACCTGCCTGTTCCTTACTGACGACAGCTTCTTCCTTATTAACGGCGGCTCCTTCTTTATTGACGGCGGCCTGCTGCTTGTTGACCGCTGCTGCCTCCGAAGGCGCACTCGCAATTTCTACGCCTGCACGACTCGCCGCGTCCTGCGCCGACTGACCTTTAACCGACGCACTCGTGGCCGCAGCGCGCCCCGAACCGAACGGGCCGTAAAGGATGTTGAGTGTCGTGATGAGACTGAGGCCCACCAAGAAGCCGATGACGACCGCGTAGATGAGCCGCTCGCGCGAGAAGCGGCGCGAGGCGGAGACGATTGCGCCTTCGACGGCCGAGATGCGCTCCTCCAAAGGTGCGACCAACTCGGCCGCGCCGGGCCCGAGTTGGAGCGGTGAGTTCTGCGGCAGAGCCATTGGGCCGCCCGTGTGCGCAGCGGGCACGCCGCCCGCCGCGACGCGTATCTCAGCGAGGCCCTCGCGGCGCGGCGCTTCGACAAGGTCGCGTATGAACTGCTGCCCCTGACGGTCGATGTTGCGCTCGGGCGGGCGGACGAGCGGGTTGAAGTTGAAGGAAGCGCCTTCAAGAGCGAGCGCCGCGTAGAGCGCTTCGACTCCGCGCAAGCTCCCGAGACTCGCATCAACCATCTGCCCATCCTCGAAGAAGAATGAGCCGGGGCCGTCCGCGTACTCGACCTGTAGGCGGCCCGACTTGCGCTGCACGCGCAGCCTGCGGATGAGGTCGGGCAGGGGCTGTTCGTCGAGGTGGCCGGTCAAGACCACGAACTGTGTGCGCTCTATGTTTTCCACCAGAGAAGCTTCCTGACTTTAAAGGCTCGGCCGGGGCGGAAGCAATTTATAACACCGACGCGATTTCCGGTAGTCCTAATCTCGTCGGCCTCTCGCGGGGGCACGCCGCGCCGCGAAACTTCAAGGCGCGGTGTGCTTCGTGGACAACGCCTCGCCCTTGAAATATAATCCGTGCCACCGTCGGATTTGGTTGACGACACTCTCCCGCTGAAGTTGTAACGTCCCCTAAAACGAAGCGCGCGCGTGACCTCTTAAGCTTTCTGCCTGCGGACGGGCGGGGAGGCGTTTGAGTTATGAAGAAGATTTTACTGCTCGGTCTTATCGTATGTGCGGGCTTCGCCGCACCATCGGGCGCGGCCGTGTTGCAGGACACAGCGCGCGCCGACACATACTATCGCGACGGCGCACGCTTCGCGCTCGAAGGCCGACTGGCCGAGGCGGCCAACGCCTTCGAGCAGACGGTGGCGCTCGACCCGTCGAACGGCAACGCGTATTACAGCCTCGGCAACGTCTACGCCGAGCTTGGTCGCTGGGCCGACGCGACCAACGCATACTACAAAGCGGTTAGCCTCAACAAGAACGATGTGGAGGCTTATAACAACCTCGGCGTTGCGCTTGCGCATCGAGGCCAACACGTGCAGGCCGCAGCCGCTTTCGAGAAGGCGATAAAAATTTATCCGAAGTGGGCCGAGCCTTACTATCACCTGAGCGAGTCACGCCGCGCGCTCCATCAGGATGAAGAAGCGCAGGCCGCTTACACTCAAGCGCTTCGCCTTCGACCCGACTACGCCGCGCGCCCGCCCGTGCCGTTCACTACGACAACGACGGGCGCGCAGTCCGCGACAGCAACGGCAGCGCCGCCCCATCGTGGTCAGGTACTTGAAGCCATGAAGGCCGTCAACCTCGGAGGCGGGACGGAAAGAGTGGCTGCGTCTTCGCCCGCTGCGTCCGATTCGTTCAACGCCTCCGATGCTTCACCGAACGCGGGCACGTCCACGAGCGTTGCGACGATGCCGACCAATGCGCCAGCAGCGAGCAATGCGCCAGCAACGAGCAAGGTAACACCTACGACAAGCAAGGTCGCGCGACCTGTTCCGACAAATGCCGTGAGGCCCGCTCCGATTGAGACCGTTGCGGCATCTCCCTACGACGTGGGCGTGAGCGCGTCGCGTGCGGGCCGTTATGAAGAAGCGGTCACGGCCTTTCGTCAGGCAGTCCTTTTAGACAGAAGGAACGCCGCAGCGTATCGCGCGCTCGGCGACGCATACGCTGCGCTTGGGAGTTGGCGCGAATCGGTTGATGCATACGAGCAGGCCACGCGTCTCGACCCCAACGACGCAGAGACTTATCAAAAGCTCGGACGTTCTTACGCGAAGCTGCGCGAGACGACGCCCGCGCCGACGAACAGCGACGGCGCGGCAACAACGTCGAGCGCGAAGACAGATGCGCCGTCCGTCCCGGCGACAAACACCGGGAGTCGCGCGCCGGTAGCAGCAAGCAAGGAGAGACCAGCGACGGAAGCAGCAAGCGTGGAGAGGCCGACGACGTATGCCGACCCCGACCCGACCGCGCTCTACCGCGTCGGTGCGGGCGATGTGCTCGACATACGCATGCTCAAAGGGCGCGAGCATCGCACGACCTCTTATGAAGTCACGCCGACGGGGCTGCTCGACTACCCCGCGCTGCTTGAGCCGCTCGCGGTCGCGGGAATGAC